>NZ_CP150189.1:3664243-3989418 GCF_037965815.1 Aeribacillus sp. FSL K6-2833 | reverse complement strand
GTTTTGGGGAAATTCATTTGTCTCTTCCCCTTTTTTTGGCGATGTTTTAATGGGGGCTTTAGGCATAAATTCATCGTCTGTCAAATTTTGCGGAATGATAAATTTTATACCGATTTCTTCTCCTGTTAAATCATATATTGTGTTCGCGATTAAATGCAGGTATCTGGATTCCAACCAATCTCTCGCAAATTCATTTGGAGCAGTAATGATGAGCAAATCACCTTGTAAAGCGTGTGCTTTTGTAGATTTTAGCCAGGTATCAAAGCTCGGTTTACTGACCTTTTTTTTAATTTCGGCAAGCACCCGATTCCACAAGTCCTCTATGTTCTCCATGGCTCTTTGGGGTCACCCTCCTTTACATCGGCTGTAAAAAATGAACAATGAATAAATATGCATTCCACATATGTTTGCACAAAAATATTTAATATAGTAGAAAAATAACTTTTCTACAAAATTCAGAGAGTGTGGAAAACTTCCTTCACAGGGCCGTTAACAACTTTCCACAATTTATCCACAATGTGTGGATAATATAATGATAAATGAAAGATATTCAGAGGTAAAACACAAATATCATATCAAAATAACCTATGTGTTGCAATGGGTTTTGAAAGTTTATCCACAAGACAACATGCTGTTGAAAAAAATATTCACATGTCGATAAATGTGTGAAAAAAATGTCGATAATTGCTGTAAAACTGTATTTTTTATAAAAAAATATCCACAATGTTGTTTGCCGATAGTACAATGGACCTTAGTTGACAATTAGGATATTCCTTTACTATAATTAGAAAGACTGTCTTTTTAGAGTTAATCCTCGGGGAGGTGTCATAGAATGAAAAGAACATATCAACCAAATAAAAGAAAACGCAGCAAAGTTCACGGATTCCGCAGCCGGATGAGCACAAAAAACGGTCGAAAGGTTTTAGCTCGGAGACGCCGTAAAGGAAGAAAAGTATTATCAGCGTAGACCACTGAAAAAAAGTCAGTGGTCTTTTTTACACAAAATGAAGTTACTTGATCTCTCGAGTAAATCGGAGAGTCGGAGTGAATAGAATGAAAAAAAGGAACCGGATAAAAAAAAATAAGGACTTTCAAAAAGTATTTCAAAAAGGAAAGTCAATGGCGAACAGACAGTTCGTTATTTATATGCTTGATCAGCCGGATATAAAAGATTTTCGGATCGGGCTGTCTGTCAGTAAAAAAATTGGCAATGCCGTGACGAGGAATAAAGTAAAACGTTTGATTCGTCAAGTATTTTTAGAAGAGAAGGACAATATCGCTAAAGGGAAGGATTATATTATTATTGCGAGGAAACCGTCTGCGCAAATGAATTATCATGAGGTAAAAAAAAGTCTTGTTCATCTTTTTATAAAAATGAACATTTATCAGACAAAAAATCATTAAGAAATCAAAAGCAATTTTACAAAAAAGATGGTAAAATACTTTTTGAATGGAAACGGATTATTTTTAATTATGATATATAGAATTTGTTAGGAGGAAGTTTTTTTGAAGAAGCGAATAGTATTATTGCTGGCTATTCTTGGACTAGCATCTGTTTTGTCCGGGTGTACGGAAATAAATGAACCGATTACAAAAGACAGTGAAGGTTTTTGGAACCAGTACATTGTTTATCCGCTTTCTTGGTTAATTACATATTTTGCGCAGCTATTTGGAAATGATTATGGTTTATCCATTATCATCGTAACCATTTTAATTCGATTAGCGATTTTGCCGTTAATGATCAAACAAATTCAAAATTCAAAGGCCATGCAGGAAATTCAGCCGGAAATTTTAAAGCTGCGTGAGAAATACAGTTCGAAAGACCAAAAAACACAGCAAAAGCTTCAACAAGAAACAATGGCTTTATTTCAAAAGCATGGTGTTAATCCTCTTGCCGGTTGTTTACCACTATTAATTCAAATGCCAATTTTAATTGGATTTTACCATGCCATTATGAGAACCCGGGAAATTGCTGAACACAGCTTTTTATGGTTCGATCTAGGTGAGAGAGATCCTTATTTTATTCTACCTCTTTTAGCAGGCATTTTGACATTTGTTCAGCAAAAATTAATGATGGCAGGAACAGAAAACATAAATCCGCAAATGCAAACAATGCTTTGGATGATGCCGATTATGATTGTCATTTTTGCGGTGTCGTTCCCAGCAGCTTTATCACTTTATTGGGTAGTCGGAAATATTTTTATGATTGTCCAAACTCTTGTGATCAAAGGTTCAGATATACGCAAAGCTTCTGAAAAGGCAGGAGGAGCTCAAAAGTGAGAGAAATAACGTCTACTGGACAGACCGTTGAGGATGCTGTGAAGAAAGCCTTAAAAGAATTAAATGTTGAGCAGGAACAAGTGGATATTCGAATTATCGATGAAGGAAAAAAAGGGCTTTTTGGGATATTTGGCCAAAAACCTGCCATTGTCCATGTGAAATTAAAGGAAACAAGCGAATTGACGGGTGCTTTGTTAAAATGGAACGAGAATACGGACCTTAATCCATTGGACGAGGCGAAAAATTTCCTTGAGCAGGTTATAAAAGAAATGGGAATTACAGCTTCCGTTGATATTAAACTTGAAGAAAAAACAGCGTATTTTAATATTAAAGGGGAAAATTTGGCAATTCTAATTGGAAAAAGAGGACAAACGTTAAATTCCTTGCAATATTTGACACAGCTTGTAGCGAATAAAACGTCAACCGATTACGTACCCATTATTTTGGATGCTGAAAATTATCGTGAAAAGCGCCGAGAGACTTTGACTCAATTGGCGGTAAAATTGGCAGATAAAGTTGTAAAAACAAATAAGGAATTTTCTTTGGAGCCCATGCCTTCTTTTGAAAGAAAAATCATTCATTCAACGTTAATGGAAGATGAAAGGGTTCAAACGTATTCAGTCGGAACAGAGCCCAATCGATATGTCGTCATCGCACCAAAATAAGTTTTTTGATGAATTGGAAAGCCAATTCATCATTTTTTTTAGCCTCCAAATTGATGTCTTTAAAAAGGAATTTTCGGTTTCTGTCAACCTCTATTAAAGACTCTTCAACTTTTTTGGTACCTCTTTGATTTTTCAAGCCCAGCAGTTTTTTAAGCTGTTTCTCCAGTTATCAAATCATTTCGTTTTTCATTATTTTGAATTACGAGACATGCAGATCTAACCCCATGGAAGATTATCTGGCTTGTTTCTTAAACGTTACGGTATTGTGAATAAGTGAAAAGTAGCGAAATATTGTTATGAACATGTGGATAAGTTAAAATAATAAATTAGATAATTTTTTTGTGGATAAACATTGTGCTTTTCTTTTTTCTAGACTATATGGTATTTTTAAACTTTGGTGAATGAAAACAACTGCCGGATTGGTTTATGATAGATCGCAACAAAAAGCGAGGTGAGACAATGGAATTTGATACAATAGCAGCAATTTCCACCCCGATGGGAGAGGGAGCCATTGCGATTGTCCGCTTAAGCGGCGATGAGGCGGTGGACATTGCGGATCGCATTTTTCAAAGCCCTGCAAAGAAACAATTAAAAGATGTTCCAACCCATACGATTCATTATGGAAAAATAATTGATCCCGATACGCAAGAAATGGTTGAAGAAGTGATGGTTTCTGTCATGCGGGCGCCTAAAACATTTACAAGAGAAGATGTTGTTGAGATCAATTGCCATGGAGGTCTCGTAACAGTTAACCGCGTTTTGCAGCTAGTTCTTAAGCACGGCGCTCGTTTGGCGGAACCAGGAGAATTTACGAAGAGAGCATTTTTAAATGGAAGAATTGATTTGTCTCAAGCGGAAGCTGTGATTGATTTAATTCGGGCTAAAACCGATAAAGCAATGAATGTTGCTCTTGGGCAAATGGAAGGCCGTCTTTCAAAGCGCATCAAACGGCTGCGTCAGGAAATTCTTGAAACGCTCGCACATGTTGAGGTCAACATCGATTACCCCGAATATGATGATGTCGAAGAAATGACACATAATATGTTAATTGAAAAAGCTTCGTACGTGCGAGACGAAATTGAAAAACTGCTTTCAACTTCTAACCAAGGGAAAATATTGAGGGAAGGCTTATCAACCGTTATAATTGGGCGGCCAAACGTTGGCAAATCTTCTTTGCTCAATGGACTCGTTCATGAAAATAAAGCGATAGTAACTGATATACCAGGAACGACAAGGGATGTAATAGAAGAATATGTCAATGTGAGAGGTGTCCCTCTCCGTCTTATCGACACGGCTGGAATTCGTGAGACGGAAGACATTGTAGAAAAAATCGGTGTGGAGCGATCCCGACAGGTATTGAAAGAAGCTGATTTAATTTTATTTGTGCTAAACTATAACGAAGAGCTCTCGGAAGAAGATAAAAAATTGTTTGAAGCCGTGAAGGGAACGGATTTTATTGTCATTGTCAATAAAACTGATTTGCCGAAGAAAATCGATATGGATGAAGTGCAGAAGCTAGCCAATGGAAATCCAATTGTGACCACTTCCTTAAAGGAAGATAGAGGGATCGATGAATTGGAACAACAGATCAGTTCTTTGTTTTTTAAAGGGGATCTTCAAGCAGATGATTTAACTTATGTTTCCAATACACGCCATATTGCGTTGTTATCTCAGGCCAAAAAAGCTGTTGAAGAGGCTATAGAGGGAATAGAACAAGGCGTCCCAATCGATATTGTTCAAATCGACTTAACAAGAACGTGGGAACTCCTCGGCGAAATTATTGGCGACAGTGTACATGAAAGCTTAATTGATCAGTTGTTTTCGCAATTTTGCTTAGGTAAATAGGAAAGGGTGTGAATTTGATGCGATATCAAGCCGGTGAATATGATGTAATCGTGGTTGGCGCAGGTCATGCGGGCTGTGAGGCGGGTCTTGCGGCTGCAAGGCTTGGTGCTAAAACATTAGTAGTGACCATTAATTTGGATATGGTAGCTTTTATGCCATGTAATCCTTCAATCGGCGGGCCGGCAAAAGGAATTGTCGTCCGTGAGATTGACGCGCTTGGCGGAGAAATGGGAAAAAACATCGATAAAACATATATTCAAATGAGAATGTTAAATACAGGAAAAGGACCTGCTGTTCGTGCACTTCGGGCACAAGCCGATAAAGTTTTATATCAAAGGGAAATGAAAAAGACGCTGGAGCAGGAAGAAAATTTAACATTGCTTCAAGGAATGGTCGAAGAATTAATTGTAGAAGACGGTATATGCAAAGGGATCGTGACGCAGACAGGAGCCGAATATCGTTCGAAAACAGTTGTTTTAACAACAGGAACGTTTTTGCGTGGAAGAATTATTATCGGCGACCTTTCTTATTCAAGTGGACCAAACAATCAACAGCCGTCCATTAAGCTGTCAGAGCATTTAGAAAAGCTTGGATTCGAACTTGTTCGTTTTAAAACAGGGACACCTCCAAGAGTCAACAGTAAAACCATTGATTACAGCAAAACAGAAATTCAACCTGGAGACGAGGAGCCGCGTGCATTCTCCTACGAAACAACGAAATATATTACCGATCAGCTTCCTTGTTGGCTGACGTATACAAGCAGTGAAACTCATAAAATCATTGACGAAAATTTGCACAGATCGCCCATGTATTCTGGTATGATCAAAGGGACAGGACCTCGTTATTGTCCGTCTATTGAAGATAAAATTGTTCGTTTCCATGATAAACCGCGCCACCAAATCTTTTTGGAGCCTGAGGGCCGTAATACGGAAGAAGTCTATGTTCAAGGGCTTTCTACAAGCCTGCCGGAAGATGTACAGCGCCGTATAATATCTACCATTCCGGGGCTTGAAAATGCACAAATCATGAGAGCTGGATATGCCATTGAATATGATGCGATCGTACCAACGCAGCTATGGCCGACGCTAGAAACGAAAAAAGTGAAAAATTTATATACGGCAGGACAAATTAACGGAACTTCAGGATATGAAGAAGCAGCTGGTCAAGGGATTATGGCCGGTATTAATGCCGCTAGAAGAGCGTTGAATAAAGAAGAGATCATTCTCAGCCGTTCTGATGCTTACATCGGTGTATTAATAGACGATTTGGTGACAAAAGGAACGAACGAACCATACCGTCTTTTAACATCAAGAGCCGAATACCGTCTTCTCCTTCGCCATGACAATGCGGATTTGCGTTTGACAGAACTCGGATACAAAATCGGTTTGATTAAAAAAGAGCGGTATGAAAAGTTTTTGGCCAAAAAAGAAGCGATAGAAAATGAGAAAAAACGCCTCCGTTCCATCATTATCAAGCCGAATGAACAGACTCAAAAACTGATTGAAGAAGTCGGAGGAAGTCCGTTAAAAGACGGCATCCGTGCCTCAGACCTTTTGAAGCGTCCAGAAATAAATTATGAACATATAAAAATGCTTACCGAAAGTGAAGCTTTGCCTAAAGAAGTGGTGGAGCAGGTAGAAATTCAAATCAAATATGAAGGATATATTGAAAAATCGTTGCAGCAAGTAGAGAAATTAAAACGCATGGAAAACAAAAAAATACCAGAAGACATTGATTATGACGCTATCAATGGACTTGCAACAGAAGCGCGGCAAAAATTAAAACAGGTTCGGCCGATATCAGTTGCACAGGCTTCACGCATATCAGGCGTCAATCCGGCGGATATTTCTATTTTACTTGTTTATTTGGAACAAGGCCGTATCGCCCGCGTGTCTAATGAATAAAGAGATTTATTACAATGGAGACGAAAGGATAGAGCGATGGACAGTATTCAGTTTCAAACGTTGCTGGAGGAAAGAGGGATTTCACTTTCCTCACAAGCATTGGAACAATTTGAAGCATATTTTAAGCTCCTAACGGAATGGAATGAAAAAGTGAATTTGACGTCCATAACGGATCGGACAGAAGTGTATATCAAACATTTTTATGATTCTATTTCGGCTGCTTTTTTTTATGATTTTAACAGACCTCTTTCCGTTTGCGATGTTGGAGCGGGTGCTGGTTTTCCCGGCATTCCGCTGAAAATTTGCTTTCCTCATTTGCAGTTGACAATCGTTGACTCTTTGAAAAAACGAATTACGTTTTTAGAGCATTTAACTGCTCA
The DNA here is from genome assembly GCF_037965815.1 of Aeribacillus sp. FSL K6-2833. Lineage (GTDB taxonomy): Bacteria > Bacillota > Bacilli > Bacillales > Aeribacillaceae > Aeribacillus > Aeribacillus composti. Next base: position 3,982,344 of record NZ_CP150189.1, on the reverse strand, counting down.
ACTAAATTTGGAAAATGTCTTTTTATACCACGATCGTGCGGAAACGTTCGGTCAAAAGAAAATATTTCGGGAATCTTTTGATATCGTGACAGCTAGGGCTGTAGCACGATTATCCGTACTAAGTGAACTTTGTATCCCGCTCGTGAAAGTAAATGGTGATTTTTTGGCATTGAAGGCTCAATCGGTAAAAGAAGAATTAAAAGGGGCAAATAAAGCGATCTCATTATTTGGCGGACAAGTCCAGACGATTCATTCCTTTCAATTGCCCATTGAAAAAAGTCAGCGCAATATCATTGTGATTCATAAACATCGTGCTACTCCGAAAAAGTATCCTAGGAAGCCCGGCACACCAAATAAAATGCCTATTGAGTAACTTGTTTGAAAATAATATTTTTTGTTTGTCATTTTTAGCAGGAAATTTGTCTAGAAAACGAGAAATTTAATAAATGCTGGTAGTTTCTAAAGGTGGTGTCAGCATATGAAGCATCCTTTTTCTCGATTATTTGGCTTTGGGGAAAAAGATGTGACGGACTTTGAAGAAGAAAAAGATGTAAAAGAAGAAATTTTGCATATTCCTGTTGATGAGATCGTCCCTAATCCATTTCAGCCGAGAACTGTTTTTTCTGAAGATAAAATTGATGAATTGGCGCAAACAATCCGAACTCATGGCATTATACAGCCGATTGTTGTCAGAAAAACGGATGAACGGTATGAAATTATTGCCGGGGAAAGAAGATGGAGAGCTGTCAAAAAACTTGGATGGATGGAAATTCCGGCTATAGTAAAAAATTATAATGATAAAGAAACCGCTTCAATCGCCTTAATTGAAAACTTGCAGCGGGAAGAATTATCAGCCATTGAAGAAGCAGTTGCTTATGCAAAATTAATTGAACTCCATCAGCTGACTCAAGAAGCGCTAGCTCAAAGGCTTGGAAAAGGACAATCGACGATTGCCAATAAACTACGTCTGCTGAAGCTCCCAAAAGAAGTTCAAGAGGCATTGTTAAACAAATCCATTACGGAACGTCATGCGCGAGCACTCATTCCTTTAAAAGATCATGAATTGCAAATTAAATTGTTAAACGAAATTATTGAAAAACAGTTAAATGTTAAACAAACAGAAGATCGCGTAGTTAAAATGTTAGACCAAAAAGAAGAAAAGCAAAAACCGAAAAGAAAAGCTTTCAGCAGAGATACGAGAATTGCTTTGAATACGATTCGGAAATCTTTGACTATGGTGGCTGAAACAGGAGTTAAAATAGATTCAAAAGAAGAAGAATTTGAAAACTATATACAATTAACGATCAAAATTCCAAAATAACTCTTCACACTTTTTCGTGAAGAGTTTTTTATTAGAAAAAAACTTAGCAAAAAGACTTGGACAGAATGTTCGACAGCAACAAATTATTTTCCGGGAAATACGACAATATTTTATTTTTTTCGAAAAAAGGATGAATTCCTAGCATTTCCACCTACAAAAGAAAAAAGTTTGTGAAACATCCCAAAAGATATCACCTACAATTAAGCATTTTCGTGATAAAATAAAATACAATAGAACATTTGAAGTAGGAGAAAGCAGGTGACACCGTGTGTAAGATCATTTCCATAGCGAACCAAAAAGGCGGCGTTGGAAAAACAACAACTTCCGTTAACCTCGGAGCTTGCTTAGCATACACAGGAAAGCGGGTTCTATTAGTCGATATAGACCCTCAAGGTAATGCGACAAGTGGGGTTGGTATTGAAAAAGCGGATGTCGACCTTTGTGTGTATGATCTTTTAGTAGAGGATGCAGATGTAAAAAAAGTCATTAAAACAACACAGATTGAAAATCTTGATGTGATTCCAGCAACTATTCAACTTGCAGGTGCTGAAATTGAATTAGTTCCGACGATTTCCCGTGAAGTCCGATTAAAAAGAGCGCTTGAACCAGTGAAGCAGCAATATGATTACATATTAATAGATTGCCCGCCTTCGCTCGGACTTTTAACACTCAATGCGCTAACGGCTTCGGATTCGGTCATTATTCCAGTTCAATGCGAGTACTATGCTTTGGAAGGATTAAGCCAGCTGTTAAATACTATTCGGTTGGTTCAAAAACATTTGAATTCGGATTTGATGATTGAAGGTGTATTGCTGACAATGCTTGATGCGCGGACTAATTTAGGCATACAAGTAATTGATGAGGTAAAAAAATACTTTCAAGACAAAGTGTATCAAACCATTATTCCGCGAAATGTGCGGCTTAGTGAAGCACCGAGCCATGGACAGCCTATTATCCTTTATGATTCAAGATCCAAAGGAGCAGAGGTTTATTTAGAATTAGCAAAGGAAGTGGTGGCAAATGGCTAGAGGATTAGGGAAAGGAATTAATGCACTTTTTGCCAATTTAGAACTGAATAAGGAAGAAGTGGTGCAAGATATTAAAATAGGGGATTTACGTCCAAATCCTTATCAACCGAGAAAAACATTTGACCCTGGTTCGATTGAAGAGCTTAAGCAATCCATTTTGCAGCACGGAATTTTACAGCCGCTGATAGTCCGAAAGAGCATAAAAGGCTATGAAATTGTAGTCGGTGAACGCCGTTATCGAGCGGCAAAAGAAGCGAAGCTTAAGACAGTTCCGGCAGTTGTGAAAGAGTTGACAGATGAGCAAATGATGGAAATCGCTCTATTAGAAAATTTGCAAAGGGAAGATTTAACCCCGATCGAAGAGGCGAAAGCGTACCAATCGCTTTTGGAGCATTTGAGCATTACACAAGAAGAATTGGCAAAACGTCTTGGCAAAAGCCGTCCGCATATTGCCAATCATTTGCGGCTCCTAAGCCTTCCACCGTTCGTCCAAACATTGATATCTGAAGGCAAGCTATCAATGGGTCATGGGAGAACATTGCTTGGCATAAAGAAAAAAGAGAAACTTGAATATTTAGTGAATAAAATTTTAAAAGAAAATTTAAATGTCCGGCAAGTAGAACAGTTAGTGCAGCAGATGAATGAAAGTGTTTCACGTGAAACAAAGAAAAAGATAGAGAAAAAAGATGCTTTTATACGTGAACAAGAATCGTTTTTACGAGAAAAATTTGGAACATCCGTTTCCATTAAGCAGCAAAAGAAGAAAGGGAAAATAGAGATTGAGTTTTTTTCGAAAGAAGATTTGGTGCGTATTTTAGAACTGTTGGATGTAAAAGTATCATCTTGATGTTGAAGAACAGCTAAAATTCAAATCCTCTTCGAAATAGCGATACGTTTGATTGTTCAGATTCCCTTATAGAATTGAAGGCATTGATCAAACTTGCTGAGATGACGTCAGCCATGCTCATAACAAGATGGAGCCTCGTATTTTGCAAAACAAAAAACTCCATAAAGCCGCTGACATTAACGATTCCAGTGATGTGCATGTCTCCGACCGCCGGAAGCGATTTGTTGACAGCTGCACCTGGCTTTAAGGGACCTTCCGCTACTTGAAAAGAACCAATGTTTTGATAGAGACCTAAACAAGCATCCACAGCAATGATGAAGGGATGTTCGAACTGATTGTTTATCGTCTCAATCGTTTCTCCTAAATTGACAGCATGAACCGGAGATTTCAAAGTCCCAAATATATGAACATGAGTTAAATTTTGTTCCATTAGCTTCGTCCCGACTATCGGACCTAACGCATCTCCTGTTGAACGATCTGTTCCAATGCATAAAACGACGATGGAATCTTGATGTTCTTTTGGTATAAGACTTCCAATTTTTAGTGATAATTTAGTAACAGCATCTGTATGATGATAAAAGATTCTTTCTTTTTCTTTTTTATAAGGGAAAAAATTTGTTTTTACATTCATCGGCCATTCACCCCCTGAAATAGTATTACCAGTATACGGAATATTTAAATTTTCTATACCTAAAAATGAATAGTGTTTATACCTTCAAATGGGATTGGCTTGATGAAAGGTACAAATCAAATACAAAACTTGTTAAAATAAATCTATCATGGCGCCATCTAAGTATAGATGGCTTTTCGCTTTAACTAAAAAGATATACTGTATGTTTGCTATAAATGGAATATTTAAGGAAGGGATGATGACGGCTTAGATGGTTAACAAGGAATTTGACCTTTATGATATTGTTGAAATGAAGAAACCTCATCCTTGCGGAGAAAATCGCTGGAAAGTGATCCGAATGGGAATGGATATCCGTATTAAATGTGAAGGTTGCAGCCATAGTGTTCTCATGCCGAGAAAAGAATTTGTAAGAAAGATGAAAAAAGTCATTGAAAAACATAGTGAGAAGCAACAATGAAAGACTGCTGCCTTAAATCGGCAGTCTTTTTTTATAGAGCTGATCGATTTGGAGGATGAAAGCTTGTCATTTTTCTTGTTCCTATCTATAATGGGTGAAGATTAGTTGATGAGATAGTGTCCGTACAAAAAGAGGAGTGGAAAATTCATGGGATTAACTGCTGGTATTGTTGGTCTTCCGAATGTTGGAAAATCAACGCTGTTTAATGCGATCACACAAGCGGGGGCCGAGAGTGCGAACTATCCGTTTTGCACCATTGATCCGAACGTAGGAATTGTTGAAGTGCCTGATTATCGCCTGCAAAAGCTTTCAGAATTATTTAAGCCGAAAAGAACGGTTCCGACAACATTTGAATTTACTGATATCGCAGGAATTGTCAAAGGGGCAAGCAAGGGAGAAGGCCTTGGCAATAAATTTTTGTCTCACATTCGCCAAGTGGATGCAATTTGCCATGTTGTTCGCTGTTTTGATGATGAAAATATTACGCATGTTGACGGAAAAGTGGATCCGATTGCAGATATTGAAACAATTAACATCGAGTTAATTTTGGCCGATTTGGAAACAGTTGATAAACGGATCGATCGCGTTGCCAAAATAGCAAAACAAAAAGACAAGCAAGCTATGTTTGAATATGAAATTTTAATGAAGTTAAAAGAAGCGTTTGAAAATGAAAAGCCCGCCCGTTCTGTTTCATTCACGGAAGAACAGATGAAATATGTAAAACAGCTTCATTTGCTCACCATTAAACCTGTACTTTATGTAGCAAATGTTAGTGAGGAAGATATATCCTCTGGAAGTAATGAATATGTGGAAAAAGTGCGCAAATATGTTGCTGCGGAAAATGCCGAAGTAATTGTCGTATGTGCAAAAATTGAATCTGAAATGGTCGAGCTTGATTCGGAAGAAAAAGAAATGTTTTTGCAGGAGCTTGGAATTCAAGAATCTGGTTTAGATCAATTAATTAAAGCATCTTACAGCTTGCTGGGACTCGCCACATATTTTACTGCTGGGGAACAAGAGGTTCGGGCATGGACGTTCCGCAAAGGAATGAAAGCACCTGAGTGCGCAGGCATCATTCATTCTGATTTTGAACGGGGATTTATTCGGGCCGAAACAGTTTCCTATACAGACTTAATTGAGGCAGGTTCGATGGCTGCTGCAAGAGAAGCTGGAAAGGTTCGATTGGAAGGAAAAGATTACGAGGTTCAAGACGGAGATATTATTCATTTTCGATTCAATGTCTAATGTTGCGGGATCAATAAAAATTTGCTATAATTTTGGTTTGTGAGTAATGATAATTACTCCTTGCCCGAATTGGGCCGTCAAGACCAAAAGGAGGTGTAAGAGAATGAGAAAATACGAAATTATGTATATTATCCGTCCAAACATTGAAGAGGATGCTAAAAAAGAGCTAGTTGAGCGTTTTAACGGCATTCTTGTGAACAATGGTGCGGAGATTACAGAGGTGAAGGAATGGGGAAAACGCCGTCTCGCTTATGAAATTAAAGACTTTCGAGATGGTATTTACATGATTTTAAACGTTCAAGCTTCACCTCAAGCGGTTGAAGAATTTAACCGTTTGGCAAGAATCAATGAAGATATTTTACGTCATATCATTGTTAAAGAAGAAGAGTAATTTGTTCCAATATACGTGTTAAAATGGTAATATCATCTTAAAAGACATTTTAGGAGTGGTTCTGAAATGATGAATCGTGTCGTTTTGGTCGGTCGGCTTACAAGAGATCCCGAATTACGATACACGCCCAGCGGTGTAGCCGTTGCAACCTTTACATTGGCAGTTAATCGAAATTTTACAAATCAGCAAGGGGAACGCGAAGCAGATTTTATCAACTGTGTCGTTTGGCGGCGTCCTGCGGAAAACGTAGCCAACTATTTAAAAAAAGGCAGCCTTGCGGGTGTTGATGGCCGTCTTCAAACACGCAGCTATGAAGATCAAACGGGAAGAAGAGTATTTGTAACAGAGGTTGTGGCGGACAGTGTTCAATTTTTAGAACCGAAGAGTGCCGCAGTCGGGAATAATTCGGGATTTTTTGCAGGAAATCAAGGAAATGCAAATCCATATGGCGGTGCACCATTTGATCCAAACCGGAATAATCAGAACCACCAAAACTTTGACGATGATCCATTTGCTAATGATGGACAACCGATTGATATTTCAGATGATGATTTACCATTTTAACCGATTGTACGCCTAGATAAATGTAAAGAAGGGAGGAATTGTAATGGCTGGACGCAGAGGCCGCGGTAAACGCCGGAAAGTGTGCTATTTCACAGCAAACGGCATTACGCACATTGATTACAAAGATGTTGATTTGCTTAAAAAATTCATTTCTGAACGCGGAAAAATTTTGCCTCGCCGTGTAACAGGAACGAGTGCAAAATATCAACGGAAATTAACAGTTGCCATTAAACGGGCCCGTCAAATGGCATTGCTTCCTTATGTTGCAGATGATAAATAAGAAATTTCGAAGGCAGCAAGGTGAATCCCTTGTTGCTTTTTTCTTGTCCGTTAAATGAAACCATGATTTGATTGTTTAAAAAGTCTAGATTAAAATAATGGTATGAGTCTTGATTGAGGTGAGTCTGTGAAACGTACGAATGTTTTAACAGAAGGTGCTATATTCGTTGCTATTTATACCGTTTTTCTATTAATTACTTTATATGTTCCGATATTAAGCGTTATATCAATATTTTTCCTTTCGACGCCGTTTATTATTTTCGGTATCCGCCACGGAATCAAGCAGTCTTTTGTTTTATTATTAGCATCAATCGTGATGACATTTTTGGTCGGCTCCATCGTTTCGCTGCCGATTGGGCTCATGTTCAGTGTGACAGGTATCATAATGGCATACTTTTATCGTCAAAAACGGCAGCTGTTTGCGTTAATAGGCGGCACCATTTCATTGCTCATCAATTTCGTTCTTGATTATGCGTTATCAATTGTTTTTTTGGGCGTTGATCTTTTTAGTGATGTTATACAACAAACCAAGTCTTCAGTAAGGGAAACATTAGCCGCATTCCCTTCAATGGATGAAGAAATGAAAAAAACAATGATGGAGCAAATGAACGAGCAGTTTGATTTATTAATGAACTTGCTTCCGAGCATGTTTGTCATTGTGTCATTTATGTTAGCCGTGATTATACATATATTGAACATTGGAATTATAAAAAGATTAAAATTGAATGTTGGAACAATCACCCCTTTCCGCGACTGGAAATTTCCAAAAAGTATTATTTGGTATTATTTAATCGCCACTCTCCTTATGCTTATCAATTTGCCTAAAGAATCTTTTTTAAATATCGCGCTTTACAATATTGTGTTTGTTTTACAGACTGTGCTTTTAATTCAAGGGTTTTCCTTTATTTTTTATTTTTGTCATGTGAAAAAACTTTCGAAAGCAGTGCCGGTATTGATTGTAATTGGAACATTTATTTTGCCAATTCTTCTTTATCCAGTACGAATATTGGGAATCATTGATTTAGGGTTTAATCTCCGCGAAAAAATACGTTAGGTCTTGGTTCGTTCTTTTTGCAAGGAGCTGAATAAAATGCCGAGTTTTTTTGAAAAACCTTTATTCTTTTACCCGTTATACGCACTAATCGGCGTAATAGCGGCAATGGTCGGTTTTCTGTTTTTTTATAATTGGGTGATTGGCTGTATTAGCGCAATCGTTGCAGGTTGTCTGTTGTTTTTTTTCTTTTATGCTGTTAAACGGTTGAAATTGGAATTGGAACATTCTATTTCTGATTTAACGTTTCGTTTGAAAAAAGCTGGCGATGAAGTTTTTATGAAGATGCCGATTGGCATTATGCTTATCAACGATCAATTTGCCGTGGAATGGGTCAATCCATTTTTAGCTTCATATTTTAAGAACGACAAGCTGGTCGGTCGTCCTCTTGACGAAATTTCTGAAACATTAAAAGTGTTATTTCAAAAAGGGATAGATTCCGATATCGTGACTCTTCAAAACCGTAAATTTCGCGTCATTGTCAAAAAAGAAGAAAGGCTTCTTTATTTTTTTGATGAAACGGACCACACGGAACTAAAAAAGCAGTATGAAAGCGAACGGATTGTTTTAGCTTATATATTTTTAGATAATTATGATGAAATCGCACAAGGGCTCGACGATCAAAAGCGGAGCAATTTAAACAGTCTTGTGACATCCATATTAAATAAATGGGCAGTCGATAACGGTATTTTTTTAAAAAGAGTTTCCTCTGAACGTTTTATTGCGGTTTTTAATGAAAAAATTTTGGCTGAGCTTGAAAAAACGAAATTTTCTATTTTAGATGAAGTCAGAGAAAAAGCGGTTATTCAAAATGTTTCTCTCACCTTAAGCATCGGGATTGGAGCCGGCATTAAAGATCTGTCTGAATTGGGGCATCTGGCGCAGTCGAGTCTAGATCTTGCTTTAGGCCGCGGAGGAGACCAAGTTGCTATTAAACGGGGAAATGGCAAGGTTAAATTTTACGGCGGACAAACAAATCCGATCGAAAAACGCACACGCGTTAGAGCTCGAGTGATTTCTCATGCATTAAAAGAAATCATTCGTGAAAGTGATAAAGTATTTATTATGGGTCATAAAAATCCTGACATGGATTCAATTGGTTCAGCAATTGGAATATTGAAGGTGGCGCAAATCAATCATAAAGAAGGTTTTATTGTTGTAAATCATGAAGAATTCGGCCAAGGACTTCAAAAGCTTGTGGAGGAAGTAAAGAAGGACGCTGAGTTATGGTCCAGATTCATCACTCCGGATGAAGCCCTGAATATTGCAACAGATCATTCTCTTCTCGTGATTCTAGATACGAATAAACCTTCAATGGTGGCTGAACAAAAATTGCTGAGCGAAATTGACCATGTAGTAGTCATTGACCATCATCGCAGGGGAGAAGAATTTATTCAAGATCCACTGCTTGTTTATATAGAACCTTATGCATCATCTACATCTGAACTTGTTACGGAAATTTTAGTATATCAGCCTGCAGAATTTAAAATGAGTACAATAGAGGCAACTGCATTGTTGGCAGGTATTACGGTAGATACAAAATGCTTCACGCTTCGAACAGGCTCTAGAACATTCGATGCGGCGTCTTATTTGCGATCAAAAGGAGCGGATACAATCCTTGTCCAAAAATTGTTGAAAGAGGATATTCAACAATTTGTTCAACGTGCCAAGTTCATTCAAAACACAGAGATTATGAATAATGGGGTTGCAATAGCAAAAGCAGATCAAGAAGATGAATATTACGATCAAGTGATCATTGCTCAGGCAGCTGACACTCTTTTATCAATGAACGGCGTATTGGCGTCGTTTGTCATTGCGAAGCGTGATGAACATACAGTCGGTATTAGTGCTAGATCATTGGGCGATTTTAATGTTCAATTAATAATGGAAGCACTTGGAGGTGGAGGGCATTTAACAAATGCCGCGACCCAGCTGGAGCATGTTACGATAAATGAAGCAGAAAAACGATTAAAAGAAGCTGTTCAACAATATTTAGAAGGGAGAAATGAAGAATGAAAGTGATTTTTTTACAAGATGTAAAGGGGAAAGGGAAAAAAGGTGAAGTAAAAAATGTAGCTGACGGCTATGCCCAAAATTATCTTTTTAAAAAAGGTTTGGCTGTTGAAGCGACAAGTGCCAATTTAAAACAGCTGGAAGCGCAAAAGAAAAAAGAAGAAAAAGAGGCAGCGGAAGAATTAGCGCAGGCAAAAAAATTAAAAGAACAGCTTGAAAAAATCACGGTTGAATTAAAAGCGAAAGCCGGTGAGGGCGGAAGATTATTTGGTTCCGTAACAAGCAAACAAATTGCTGATCAATTAAAAAAAGCACATAATATTCAAATCGATAAACGGAAGATTGATCTTCCAGATGCGATTCGTTCTTTAGGCTATACAAATGTTCCGATTAAGCTTCATTCGGAAGTGACGGCGACGTTAAAGGTACATGTTACAGAAGAATAATGGCAAGGAGCAATGTGGTATTATGGAAAGAAGTTGATCTTGAAGTAATGCCACATTTCTCTTTATACTTTTTGGAGAAAAAATTTATGTGTCCACGGTAAGGCGGTGATCATCTTGAATGATCTTCTGGTCAGTGATCGAATTCCACCACAAAATATAGAAGCAGAGCAGGCAGTGCTTGGGGCAATTTTTTTAGAACCTGAAGCGCTTATGTTAGCTTCCGAAATATTAGTTCCTGAAGATTTTTATCGATCCAGCCATCAAAAGATTTTTCAATCGATGTTGAGGCTTTCGGAAAAAGGAGAGCCCGTCGATTTAGTAACTGTGACAAAAGACTTGGCGGATGCGAAAATTTTGGAAGAGGTTGGCGGGGTTTCTTATTTAAGCGATTTAGCGGGATCCGTTCCTACAGCAGCAAATATCGAATATTATGCGAAAATTGTTGAAGAAAAATCGATATTAAGAAGACTTATACGAACAGCAACGGCTATAGCTCAAGAAGGCTATAATCGGGAAGACGATGTGGAAACACTTTTAACAGAAGCCGAAAAAAGCATCATGGAAGTGGCGCAGCGGAGAAAAGCCGGATTGTTTCAAAACATTAAAGATATTCTTGTTCGAACATACGATAAAATTGAAATGCTCCACAATCGCAAAGGGGAAATTACAGGAATTCCTACAGGCTTTTCCGAATTGGATCGTATGACGGCCGGCTTTCAGCGAAATGATTTAATTATCGTAGCGGCCCGCCCGTCTGTCGGTAAAACTGCATTTGCCTTAAACATCGCTCAAAATGTTGCGACGAAAACGGACGAAAATGTAGCGATTTTTAGCTTGGAAATGGGTGCGGAACAGCTTGTCATGCGTATGCTATGCGCAGAAGGAAACATAGATGCCCAAAATTTGCGAACGGGAAATTTAACCCCGGATGATTGGGGAAAGTTGACGATGGCAATGGGGAGTTTATCAAATGCCGGCATTTATATTGATGATACACCTGGCATAAGAGTGAGTGATATTCGCGCCAAATGCAGACGGTTAAAACAGGAAAAGGGCCTTGGTTTAATTATCATAGATTATTTGCAATTAATTCAAGGAAGCGGGCGGAATCGGGAAAACCGCCAGCAGGAAGTTTCGGAAATATCAAGATCTCTTAAGGCTTTGGCACGTGAATTGGAAGTGCCGGTCATCGCATTATCCCAGCTATCACGAAGCGTCGAGCAGCGTCAAGATAAACGCCCGATGATGTCAGATATTCGGGAGTCCGGTAGTATTGAGCAGGATGCAGATATCGTCGCCTTTTTATACAGAGATGATTACTACAATACGGAATCAGAAAACAAAAATATTATTGAAATCATTATAGCCAAGCAGCGGAACGGCCCTGTAGGAACTGTTCAGCTTGCATTTGTAAAAGAATATAATAAATTTGTAAATCTTGAAAGGAGATATGAAGACGATCATATTCCTCCTGCTGTCTCTTGATGAGGCAGTTGTTTTTTTGTAAGCATCTTATATAACACGAACAAAATATTTAATAATAAAGTGAACGTTCGGATTTTATTGACTCTACTTGCTACAATTGGTAGAATAAACTTGTTTCTTTGTATTGGATTTTTGGTGAACACGGAGGTGCACACATGTCATCAGTTGTTGTTGTTGGTACACAATGGGGGGATGAAGGAAAAGGGAAAATAACCGATTTCCTTTCTCAAAATGCGGAAGTGATCGCCCGTTACCAAGGTGGAAACAATGCTGGCCATACAATCAAATTTAACGGTGAAACATATAAACTGCATTTAATCCCATCCGGTATTTTTTATCAAGATAAAATTTGTGTCATCGGAAACGGAATGGTTGTCGATCCTAAAGCGCTGGTAGAAGAGTTGAACGGTTTGCATAAACGGGGAATTCAAACAAATAATCTGCGAATTTCCAACCGCGCTCACGTCATTTTGCCTTATCATTTAAAATTGGATGAAGTGGAAGAAGAACGAAAAGGAGCCAACAAGATCGGGACGACGAAAAAAGGAATAGGTCCAGCCTATATGGATAAAGCAGCCCGTATTGGCATCCGCATCGCCGATTTATTGGATCGTGAAGTCTTTGAAGAAAAATTGAGAAGAAATTTAGAAGAAAAAAATCGCCTGTTTGAAAAAGTATACGAAGTTGAAGGGTTTAAACTGGAAGAGATTTTAAATGAATACTACGAGTACGGCCAACAAATCAAACAATATGTATGCGACACATCTGTTGTGCTGAACGACGCGCTTGATGAAGGACGCCGTGTTTTATTTGAAGGAGCTCAAGGCGTTATGCTTGATATCGATCAAGGTACATATCCTTTTGTTACATCTTCCAATCCAGTAGCAGGCGGTGTGACAATTGGAGCAGGTGTAGGTCCTACGAAAATTAAACATGTTGTCGGCGTATCAAAAGCTTATACAACTCGTGTAGGAGACGGTCCGTTTCCGACAGAGCTCCACGATGAAATTGGCGATCAAATTCGTGAAGTTGGACGGGAATATGGCACAACAACAGGACGTCCACGTCGAGTGGGCTGGTTTGACAGCGTTGTTGTTCGCCATGCGCGCCGGGTAAGCGGAATAACTGATTTATCTTTAAATTCCATCGATGTATTGACAGGAATCGAAACATTAAAAATATGCATCGCCTACAAATACAAAGGTGAAATTTTAGAAGAATTTCCAGCAAGTTTAAAAGTACTTGCACAGTGCGAACCTGTCTATGAGGAATTGCCGGGTTGGAAGGAAGACATTACGGGGGCAAAAAGCTTGGACGATCTTCCTGACAATGCACGCCATTATGTTGAACGGATTTCCCAGTTAACAGGTATCCCACTTTCCATCTTTTCAGTTGGTCCAGATCGTTCACAAACAAATGTTGTCCGCAGTGTATACAGTCCAATATAATAAACTTGGAGGGATCGGCTGTTCCCTCTTTTTTTTGTGAAATTAAAAAAAATCGTTGTTTTGTCCCTCTAGAAATGATATTATTATACACGTCTTGAGAAAAATGAGCGTATTGGCTCCGAACTGTTCGCACAATGCATCTAACATCCTCGAAAAATCAGGAAGAGGAAGGGACATCTGACAAATTTTAAAATGGGTTAGATAGAAAAAAATTTTTTTATGAGCCATTAGCTCAGTCGGTAGAGCAACGAGTAAGGCTTCATCGAATAGGCGACGAGTTGTCCCGACGCATCCATCATCCTCGAAAAAGCCGGAAGAGGAAGGGACATCTGACAAATTTTAAAATGGATTAGAAGAAAAAAAAATTTTATGAGCCATTAGCTCAGTCGGTAGAGCAACGAGCAAGGCTTCATCGAATAGGCGACGAGTTGTCCCGACGCATCCATCATCCTCGAAAAAGCCGGAAGAGGAAGGGACATCTGACAAATGAAAAATGGATTAGAAGAAAAAAAATTTTATGAGCCATTAGCTCAGTCGGTAGAGCAACGAGCAAGGCTTCATCGAATAAGCGACGAGTTGTCCCGACGCATCCAACATCCTCGAAAAGACTGGCAGAGGAAGGGACATCTGACAAATGAAAAATGGATTAGGAGAAAAAAATTTTTTATGAGCCATTAGCTCAGTCGGTAGAGCATCTGACTTTTAATCAGAGGGTCGGAGGTTCGAATCCTCCATGGCTCACCATTACAATCGAGAAATATTATACAAGCTGCCTCACATTCGAGAATCCACATATATGAAAGGCTTGAGAGAGGGAAAAAGAGTTCGCATTCTTGAAAACTTTATACGGCTCGGTAGCTCAGTCGGTAGAGCAAAGGACTGAAAATCCTTGTGTCGGCGGTTCGATTCCGTCCCGAGCCACTTCATACGCACGGTTTATCCGTGCTATTTTTGGCTATAAGTAAGTTAAACCAAAATTGGTAACATTTGTGGTTGTAAATAGAAATTTGATTTCTCATCTCAAGCTGTTACAATAAGATAAAAATTGATATAATAGGTTTGATAGGAATTTACAGGGGTTTACTCTAAGTTCCAAAACCTATTGAATTTAAGACCTCTAGCAATAGCTAGGGGTTTTCTGCTTGTTTTTTCCATTTGTATTGAAAGTTGATGATGAGATGAATGTAATCGTGGTAAAGTAAAGTTAATAGATAATAGATCAAAAGGGGAGAAAATGATGGAAAATAAAAAAATATTAGTTGTTGATGACGAAAAACCAATTGCAGATATATTAGAGTTTAATCTTAAAAAAGAAGGTTTTGATGTATACTGTGCTTATGATGGAACAAGCGCGATTGAAATGGTGGAAGAAATTAAACCTGACTTGATATTGTTAGATATTATGCTTCCCAGCAAGGATGGAATGGAAGTGTGCCGGGAAGTTCGAAAAAAATATGAAATGCCGATTATTATGTTGACTGCGAAAGATTCAGAAATCGATAAAGTGCTTGGTCTGGAGCTTGGTGCTGATGATTATGTGACAAAACCATTCAGCACAAGAGAGCTCTTGGCAAGGGTAAAGGCAAATTTACGAAGACAGCAAACAAATGCTGCAAGGGAAGCGGCTTCTGAACAGTCGGAAATTCAAATCGGCTCTCTCGTTATTCATCCTGATGCATATGTCGTTTCAAAACGGGGAGAAACGATCGAGCTTACTCATCGTGAGTTTGAATTGCTTCACTATTTAGCGAAGCACATTGGACAGGTCATGACCCGAGAGCATTTGCTGCAAACCGTTTGGGGATATGACTATTTCGGAGACGTCAGAACTGTAGATGTCACGGTTAGAAGACTTAGGGAAAAAATTGAAGACAACCCAAGCCATCCAATATGGATTGTGACAAGAAGAGGGGTAGGTTATTATTTGCGCAATCCTGAACAGGAGCAGTGAACATGTATAGCAGTCGAGTGAGTTTTTTCCGTTCGATACATTTTAAAATTGTGCTGATCTATGTGCTTCTGATTATTTTGGCTATGCAAATCATCGGTATTTACTTCGTTAAGGAATTGGAATCTTCTCTTATAGAAAATTTTAAATCTTCCCTTTCGCAGCGGATTGATTTGCTGGCTTACCAGATTGAGCAAGCGATGACGAATGAAGAAGTGGACGAATCATTGAATATGGAAGATGAGATATCTGCTATTTTGCAAGATTTTAAACGGGAGGAAATTCATGAAGTTCGCGTAGTGGACCAAGATGCGCGTGTCATCGGGACATCTGATTACAACAAAGATGTGATCGGGAAAAGAACAACTGAAAATATGATTAAACGGACTTTAATCGTCGGTTCGCCTGAAAGCAATATTTTGCTTGATCCGCAAACGAAGCATCGAATGTACGTATCAGCGACTCCGATCGTCACAGATTATAAACGAGAAACAATTGGCGTTGTTTATGTCGTTGCCTCAATGGAGGAAGTTTTTTCACAATTGCGGACGATTAACAAAATTTTTGCAACAGGCACAGGGATGTCCCTTCTTATTACCGCGGCGCTAGGAATTTTTCTTGCCCGCACTATAACCCGTCCGTTGTCAGATATGAGAAGGCAAGCGTTGGAGCTGGCAAAAGGGAATTTTTCCAGAAAAGTAAAAGTGTACGGCGAAGATGAAATTGGACAGCTTGCATTAACGTTCAATCATCTCACGGAAAAATTGGAGGAAGCACAGGAAACAACTGAAGAAGAGCGCAGAAAGCTGGCGTCTATTATTACTCATATGACAGAAGGTGTCATAGCTACAGATCGGCATGGAAAAGTAATTGTCATGAACAATCCGGCCCATGAAATGTTGAATGTTTCACGTGAAACAGCCTTAGGAAAATCAATTGTGGAGCTTTTAGATTTAACGGATGAATGTACTTTTGAAGATTTAGTGAACCAGCAAGAACCGATGCTGTTAGATTTCAGCACAGAGGAAAAACCGTATATATTACGAATCAGCTTTTCTACAATACAAATTGATGAAGATCATATTAACGGATTGATTGCGGTAGTTTACGATGTAACAGAGCAGGAACGAATCAACCAAGAGCGGCGTGAATTTGTCGCAAACGTTTCTCATGAGCTGCGGACGCCGCTTACTACAATGCGCAGTTATTTGGAAGCATTGGCGGAAGGGGCTTGGAAAGACGAAACGATCGCACCAAAATTTTTACAAGTGACGCAAAACGAAACGGAGCGGATGATTAGGCTGGTTAATGACTTGCTCCAGCTATCAAAACTAGATAGTAAAGATTATCAATTAAATAAAGACATGGTGAATTTCACAGACTTTTTCCACAAAATTATTGATCGTTTTGAAATGTCTAAGCAGCAGCATGTCACATTTGTACGAAACATTCCGAAAAAAAGCCTTTATGTAGAAATTGAACCCGATAAAATTACGCAAGTGCTCGATAATATTATTTCCAATGCTTTGAAATATTCTCCTGAAGGCGGAAAAATCTCTTTTCAAGTAAAAGAACAAGTTGACCATATTGAAGTCAGTGTAAAAGATGAAGGCATTGGAATTCCAAAAGAAAGTGTGAAAAAAATTTTTGAACGTTTTTATCGTGTTGATAAGGCTAGATCACGCAAAATGGGCGGAACCGGTCTTGGTCTTGCAATTGCAAAAGAGATGGTGGAAGCACACGGAGGAGAAATTTGGGTGGAAAGTGAAGAAGGAAAAGGCACGACTGTATTTTTCACATTGCCATATGAACAGAACCAAGAGGATGATTGGCTATGAACCGGGAAACGATAAAATCCATTATTTTAACATTTTTAGTGCTGACAAGTTTATTCTTCACCTGGAATATTTGGACATATCAGCCAAACTACGGGGAAATTTCAAACTCCAACTATATTGAAAACAACCCGTTAAGCAATGTAACAAAAAAGCCTTATGAAGTCGTGCAGCCGGATCATATTATGATTCATGAAAAAATAAAACATTACGCAACTTATGACGAAATCGTCATCGAAAGACTTTGGAAGGATATCCGTCAGTGGGAGCTAGAGGAATTCAAAAATATTTCTGGAGAGATTGAAAAGCAATATGGTTTTAATCAATGGATAAACAGGGAAATACATAATTCAACCCCTAACTTTGAAGTTATTTTTAACGACTCGATTCCGATGTCAGCCCTCTTATCAATAACCGACTGGACGGATGAAGAAGATTTCAACATAGAATTTGATCGGATTTACATTCCTCTGACAAACGAGAAAGCGAACCGAAAACTTTATTTAGTCGACTACGAGCATAAATATGTAGTAGAAGCACAGGTGAAAACCGTTTTAAGCAATTTGTGGACGGAGGTGTATAAAGAAAAAGAAAACTTTGAAAGCTACGTGTTTTGGAACGGATTATTTTTGCCTGAAAAGCCGTTTCCGATTCATCGCCTTCAATATTTTACAAAATCAATGAGCGGTGAGCAGTTTAAAAATGCATTGTTTAATGATCCAAGTTATGTAAAACGGGATGTCAATGCTTCCGAATTTGTGTATACAGACAGCTCCCGTCAGCTTGTCATCAACGAAGATAAAGAAAGGGTTGTTTACGTTAATCCGACAATTGACCAGTCTTTAACGACGGAAAAAGGAAAATTGATCTTGCAGAGCATTGATTTTTTGAACAAACATGGCGGTTGGCTGTCAGGATTAAATGATTATCGCTTCGAAAAAACGGATCAAGAACAGAAAATTTATTTTCGTCTAACGGTTCGAAATTTGCCAGTATTTTCGTTCAGCGATTCGCATTATTCGATCACGACGATCATGCAAAGCTGGGGAAAGAATGATATTGCCTTATATCAGCGTCCGTTATTTTATTTGGATGGTTTTATCCGGGAAGATAAAACGACTTTACCTAAAGCAGCAGATATAATTGAAGCTATTAAAGATAATCCAAGCATTGAAGCCGACAAAATAAAACGTATTTTTCCCGCTTATGACATACAACAGTCGTCACGGCAAAATATCGTAAATTTGGAGCCGATATGGTGCATTGAACTCGAAAACGATAAATATCAAAGGCTGAATGTGAAAAAAGCGGGTAAAGGAGGGGAAGGTATTGGATTGGAGTAAAACGAAAACTGTGTTTATTATTGCCTTCCTGATCCTTGATATTTATTTAGCTTTTCAGTATGTTGAAAAAATCAAAAGCTCCAAATATGATATGATCACGAAAACGACGATTGAAGAGCAGTTTGCAGCGGAAAATATACAATTTGGGAAGCTTCCAAAAGAAGTAATAGAAGGTTCTTATATAACGGCAGAAAGCAAAATATTTAAGGAAGAAGAAATCGAACAACTGAAAAATCAAAAGCCGATGCTGCCTGATGAGGAGTTGACTCGTTCGGTAACAAAGCTTCGGATGAGTTTTGACAAACCGATTCCAATTGTAGGAGAAAATATCGAAAATAAGATCAAGCAAATTTTAACGACACAAATCATTGCGGGCAGTCAATACAAGTTTTGGCGCTACAGCAAAGAAACAAGGGAAATTATTTGTCTGCAGGAGTACAAAGGAAAAATTATTTTTCAAGATGTAAGTGATGGAATCGGTATGATTGTCTTTTATTTAAATGATAAAAATGAAATTGTGTCTTATCAGCAAACATTGCTAGAAGATATAAAAGAATTGGAGAAGCAGGAAATATTGCCTGCGATTAAAGCATTGGAAGCTCTTTATGAAAAAAATGATTTGAAATCTAACAGTAAAGTAACCGATGTAGAATACGGATATTACACACAATACCCGCTGTCGGAACAGCAAATTTTGGCTCCGACATGGCATGTAGTTGTCAATAAAACAGAAGATTATTATGTGAATGCATTGGAAGGTCAGGTCATTAAACCGGAGAAAGAGAATAATAATTTGGAGTGAGTGAAGGAAATGAGCCTTAATTTCAGTGTTCTCGCGAGCGGCAGCACAGGGAATGCCATTTATGTAGAAACAGATGAACATTCCCTGTTAATCGATGCAGGATTAAGTGGTAAACAAATGGAAAATTTGTTTCAGGAAATTCAACGGGACATAAAAAATTTAAGCGGTATATTAGTCACCCATGAGCATAGCGATCACATCAAGGGACTTGGAATTTTAGCGAGAAAATACGAAATTCCGATTTTCGCGAATGAAAAAACGTGGAAAGCAATGGAGAGAGAAATCGGCGAAATTCATTTAGAACAAAAGTTTACTTTTGAAATCGGCGAAACGAAATCGTTTGGAAGTTTAGAGGTTGAATCATTTGGCGTTTCCCATGATGCAGCAGAACCAATGTTTTTTGTGTTTCACCACCATGGAAAAAAACTAGCGTTAATTACTGATACTGGATATGTAAGCGACAGAATGAAAGGGATCATACGCGGTGCAGATGTTTTTATTTTTGAAAGCAACCATGACGTAGAAATGCTGCGAATGTGCCGGTATCCTTGGAATGTAAAACGAAGAATTTTATCTGATGTTGGACATGTTTCAAATGAAGATGCTGCACTTGCTATGGCTGATGTCATTGGCGACAAGACGAAACGAATTTATTTGGCGCATTTAAGTAAAGAAAATAATATGAAAGAGCTCGCACGAATGTCTGTCCAGCAAGTATTAGAGAAAAAAGGATTCATTGTCGGAGAACAATTTGAATTATATGATACAGATCCAAAGAAACCGACGCCTCTCGTAGCTGTTTAAATGTTTGAATTTCACCATCGTTGGGTATGTTAATGTTGTCATATATTTTTCCTGCCAGCTCGCGTTATACTATAATAATGTAGATAAAATCATTCGTCATCGGAAAGGAATGATGAGGCGATGGGATATTATGATGATGATTTTGAACGGTATAATAACAGAAAACAAAGGGGAAACCGGGGCGGATCATTATTGGCAGGGTTAATCGGAGCCGTGTTAGGCGCGTTATTAGTTATTTTCTCCCTTCCAGCATTAGCACAATTCAATATTCTTCCATATAATCTGAACATCAGTCCAGACCAAAATGAGGAAGGGGAAACAGAAAATGTCCAAGGGCCAGTCAAAACAGTAAATGTAAATGTGAATTCAGCAGTTACAGAAGCAGTCAATAAAGTGAGTGATGCGGTTGTCGGAGTCGTCAATATTCAGCAAGTAAGCTTCTGGGATCAAACACAAGAGGGAGAAGCAGGAACAGGATCAGGGGTCATCTACAAAAAGGAAGGCGATAAAGCCTATATTGTAACAAATCATCATGTTGTAGCCGGAGCGCATCAATTGGAAGTTGTATTAAACGACGAAACACGCATTCCCGCTGAACTTGTCGGCAGTGATCAGCTGATGGATTTAGCAGTATTGGTTGTGGATGCAAAGCACGTTAAGAAGGTTGCTGAATTCGGCAATTCGGACACAGTCAAACCAGGTGAGCCGGTGCTGGCAATCGGAAACCCGCTCGGCTTGCAATTTGCTGGGTCTGTTACACAAGGAATTATTTCTGGAACAGAACGAACCATTCCTGTTGATATTGATGAAAACGGAACAGTGGATTGGCAGGCGGAAGTGCTGCAGACGGATGCCGCGATTAATCCAGGAAACAGCGGCGGAGCACTTGTGAATTTAGACGGGAAAGTAATTGGAATTAATTCCATGAAAATTGCTGAATCCGCGGTGGAAGGAATCGGACTGTCTATCCCAATTAACATTGCAATTCCGATTATTAATGATCTTGAAAAATTCGGCGAAGTGAAGCGTCCATATATGGGAATCGGTCTTCAGTCTCTTGAAGACATCCCAAGCTATTATTGGGAAGAGGCATTAAATTTGCCAAAGGACGTTAAAAACGGCGTGATTGTGATGAGTGTTGAGCCGATGTCGCCAGCTCAACGCGCAGGTTTGAGAGAGAAGGACGTAATTATAGAGCTTGCTGGGAAAAAGGTCGAAAATGTTCTCCAGCTTCGAAAGCAGCTATACAGCCAAAAGGTTGGAAGCACAGTGGAAGTAAAATTCTATCGAAACGGCGAGTTGAAAACAGTGAAGCTGAAGCTCGTTGAACAAAAATCTTTTTAAAGAACAGGAAGGCGAATCAGCTTTCCTGTTTTCATTATGGGGTAGGAGGATTATAAATGTATTGCTGCGAGGATCATATTGATTTAGCAATCGACATGTATGTAGACCAGTATGAAACAGCACCAAATATTCAAAAAATTGAATTTAATCACAGCTTATCCACAACCTGTGAATTGTGCGAAAAAACCGCAGTATATATAGTTGGGAACTGATTTTCGGACACGAAATATAGAGGTATTCATCCACAATTGTGGATAAAATCTGTGGAATATTTGTTATTTTATGTGGGAAATAGTTATCAACATGTTGATAAAATAAAAAAGGGGAAATATGAAAGTTGAACATTCAAATTATAGCGATTGGGAAGCTGAAGGAAAAATATTTAAAGCAGGGAATCGACGAATATTTAAAGCGCCTTTCATCGTATGCGAAAGTTGACATCATTGAACTTCCTGAGGAAAAGGCTCCTGAACAAATAAGCCTGCAGGAAATGGAACTAATCAAAAACAAAGAAGGCGAACGAATTTTAGCCAAAATCCCGACCGATGCATACACCATCGCCCTCGCCATTGGAGGCAAGATGAAATCCTCGGAAGAGTTCGCACATAGTATAGATAAACTGGCCACATACGGAAAAAGCAAAATCGCCTTTATCATCGGCGGATCGCTCGGACTGAGCAAAGAGGTAATGAAACGGGCGGACGAAGCCCTCTCCTTTTCCAAAATGACCTTCCCCCATCAGCTCATGCGCCTCATTTTGCTCGAACAAATCTATCGGGCATTTCGGATTATGAGGGGGGAACCGTACCATAAGTGAATAGCGGTTTTTGGAGATAGCTTAGTAGATGGATTTTGGAGAAATGCCACTGTGAAGGACAAAAATAATCTAATAAAATTTGTAAATGTCATTCATAGAGGCGATGAAGTCCAAAAAGAAGCAATTGTATATGCTAAATGTCCGTCATAAAACTATTGAAGAACATAATTAAGAAAGAGAGCATAAGAAAAGTCCTTCATAAGACTCCTGAAGGACATAAACAAGATAGGAAACATAGGAAAAGGGGCTGTCTAATAAGTCGATTTTCCGGCTTATAGACGCCCCTTTAATGTTTTAGAAACGTTGATATATCAATGCTTATGATGTTTCGTTTTCAATGGATTTTGACTTTCTGGACAACCCCAAAATAAGAATAATACAGTCTAACTAAAGGATAGATCTTCTACTTATTACTCATAATAAGTCCATTGACGAACTCCTACTTGATTAAAATTATTGTTTAGAATTCTTCTGATTCTTTTTTTAGATGGTACCATTTGACACCATTCATGAATTGCATTCGTAGTAATCCGATGATCTGGAAAAAGAAGCTTAAATTCCTTCACACTCCGCATTACGGAAGCTGTAACTAATTCTTCGTGTCTACATTCCTTACATACACATTTTCTTCCTTCGATGTAGATAGAAAAAGACTTGCATTGAACACAGGTGATTCCTTTTCGTACCTGTTCATAATCATATGATGGTAACTGTTGATAAGGCGATTCAGTTATATGCAAGGAAATAAGCTTATCCGCTAGCTTCTTGTGTTTTCTATTTAACTTTGAAGGTTTGGTATTTAGTTTGTCCAAATATTGGTCTAGCTGAGTAGGAAAAATAAATGGTTTATCGAGAGGTGCTTGATATAGGGTAAAATTAGGATTGATAAAAACAACCGAAGCATCAATTTGAGGATTAAAACCAAGATTAAGGAGTAGCTGGCGTAATAAATAATTACTTCTATTCAATTGATGAAGAGGATTAATAATTTCGGATTTGGTTATTTTAAACAACATATCTGATTCGTGATAATAATCCCCTTCATAATTTTTGACCTCAAATAAATAATTTTTCTCTGAAGTTATAATTAAAGAATCAATTTGGAAGTTGGTATTATTTATATTTAGTAGTAAGTCATTTAAAATAATGCATTCACATTGAAGTTTCTCTGTTAAGGCATCAAATAAAACTTCCCCTTCATAATCCATTCGAGTGTTCAAAAGCTCCATAATCAACAATTCTTTAGACTTAGTTCGAGCTTTATAAAGCATAGTCTACGTCCTTTCATTTAATGGAATTGGTTATATGTTGTTGAGTTGATTATCAATAATGCGAGAAGACTATGTATGGAAAAAAAACAAGTGCAGAGTATTGCAACGAAAAATAAGATTTGATTGTATATGATTCATTTGAATAGTTTAATCGCTCTAATCGCTCAACTATACCAGCATATCGAATTGCGCTTGGCCCCATATCAACACCTCTGCGCATTTAACCTAAATCCATTGGAACCCCTATTATTGATATATTTTTTTTCTTCAATTTTTAAATTCCCCTTTTAAATTCTACTCTAACTATAAGCATAAAAGTTATTTCTAAATGGTTCAACTTAACAATAAAGTGTATAAATATTTATTATGTCTTTTACTCAAAAACGAAAAATATTAAAGTTTTTGAGTAAAGGACATTTACTTTTTTTGGTTAATCAGTATAATCTAGGTATACATCACATTTATGGGTCTTACAGGAGGGATTAGATGGCTAAAAAAGTTAATTGGTATGTTTCTTGTTCACCTAGAAGTCCAGAAAAAATTCAGCCTGAGTTAAAAGTACTAGCAAATTTTGAGGGAAGTTATTGGAAAGGGGTAAAAGGGTATAAAGCACAAGAGGCATTTGCTAAAGAACTTGCTGCTTTACCACAATTCTTAGGTACTACTTATAAAAAAGAAGCTGCATTTTCTACTCGAGACAGAGTGGCACCAATGAAAACTTATGGTTTCGTATTTGTAGATGAAGAAGGTTATCTTCGTATAACTGAAGCAGGGAAAATGCTTGCAAATAACCGAAGACCCAAAGATGTTTTCTTAAAACAGTTAGTAAAGTGGCAATATCCATCGTTTCAACACAAAGGTAAGGAATATCCCGAGGAGGAATGGAGTATAAATCCTCTTGTATTTGTTCTTAGCTTACTAAAAAAGGTAGGCGGCCTCAGTAAATTAGATATTGCTATGTTCTGTTTAACAGCAACAAATAATAATCAGGTGGATGAAATTGCAGAGGAAATAATGCAGTTCCGTAATGAACGTGAAAAAATAAAAGGACAAAATAAGAAACTTGAGTTTACTGAGAATTACTTTTTTAAAAGATTCGAAAAGATTTATGGAAATGTAGGTAAAATTCGTGAAGGGAAATCTGACTCTTCACATAAGTCAAAAATTGAAACTAAAATGAGAAATGCACGAGATGTGGCAGATGCAACCACAAGATATTTTCGATATACAGGTCTATTTGTTGCAAGAGGGAATCAACTCGTCTTAAATCCAGAAAAATCTGATTTAATTGATGAAATTATCAGTTCATCAAAAGTTGTAAAGAACTATACGAGAGTAGAGGAATTTCATGAATATTATGGAAATCCGAGTTTACCACAGTTTTCATTTGAGACAAAAGAACAACTTTTAGATCTAGCCCATAGAATACGAGATGAAAATACCAGACTAGCTGAGCAATTAGTAGAACATTTTCCAAATGTTAAAGTTGAAATACAAGTCCTTGAAGACATTTATAATTCTCTTAATAAAAAAGTTGATGTAGAAACATTAAAAGATGTTATTTACCATGCTAAGGAATTACAGCTAGAACTCAAAAAGAAAAAGTTACAAGCAGATTTTAATGACCCACGTCAACTTGAAGAAGTCATTGACCTTCTTGAGGTATATCATGAGAAAAAGAATGTGATTGAAGAGAAAATTAAAGCTCGCTTTATTGCAAATAAAAATACTGTATTTGAATGGCTTACGTGGAATGGCTTCATTATTCTTGGAAATGCTTTAGAATATAAAAACAACTTCGTTATTGATGAAGAGTTACAACCAGTTACTCATGCCGCAGGTAACCAGCCTGATATGGAAATTATATATGAAGACTTTATTGTTCTTGGTGAAGTAACAACTTCTAAGGGAGCAACCCAGTTTAAGATGGAATCAGAACCAGTAACAAGGCATTATTTAAACATGAAAAAAGAATTAGAAAAGCAAGGAGTAGAGAAAGAACTATATTGTTTATTCATTGCGCCAGAAATCAATAAGAATACTTTTGAGGAGTTTATGAAATACAATATTGTTCAAAACACAAGAATTATCCCTCTCTCATTAAAACAGTTTAACATGCTCCTAATGGTACAGAAGAAATTAATTGAAAAAGGAAGAAGGTTATCTTCTTATGATATTAAGAATCTGATGGTCTCATTATATCGAACAACTATAGAGTGTGAAAGAAAATATACTCAAATTAAAGCTGGTTTAGAAGAAACTTTAAATAATTGGGTTGTTGACAAGGAGGTAAGGTTTTAAAATGCAAGATATTCTGGACTTTTATGAAGAAGTTGAAAAAACGATAAATCCTCCAAATTACTTCGAGTGGAACACATATAGAGTTTTTAAAAAACTAGGTTCCTATAAGAATCTAGTCCCAAACTTTAAGCTTGATGATTCAGGTCATCCAATTGGTAATGCCATACCAGGTGTTGAAGATATATTAGTTGAATATGAGCATTTTTCAATTTTAATTGAATGTTCCCTCACGATAGGGGAAAAGCAACTAGATTATGAAGGGGATTCAGTAGTCAGGCACCTACAAGAATATAAAAAAAAAGGAATAGAAGCATATACTCTTTTCTTAGGAAAAAGTATTGATCTTTCTTTTGCAAGACATATAGGTTTTAACAAGGAATCAGAACCTGTAATTCCATTAACAGTAGACCAGTTTAAAAAGCTAGTTACACAGCTAAAAGGTGATGGAGAACACTTTAATCCTAATAAACTAAAAGAAATACTGATAAAATTATTACGAAGTGACTTAGGATATGATCAAGCTGAAGAATGGCTAACTTTCATTGAGTACAATTTAAAATGAAATTGAAAATGAAATTGAAAAAGGAACAATGCCAGTTCATTGTTCCTTTAACTAATGAATAAGTTCAAGTTGCTCATATTTTTCTTCTTTATTTTTTCGTACATAATCATAGTTCTTGATTATATAATGCTTTGCTTCATTCTTAAATCTATTTCTAATGTTTACAGAATAGCTTTTATGATATTCATCAACGATATAATCTTTATATAGTTCGGTAGTTAATTCCGTTTTACTAATGATCATTAGTGCACGGCACTTTAAGTTTTTAAACTCTTCAGCAAGCCTACGATGTTCCCTCTCGTCGAAATCACCTGTAAACTCCATATTTCCATAATCACTAAAAATACAATCATATGGAGGATCAAGAAACATGAAGTCATTTGATTTTGCCATCTTAAAAATTTCAGAAAAATCTTTATTATATATTTCTGTTTTTTGAAGCAGGTTATGGTGTTGTTTAGTAATGATTTTTGTATTAAAGTTTTTGTATCTTCCAAAAGGAACGTTATATTCTCCTTTACTGTTATACCTTATCATCCCACTATAAGCAGTTTTATTTATAAAATAATAAATTACTGCGTCTAGCCATTTTCCTGATGGATAGTTAAATTCGTTCCTTAGCTCATAATATAGTTCTTCATTTTTATTTTCCACTCTGACACCAGCAGGAGCAAGAGCTTTTTTTTCCTCATATTCCTTTTGGTTTTTTTCATATATTTCCTGTAGTTCGTTTAATTGTTTAGTTACCTCATCAAAATTGTGCTTTAATTGAAGATAGAACTTATAAAGCTTAGAATTAATATCATTGATAACTGATTTTTCATGTTCTAAATGGAAGAATACAGCACCACCCCCAACAAAGGGTTCAAAGTAGGTTTCAATATCATTGGGTATATGGTCAATAAAGAAAGGAATTTCTGCTTTTTTTCCACCACGATATTTTAAAATAGGTTTCATCTAATAACCTCCAATTTAATAGTAGCTTGTCTACTACATTATACTAATTTAACATAACTATGATCCACAGAAAAGGAACAAATGTTCTGTTGTATAAAGGGAATTATTTGAAATAAATTAAAAGTAAGCGTCAAATAAAGTCTCCACCGTGATTAAAGATGACTTGTTGACCTGCATCCCGAATAGCCCGAGGTTTTACCTAATAACGCCTCTAGGTAATGGTCTAAATTCGTAATCATTTGATTTCGTTCATAAGAACTCGGATGTTCAGCGATTACTTGATTCCTCGTTTGATAAAAAATTCAAACTTGATCCTATTCGGGAGTCGGGAAAATAGATTATTCAGCTCTAGGTGTAGAAGTTATCTCTACAGATAACAAAGGATCCTACTCAACATTTTCAGGAATGTCTTTCGCTACTGCATATGCCACTAGTGTTATTACAGCAATCCTGAATAGAAGCGACTCAAAATATAATGCCAGCACTATCAAAGAAGAACTCTCCAATTATGTTGTGAAGTTAGGTGACAAAGTACAATTTGGAGAAGGCTTTCTAACATTACAAAAAGAAAGGGTAAAGGAAATTCTAAATGAAAAAGATGAAAAAGAAATTAATTAAATTATTAGTTGCTACTTTTTTGTTTATTAATATTGCTGGAGTTGCTCCGGTTGCATTTGCGGAAGAAATAACCAATTTCCCAAATACAGAAGAAATTTTTGAAAGTACAGAACAAATTGATGTAAGTATTGATGAAACAGTTGAAGTAGTTTCAAGTGATGATGATACAACAGTATATAAAGTATCCGCAGAAGAATTAGAAATTAACAATGACACCTTTGAGATGGTAGTATGTTTTCTACAAGAAAAAAATACAGTGCTTTATCAAAATTTTGAATAAATATACATATATGTGATCTATCCATCAAGGGCTTGACATGGATCCTCTGTAGCCATGATTCTTTAGCCAACAGTTTTGGCAAAACCAAAAAAGGTTATCATGGCTCCTCCTCCATGTAAATCCCCATTGCATATCACTGCATAAGGATTTTGCAATTCTCTGCACTTTTTGCTTGCAAAAAAACGTAAACCAATTATACTTTTTTACCCCGGTCATTTTACCGGATTAGACCTACGACTATTTGGGATTTTACATAATGAAGATCAGTATCAATTAACGAGAATATCATAGAGGAGAAGATTATGTGTTAGTTAAAGAAATATTTAAAAAAGAAATTTTTCGTCCGATTAATGAGGGTGTACGAAGTGCAACAATGGGCCAAGCATGGGTCATTGTCACATCTCAAGAAAAAATAAAAGCGTCACTTAATGTCCATAGCGAAAAAAGATTTTTCCAAAATCCAAGGACGTTTTGCGACCCGAATTAATTTATCTAGCGCAAATACAGATGAAGTCATTAAATGAGAGGGGTTTTCTATGACATATTATTATTACCTTGCCTCAGATATTAAACTACCATCAGGTATATACTCTAAAAGTGGTTTTATTAATTTAAATGGGAGTAAAATAGCTCTTGATCAAACTCTTGACTTAACAGAAAGTGATGAAAAAGTAGATGGATTCAATTATCCCGTGCAAATTGAAATCGTTTATGGTTTGTGTGATCCTGAAACTTTAGAAGCATATGATGATTTTGGATTGCCATTGCTTCATAAATATATTCTCGACGTATGCAGTTACTATAAGACATGTACCATTCAAATTGCTCACATTTTAAATACACACCGACACCCTTTAAAAATTGTAGAACGGAGAAAACTCTTATTGAATCAATTATCGAATCCTAAACAACTCGCTCTACATCATGGTGAATTGCTGACGATCAAGAAGATTCCGGAGTTCTAAGTTGATTAGACCGGTGAATTTACGAACAGTTGCATTTTGTTATTATGGGTAAAATGAATTTTAGTTTACTTATTCCTAGTGTGTAGATCTTCCATCAAAAAACTTGGATGCCTCATTCTGAACAGCCCTTTTTTACTATATTCGTCTTGGTATTATGTCAAGAAAATAGACATGTAAAAAAATTTACGTAAAATTTTTATTTTATAAAATAGTAAGTTTAGTCGTTCTCATCACTTTTCATCTAGTTAATTATTATATTTTTATATTAAATTTTAAAGATTATCTAACCCTCTTATTCCTTCATAAATGATTTTCTCCTTTTTATCATTACTTTACTCAACATGTCTCAAAAGTTCATATTTTTTTCATATATATTGTGAAAAATTTCACAAACAGATGTTATACTAACTTTGTAAGCAAAATAAATAATTTAGGGGGAGGAAGTAATACACATTGTGAAATATATCACAAAATCATTTCGTCGATTTTAAAGTATAGGGGCTGAACAAGATGCATGTATGGGAGCAAGTTTATAATCCATTGGAAAATATATGGCTTTCAGCTATTATAGCTGCCGTTCCTATCATCGTTTTTATTGTTTTGCTGACAGTATTTAAATTAAAAGGATATATAGCAGGGCTTTTCAGCATAATTGCTGCAGGCATTTTTGCCGTCTTTATTTATAAAATGCCTGCAATCTTAGTTTTGATGTCTGCGATATATGGAATTTTAGTCGGTTTATGGCCAGTAGCATCAATCGTATTTGCTGCTATTTTCCTTTATAAAATATCAGTAAAAACCGGAAAATTTGCCATTAGTATTTCTTTTATTACAGAGGATCAAAGAATTGCAAGTTCTTATTGGGGCATTTTTATTTGGAGCATTTTTAGAAGGAGCTGCAGGATTTGGAGCACCCGTTGCCATAACAGCAGCAATTTTAGTAGGGCTTGGATTTAGTCCAGCTCTGTTGTAAACAACGGTTCCTTATTTGCTCCACTTCAAGCTGTCACTGCTTGACAAATTGGAATAGCACCCGAAACGATGGTTGCTGTCAATGTAATGGGTGGTACAATGGCTAAAATGATTTCACCTCAATCAATTGCAGTTGCAGCTGCGGCAGTTGGATTTGCAGGAAAAGAAAGTGATTTATTTAAAGTGACAATTAAATATAGCTTATGTTTGCTTGCTGTAATTGGGTTAGTTAGCTGCTTCCTATTTTAATCATATAACATTTTAAGGGGGATGTATAACCATGAATAAAGAAAAAGTAAATCGTGTTGTAATCGTTGGAACAGGTGCTGTAGGCTGCAGTTATGCCTATTCACTAATTAATCAGGGGGTCGTTGAGGAATTAGTTTTAATTGATATAAATGAAGCAAAAGCTGAAGGCGAGGTGATGGATCTTAACCATGGAGTGCCGTTTGCACCTTCGCCAATAAAGGTATGGAGCGGTTCTTATCAAGATTGCGCCAATGCGGACTTAGTTGTTATCACTGCGGGATTGGCACAAAAACCAGGTGAAACCCGATTGCAGTTAGTTGAGAAAAATACGCGAATATTTAAACAAATTATAAAAGAGATTATGAAAAGTGGATTTAATGGCATATTTTTAGTGGCAACAAATCCAGTAGATATCTTAACTTATGTCACTTGGAAGGAGTCAGGACTGCCAAAGGAACGCGTCATTGGCTCAGGAACAGTCTTAGATTCTGCACGTCTAAGATTTGAATTAGGGAAGTATTTCAATGTGGATACAAGAAATATTCATGCAATTATCATAGGGGAACATGGAGATACCGAGCTTCCGGTTTGGAGCCATGCCAAGATCGGAATAGAGAATCTTGATGATGTTTTAGAGCGAAAGAAAGATTTAAAGAAAGAATGTTTAGAGGAGATCTTTGTAAACGTCCGTGACGCTGCTTATCATATCATTGAGCGAAAAGGGGCGACATACTATGGAATAGGAATGTCCCTTGTCCGGATTACAAAAGCAATTCTTAAAAATGAAAATAGTATTCTGACAGTATCTTCCTATCTAGAAGGTGAATATGGGCAAAATGATGTATATATTGGAGTACCAGCCAAGCTTAATCGTAACGGCGTTCACGAAATAATCGAAATTGAACTGAACGAAAAGGAACAAGAACAATTTAATTATTCCGTTTCAGTGCTAAAAGATACGATGAAATCTGTCATTTAATCCACTTGATGGCAAAGCGACATGCTCTATAGTGACCATTGTACCGGGAACGTTTAGGAAACAAGGATTGGGAAAACCAATTCCCGATTACAAACTGCTGCGAGGCTTGTTAGGATGAAAAGCTCAACAGCTTTCCAAGGATATGGGATGGTCATAATGACCGCGTTTTTCTAAGGCTTGCGGTGTTGTAAAGCTATTTGAAGGGTGATCATTACTCAGATACAAAGAACAAAATCGCTGCCTATTGTTTTTGAATGTTTGCTTTTTCTATTGAATGTGCTCTTGCATGGAGTTTCTCCTTTCAAATGTTGGATCGCATTTTCATTTTAACGGAGACCCTCTATGCAAGGGCTATTATTTTGCAAATTGCCTCTGATTTTATTTACCAACACAGTATTGTATATCACCAAAGCTTCTATACCATTC
Source organism: Aeribacillus sp. FSL K6-2833 (assembly GCF_037965815.1). GTDB lineage: Bacteria > Bacillota > Bacilli > Bacillales > Aeribacillaceae > Aeribacillus > Aeribacillus composti. Next base: position 3,950,665 of record NZ_CP150189.1, on the reverse strand, counting down.
AATATACCTCAAATTCTACCTTATTTTTCCTCAGTAACTTTATCTGTTGCGCCAATCTTGGCTCGATCATTCTTTTAAAGATGATAAATGGCAGGTTCCTTCATATAAAGCTTCTGCATATTTATTTCCTATAAATATACATATATTGGATAAATAACACGGATCATTAAATTTTCTGATGAAAATTACTGCATTTGTTGCCACGTGACTATATTAGGCGAATTATATTTTACTAAAAAAATAATTTGATGGATAAGCAGAGAGAAAACCAATAACGATTTATATGATATTGATGACAAAAGAAGAATGTCTATTGTTGTTTATGGACGCGACACCGATCCATTTAGGATGAACCACGTCCATAAGCGGTATAAAACTGATTCACGCTTTTGCCGGGCAAATTTCCAGCATTAACATGTTTCATCATGGGGATTCATTGTTCATATTCAGTTCATAAAGAGGTGTTACCATCACCAATGTACTTAGTTGCAGAGGAGGAAATGAAATGGGACATAGATACCAAACAGTGTCAAGCAATGGTGATTGGGCTATTGAAGCGCACGGACTCGTAAAAACTTTTGGCGATAAACGTGCGGTTGACGGCGTAAATTTGAATGTGCGCGCTGGGACAATCTACGGCGTGCTTGGGCCGAACGGGGCAGGCAAGACCACAACAGTCAGAATGCTGGCGACTTTATTGCGACCAGACGCAGGTTCGGCATACATTTTTGGTTATGATGTGGTGAAGGAGCCGCAGATCGTGCGTCAGTTAATTGGTGTGACTGGCCAATATGCATCGGTTGACGAGTCACTCAGCGCGATCGAAAATCTAGTCATCTTTTCTCGGTTGCTAGGGTTGAGCCGTACCGAGGCAAGGCGCAAAGCTCTGGAGTTGTTGGAGGAATTTGGTTTGACAGAAGCGGCGAAGCGCCCGTTGAAGCATTTCTCCGGCGGCATGCGGCGCCGGCTGGATCTGGCAGCAAGCCTTATTGCACAGCCGCCGCTCATCTTCTTAGACGAGCCGACTACAGGACTGGATCCACGCACGCGCAATCAAATGTGGGAGACGATCCGGCGATTGGTCAAGCAGGGATCAACCGTACTGTTAACAACTCAGTATTTACAGGAGGCTGACGAACTAGCTGATCGAATCGCGGTGATTGATCGCGGCCGAGTCGTTGCCGAGGGAACAGCGGATGAGCTGAAAGCGTCGGTAGGCAGTTCGTCACTGCAATTGAAAATCCAAAATGTAAAAGATATCGAAAATGCCCGGCAAATTATTGAACAGGTGCTCAAAGTCCGGTCCAATGTGTCGTTGGAAACAGGAAAGATTACGGCACCGATGGCGGACGCTGACCGAGTTACGGATTTGCTGATCGCTCTTCGCGAGACAGGGATCCGCTTGTCTGAATTGAGTGTTCAGAAGCCGACTCTTGACGAGGTCTTTTTAACCATTACTGGTCATAGTGTGAGGGAGGACACAACAGAGACATTCGATGAAACAGAGGAGGTAAGGATATGAAAAATGCTTCTAATCAGCTAGTTGCAAAGCGTCAACTAAAAAACAATACAAGCTTTGGACAGGCAGTGCGCAACTCGTTGACGATGGCCTACCGTGGTTTACTGAAGATTCGGCGTACGCCTGAGCAATTATTTGATGTTACGCTTCAGCCAATCATCTTCACCTTAATGTTTTCCTACATCTTTGGCGGGGCGATCTCGGGAAATGTGCATAGTTATTTGCCAATCATCATTCCTGGTATCCTCGTGCAGACTGTTATCGCGACATCTGTTGTGACCGGAATCCAACTGCGAGAGGATATGGATAAGGGCGTGTTCGACCGCTTTAAGTCGCTGCCAATTGCCCGCATTGCTCCGTTGGCGGGCGCTCTGTTGGCAGACACCATCCGATATACCATTGCAACAGTGCTCACGTTTGTGATGGGGTATATCATGGGCTATCGTCCAGAAGGAGGACTGGGGTACGTCGTCATCGCTGCGGTTTTTGTCATTGTATGTTCTTGGGCAATCAGCTGGATCTTTGCTTTTTTTGGCGTGATTGCGCGCACGGCTTCAAGCGTACAAGGAATCGCAATGCTTTTGCTGTTTCCGCTAACGTTTCTTTCTAATGCTTTTGTTCCAGTCAAGACGATGCCCGATTGGCTTCAATGGTTTGCGAAGATTAATCCAGTTTCGCATATTATTACTGCCGTCCGTGATCTGATCAATGCTGGAACTATTGGCTCGGATTTTGCTGTCTCTCTCATCGGGGCTACTGCCATTGTGGCAATCTTTGCGCCCATCACCGTCCGTGTATATATGCGCCGGGCATAAATTGGATATTGTGTATTGATCTGTTCGCGATATCCTAGTAAAAAAGCTTTTACCGAAAAATTACGGAACCTTGCTGCTTACAGAACTTTTAACACATCATATAGAATTTCACATGTCTGATTTAATTATTTCAGCCACTGCTGACATCCCTTCATTACCTTCCATTAAACAAGTTGCCTAACTCGGGGTATGGTATTGAAGGGATGCTGGCAAGTGGTTTTTTATATCATATATGGCCGTTTAATGACAGTGATACATTTCAGACACCAGACCAGTTTCGTGTTAACCCGGGATCTGAAGGAAACTACCCGGCGCACCGTTCTGTAAAAAGGGGCTCGGTTCGCCTACACTGTAAAGCTGCAAGTAATGCATAGCCCGGGTGCAGGCGGTGTAGAACAATCTGCGCAGGCTCTCAACGCCGTATACGTGCGATGAAGCGTTATAAATGATGACGGCGTCGAATTCGATGCCCTTCGCCAAATACGCCGGTATAACGACAACACCTTGTTCATATTCGGTAGAGCCGCTCTTCACAAGTTTTATATCTTCAACTCTTTTCAGTGCTTCGTATGCGGCGGTGCTTTCCGCAGCAGATTTACATATAATCGCGATCGTATTATATCCCCGTTTCCGCAAGTCCGCGACTTTGGAAGCAATACAGTGGTGCAGTTCAGCTTGATCGGACACTCTCGTCAACACAGGCTTATCGCCGTCGCGTTCAAAAGCAGTGATCCGTTCGCCATCGGGTACGAGTCCGCGCGTAAATTCAATGATCTGTCTTGTGGATCTGTAACTGCGGGTCAAGGTGATCGAATCCGTTTTATCCGGTCCGTATAGGCTGGTAAGCGTGTGGAAATCGACTGTTTCACTGGCATGAGCGAATATCGCTTGGTTAAAGTCGCCGAGCACAGTCATCCTCGCCGAAGGAAACAAACGCTTCAAAAATTCGAATTGAAACGGAGAATAATCTTGCGCTTCGTCTACAAGCACGTGTTTGATCGAGACGTTCGTCTGAAAGCCTTGAATCAGCTCTTTCAAAAATAAATACGGAGTTGCATCTTCGTAAAACAGTTTGCCTTCGTCTAGCGTTTTTACAGTCAATCGGCAAATATACTCCCACTCCTCGGGTGTTTCCCCTTCCATCCACTGTTTGACCCGCGTTGGATCGGCGAAAAGCTGCTTGTATACTCCCTTCATGTCGATGAAACGAAGCGTTCGGATCCGTTTGCGCAACGGTTTCAGCTTCTTGCGAACGATCAATTGGCCCAGCGCTTCGATCTCGTTCTCATAGTTGTTCAACGTTTCTGCTTTAAAGCCGCGTTTTTTCCGTAAGAGAGTATGAGCTTTATGATAATCCTCGTTGCTAAGCAGCTCGATTTCTTCCTGCACCCATGGCTTAGTCCGTTCAAGCTTCTCCGCTTCATCGATTTGCTTGTTTAGCCAATCTGCCAGCTTTTCAAGTCTGCTGTGAAAACGGAGCGAGGTGTCGCTGCTATAAAACCTTTCTGTGATTTGTTTGGCGGTGATGATCGGTTTTCCTCTAAATAGAATATCTTTGAATAGCATGCCGGATAATTCCAGCGACTTACAGTATGTTTTAATCGTCTCGAAGAAACGGGTTGATGCCTTGAATCGGATGCTCGCAGTTCTAGTCCGGTATAAAGAGTCATCCGCTTCAGTCAACATATATTCCAATTGCTCGTATGGATCCTCGATTTGAAATTCTTTGCTCAGCCGATATTCCAAATATTCCTGGAAGGTGACCTGCTGCATATTCTCTTCGCCTAGTTCGGGCAACACATTGGATACGTAGCTGTTAAACATCGAATTAGGTGAAAATAAAATGATTTGATCGGCTCTCAGCTTATCCCGATATTTGTAGAGCAAGTAAGCGATCCGTTGCAGGGCGGCCGATGTCTTGCCGCTGCCGGCGGGTCCTTGCACGATGAGCAGCCGCCCGCGATCATGACGGATGATCTGGTTTTGTTCCCGTTGAATGGTGGCCACGATGTTGTGCATATGTTTGTCTGTCACTCTGCCAAGCACCTGCTGTAAAATGTCGTCTCCAATGGTGAGACTCGTATCGAACATCGACTTGATAACGCCGCCGCGGATGATATATTGCCACTTTTTCTCCAGCATGCCGCGGACTGTGCCTCCGGGAGTAGTATATTCGGCCGGGCCGGGCGCGTAATCGTAGTAGACACTCGAGACCGGCGCCCTCCAGTCGTAGATCAGGATGTTCTCTCCGCTTGTATCCGTGAGCGTGGAGATACCGATATAGATTCGTTCAGCAGCTGAAGTCCCTTCCTCAATGAAATCGATTCGACCGAAATAAGGCACCTCCTGCATGCGGCGCAGGGTGGACAACCTCTTGAAGGCTTGTCTGTGGGTGCTTTGGCTCACGGACAGGTTCTGCGCCTGTTGTCTCAAGGCGATGATCGTCTCAAGATAATCGTCGAACGTATCAGTATTCACCTTGACGTCATCCCAAAAATGTTTGCGGAAATCAATCACTTCTTTTCGACGCTGGGAGGTTTCGTTTTCCAGCATGCCGATTTGCTCCACAATGATCGCCATTATGCTGTCCAATCGTTCTTGCTCCTGCCGAAGTTCTGTATTCATATTAAGCACTCCTTTAAAAAATAAAAATGGGGATTGACTGAAGAGGATTTATGTTTTATAATTATAATAGGGATACTATTTTTTATAATTTAAACAAAGTGTGTTTCTTTACTAATTTATCATAGTTTCTCAATTTTTTCAATGTATTTAACGCTGTCGTCGATATTATTAACAAGTTGAAATTGTATGTGATGAAGATAAAAAGTTACTGTAAGGCCATTAATTAAAGTATTTCTCATGGAAGAGAACCGATGGTTTTCTTTTAGACCGTCTAATAAAGTTTGCAAAATCGTGTTATAAGTGAATAAGTTTGTTTATATAAACAGTCTAACTAGATTAGTTAGGCTGTTTTTTTGTTTTGTAAAAATTCTTAAATAACTATGAAAGAAGGAAATTGGAATATGTATAAAGTTGATTACAAAGATTATCCTTTAATCAGAAGTTGGAAACAAAATTTAATGAAAAATCAATTATTGTCTATTTCCGTGTAGCATGCGAATTTTATCGGATAAATCATATAAGCGGATAAATCGACTATATAAAAGGATGTGACATCCTTGAATACAGGTGAAACTGATGGGGAGACATGTTCCAAAGTTGATACTGTAACTAAAACGAAAGCTGGATCTTATCGTGAAAGAGTAGAGGGAAAGAAACAATAATTTTTAGACAAGCCCATTGTGCTTGTCCATTTTAAATGCGAGGGGGAGATTTTATAACCGAGCAACATTCCGGAACATTTTCCTCAACACTTCAGCTTCATGTACGTATTCTCATGTATGTATACATATTGACGGACTGCACCTGTAGAAAATTCAACTCCATACTTGCGTTATTGCCGCTTTGCGGCCTGAACTCATCAGAGTGATTTTATGTCTCAGAAATTAAACTGTACGCAATCAGGTGATGGAAGATTATACACGGACTTTGATGATGCCTCTGCTGTTCTTGCGTTTCCTAAACGCTGCGAAAACCGCTTGAGACTTACCGAGCGTGTGGAACAACTCATTGAAGAGATTCGTATTTTTCCAAACCGTGAGTCCATCCTGGTGATTGGGCTGTCTTTCGAGAAATCGATGAACAACCTAACATGACTGAATACTAAGAGCGGCGCAAAAGCACTGGAACATATCAGAGTTACTCAAGATAATGGCAAATAAGCTACGCTTAGAGCTGCAGTGAGTGAACAAGGGAAAACGTTTAGGAAAGCCTGAGCTCTCGCAGCAGGTTCAGCCGATAAAGGGCTTAAATTTTCTTTTAACGAGAAAGCGAAGAAATAACAGTTAAAAAGAAAAGTAGAAGCCATGACCCAAAAAGTCACGGCTTCTGAACTAGTTATTTGTGTTTAGATCTGTTTGCGGCAGCATCTAAAGTTCCTTCAGGGAAACTAGGAGTTACTTGTGTAGCTGTAGTTTGAAATTGTTGAACTTGTAATAATTTCACAGTAAGATCTAAGACGATTTTTTCGCGCAATGTTTTAAACTGGCCTTCAGGTCCTACTTTAACTGGTGAGAAATCAAGTTCATAGAAGTTTGCGGCTATTAATTCACCGTATGGTTGTTCATTATATTTGACGAGATTTTGGAAGAAATATTTATCCAAACGAGGAACAAGGTCATTTTTCTCATTTAAGAAGAGAGCTTTGCTTTGATCAGAAATTCCTATTATTGGGAAAAGAAGGAAATCTCCGGTTGGAGCAGCGTCTGCAAGTTCTGTAAAACCAGAGAACGGAACGTCTGCAATTCTGTCTTGAAGTGCTCCATTGCAGTCTCTGGAAGCATATTCAATATCTTTGCGAATAAATCCTGATACAAATAATTTCGCTCTAGTTACTCTAAAATAGTCCGTTGTACCAATACGTGTAAATCTAACAGGTACTAGTTTCGCTTGTTCCAAAAATACGTTTTTTGTCACTCTCTTAATTTCAGTTGCTGGCGGATCAAGTGGAATATCTGCCTCTACTACAACTTGAATAGTTTTTTCTGCTAATACAACAGGAGTTTTAAGAGTTACAGTAACATCTGGTGTAAGAACTAAATCGGTATTTTCATTTGATAATGGTACTTGTTCTGTCGATTTTACTGGGCAAGCTGGGATTTGATGATCGTCTTTACTCATGAAAAAATCCACTCCTTAATTTTTTTTTTGAGTTTTCCAAACTCTGCATTAATACAATATGCAGCATTCATTTTTAAGTTTGGGCTTTTCACATAATCATTTTTCTCATTTTTAAATCAAAGAGTGGATTTCGTATACATTCGATGATCTCTAGATTCCATTGCCAGCATAACTGACTCGAACTTGTTGTACTTGTAATAAATGAACGATTAAATCCAATATAATTTTTTGGTGCAATTGACGATAGTAAGGTACTGATTCATTTTGTTTGGAACCTTCATTTCCGTTGTCTGCGGCAGTGTACTCAATATTTTGTGATATATATCCTTTTATAAATAAATTTCCTTTCAGTGCTGTACATGTTCCATTATCTAATGATGGGGAGAATTGAGTAGGTACGAATTTACAATTTGTTAGTACGACCTCTTTAGAGATTTCTTTAACGCCCAAAATCTCTTCTTCAAATACAACATCTTCTTCTAAAATTATTTCCATTTTGTATTCCCCTACTACAACTGGAACTCTAATTTGTATAAAGTCATGAGATGTACAAGTTTTGTTATCTGTTTCGCTTGTTTTCGCAGCTTTTGAGTCATGCAGGGGAACTGCAATAGATTGATAATGATTGTTTTTATTATTCTTACTATAACTGGAAACAGTGTCAGTTAAAGAGATCATTTCATGAATTTTAGAGCAAACTAAACGGCAATCAGGCTGTTCAGGATAATAAGTTGTAGTATTGAGTAATTTTGTGTTTAATTGAGGAGTTTGTTTATTGTTTAAGTCAAGAAATTCAGCTGAATTTTGAACTATACTGCTAAAGATAGGAGAATGAAGAAAGTCATCTATTTCTACAAAAGTCGAAAATGGTCTTTTTATAGTCATCGAACATGTTTTTCCATATTTGATAGATTCATCTGCATTATCAAAATTAATAGCTTTTTGATCATTCGTTCCATCCGATTCGGATGAAGGATGAACAGGCTCAAAAACAGAATCGGTCGGAGATTTTTTATTTATCTCCTGTTCAGCATGAGAAACCTCATCCGTTTTCACAGTATGCTCAACATCAGCTGAGGAAATTTGTTCAGGAACGACACCATCCGACGAATGATCCGGCTCAACTTTATGGTCAATAAAATTGGTTTCATGGATATTTTCTTGATCATTTATTTCATCCGGGCCGGATGAAGCAGGAACAGGTTCAAAAACTGAATCGGTTAGAGCATGATCCTTTATATCCTGTTCAAGACCAGCAGCATGAGGAGTTTCATCCATTTTCGAAGCACGAACAACATCTGTTGTAGGAACTTGTTCAGAGTCGGCAATATCCAATGGACGAGTTAGTTCGACTGTATGGTTAATAAAATTGATCTTAAAGACATCTTGATCGTTCATTTCATCCAAACTGGATAAATCCTGGGCAGGTTCAAATGCTGAATCTGCTGGATGATCCTTTTTATCCTGTTCAAGATCAGCATGGAAATACTCATCCGTATTCACAGCATACTCATCAACAGCTGGAGGAGATTGTTCAGGAACGACATCGTCCGATGATGAATGAACTGGCTCGACTGTATAGTCAATAGGATTGGTTTCACTGATATTCTCTTGATCATTTATTTTATCTGAGCTGGATGAGTCATGGGCAAATTCAAAAACGGAATTGGTTGGAGGATGATCCTTTGTCTCCTGTTCAAGACCAGCATGGAAATACTCATCCGTATTCACAGCATACTCATCAACAGCTGGAGGAGATTGTTCAGGAACGGCATCGTCCGATGATGAATGAACTGGTTCGACTGTATGGTTAATAAGATTGATTTCACGGATATCCTTATGATTGTTTATTTCATCCGAGCTGGATGGAGCATGAACTAGCTCAAAACCCGAATTGGTTGAAGGTTGATCATTCGTCTCCTGTTCATCAAGACCAGTTAGAGAAATCTGCTTAATATGAGAAGCCTCATCCGTATTCACAGCATGCTCATCAACAGCTGGAAAAACTTGTTTAAGATTGTTTTCATCCAATAAATGAGCAAGCTCGACTGAATAATCAAAAGAATTAGTTTCAAAGTGATCCTCTTGATCATTTATTTCATTCGAGCTGGATGCAAAGGTATACACAAGTTCAAAAACCGAATCCATTGAATCTTGATCGTATTTCTCATGATGTTCAAAATCAGTTAAGGAAATACGCCTAACATGAGAAAAACCATCCATTTTCAAAGTATGATCATTACTAGCGAAGAGAACTAGTTCAGAATTGGTTCTATTCGATGATGAATGAGCGGGCCAGACTGAATGATCAATAGGATCATTATCAAAGTCATCCTCTTGATCATTTATTTCATCCGAATTGGATGAAGTATGAACAGGCTCAAAAACAGAATCGGTTGGAGGATGATCCTTTGTCTCATGGTCAGGGCTAGGTAGAGAAATCTGCTTAATATCATGGGAAGAACAATCCGTTTTCAAATTATGATCAGCATTAGCTAAAGGCATTAGTTCAGAATCGTTTCCATCCGATGATGAATGAGCTCTATCGACTGAATGATCAATAGGATCAGTATCAAAGCCATCTTCTTGATCATCTATTTCATCCGAATTGGATGAAGGATGAACAGGCTCAAGAACCGAATCGGTTGGAGGCTGATCCTTTGTCTCATGGTCAGGGCTAGGTAGAGAAATCTGCTTAATATCATGGGAAGAACAATCCGTTTTCAAATCATGATCAGCATTAGCTAAAGGCATTAGTTCAGAATCGTTTCCATCCGATGATGAATGAGCTCTATCGACTGAATGATCAATAGGATCAGTATCAAAGCCATCTTCTTGATCATTTATTTCATCCGAATTGGATGAAGGATGAACAGGCTCAAGAACCGAATCGGCTGAGGGGTGCTCCTTTGTCTCATGGCTAGGGCTAGGTAGAGAAATCTGCTTAATATGGGAATCATCCGTTTTTAAAGTGTGGTCATCAGTTGAGGAAACGTGTTCAGGATCAGTCGTTCTATTCGATGGTTGAGTAGGACCACAGATGCTGCCTGTATGATTTCTTTTAGACATATTATACTTTTTGTATAAATTCATCAGTTTGGAAACATTATTTTTATTTTTGTTTAGTTTGGTCACCTTTTTTATACCGTAATTTTCATGTGAATCATCTGCTTCTGCTGTATCAATGCGATTTGGCACAATATCTGATTTGTGACTATCATCATCTTCTTCTGTATGCTGAAAATTGGGACATACAGATTTTTTTTGAACTCTTGAAGATTTAAAAATGTTCATTTGTTTAGAACGTATTTGCTGCATCCTCTCATGGTGAATCCATGGAGTTTTCATGACACCTCACTCCCAAATTAACGAATTTTTACTGTATTTATTTATGCTTTATTTCCCGCATTTGTCCCTGTACAATTCAGGAAATTTCAAAAATAAGCTCTATGTAGCATTTTTCTCAAATCAGATGATTTGCCTGTTTCTCTTCAAAAATTCGATAAATGGGGATACTATGCCCGCTAATCTTTTTATAATATTGATATGGAATATAAAAATAAATGATTGCATAGATGAATGAAATGAAAAGTTTTTAGATATAAGAAGGGGAACTTGAAGGATTAAAAGAGGACAAAATTAGAGCTTTTTATTTCCGAATAAGATACTTCCATTGTTGAAATTAGCGTAATTAAACGCAAAAACACAAGGGGCTGTCTAAGAACTGCCCTAACAAGAACATTAAGGTTTTATGCTTCGCCTATTTGATGAAACAAATTTAAAGCGCTAAAGTGAAAAGTGTGGTAAACTTTATTATCATTAAAATGTAATAGGGTGTTTGATTCAATTGGAAATTAAACAATTGAAGTGTTTTCTTGAGGTTACACGTACCGGCAATTTTACCACTGCATCTGAGAATCTGTTCATTACGCAGCCTGCTCTCAGCAGAATTATCAAATCATTGGAGGATGAAATTGGAGCACCGCTTTTCATACGTACTAGAAAAAAGCTGATATTGACGGATGCAGGCCGTATTTTAAAAAAACATGCTTTAAAAATTGAAAATCAGCTGCAGCAATTGGATGCAGAACTTGATAAAATGTTTATGCAAAGAAAACGACAAATTCGCATCGGGCTACCTACGATTACGAATTCCATTTTCTTCTCAAAATTGATTGCATCGTTTCATGAAGAATATCCAGAGGTGATTTTCCTACTAGAAGAGGATGGTTCCAAACCAGTTGAAGAGAAGGTTCTCAATAATTTATTGGATTTTGGGGTCGTTGTTCTTTCTGAGGAAAATGAAAATCTTGACAGTATTATATTTGTGAATGAGAAATTAAAACTAGTTGTCTCTTCGTCTCATCGTCTGGCGGGAAAACAGGAAGTGTCTTTGCAGGAGCTAAAAAAAGAGGACTTTATTATGTTCGACCGGGATTTTGTGCTAAGAAATCTTGTCATCAATTCTTGTAGAGAAGCCGGTTTTCAACCGAAAATTATTTCGGAAACATCACAACTGGAGTTTATTCAAGAATTGGTTGCCTACAATATAGGTATTACTTTGCTGCCTGAAAGTACGTGTATAGAACTAACAGATGATTTTAAAACGATCACCGTCACTAATCCGGAAATCGAATGGAATCTGGCAATGATTTGGAGAAAGGATGCAAGCTTATCACAGATTGCGCAGGAATTTGTACGATTTGCAAAAGAAAAGCTGTCGACAGCTAATCCCGGACAGGATTCTAAATCCGATTGAGTCAACTATAAGAAGGCTTCCTTTTATGAAAGGGAAGCTTTTTTTACTTGAAGCAGAAAAAAGAAGAAAGTGTCTTTTTTGTGTGGAGCCGTCTCTTGTACTTAAGTAGGGGTTAGGAAGGATTCATTTGAATATCATGTTTCATATGTTCGTGGAAGCGGCCGCTATCTTTTCATGAAAAATAGATAGAGGTTCTAGATGTCCGTTGATTTCCTGCATCTACAAACGATTTTCATAGATAGCTTGAAGAAAGACGGATGTTTCCAACGGTTAGAAACCGTCTGGGACTTGCTCTCGTTGTGCGAATGCGAGACAGTGGTCCGACCGTCCATAAACAATACGAGCTCTATATGGTGTAAACATTTTTTTCAATAGACAATCACTGTTCGTTGTAAAAGAGGTAAAAACAATGTATATTTAATTGAGAATGATAATCATTTACTGAGTTCTAGGAGAGGTGGAAATAGATGAAATATGACGAATTATACGATGTGACGATTATTGGCGGCGGACCAGCGGGGTTGTATGCGGCATTTTATAGCGGATTGCGGGAAATGAAAACAAAGCTGATTGAGTATCAGCCGCAATTGGGCGGCAAGCTTCATGTTTACCCGGAGAAAATGATTTGGGATGTTGGAGGACATGCACCGATTACAGGAGAACAATTAATTAAGCAGCTTGTCAAGCAAGGATTAACATTTAATCCTACAGTGGTACTAAATGAAAAGATTGAATCGATGAAACGAAAGGAAGATGGCACTTTTATATTGCAGGCCGCTTCTGGACGGCAGCATTTTTCCAAGACGGTCATTGTCGCAGTGGGAAGCGGTATATTGAAGCCGCAAAAACTGGAGATCGAGGGTGCAGAAAAGTTCGAGGTGGCTAATCTGCATTATACAGTGAAATCGTTAAAGCTCTTCAAAAATAAAACGGTCATCATTTCAGGAGGAGGCAATGCGGCTATTGATTGGGCGAATGAATTAGTGCCGATTGCTAAAAAAGTGTATTTGACGTATCGAGGGGAGATGTTAAAAGGTCATGAATCGCAGGTGACGCAGCTTCTAAACAGCTCGGCTACTTGTTATTTTCATACAACGATTACCAAATTGATTGCCAGCGAGGACCATGAACGGATTGAACGAGTTGAGCTAACAAACCGTGAAACAGGAGAGATCACCTATTTACCGATTGATGAAGTAATTGTGAATCATGGCTATGAGCGCGATTCCTCCTTGCTGGAAAAAAGCGAGCTGAAAATTCAAATGATTGACAATCACTACATTGCGGGCAACGCCCATAGCGAATCTTCTGTACCGGGACTTTATGCAGCGGGGGATATTCTAAAATACGATGGGAAATTGCATTTGATTGCGGGGGCCTTTCAGGATGCCGCAAATGCGGTAAATAGCGCTAAACAATTTATTGAACCTAAGGCTGATAAATTTGGCATGGTATCATCCCATAACGAAATCTTTAAAGAACTCAACCGAGAATTGATAAAGCAAATGATGAAATAAAAGTTTATTTGGAATAGAATGTAACACACGACCAAGCTCAATGATACGATCCCTTTATAGTAGACAGGAAAAAGAAAGCCTGTTCATCTGTCTATTATGGAGGGATTTTTCTATATGTGCTTTTTTATTCCTGTCTACTTGACTGGGGACAGCTCATCACACGGGTGGTTTTTTGTTTAGGTTAAAGAGCGCTTCCATACTATTTTGTTATGAATTGTATATAGGATTGGCATTGTATCTTTGCAAACCAGCTATATTATAATTCTCTTTGTAAAAATTCTAATACGGATGAAGCGTACGCTTCAAAAGTATTTTTATACGTAAGGTGATCATGATGGAAGCAAAAAAAGTTAAAGAAACACGTGTTGTTCAAACAGATCAAGTGCTCATAAATGATTTGAACAATTATCATACATTATTTGGCGGAGTTTTAATGAAGAAGATGGATGCATGTGCGACGCTTTCCGCCCGCAGACATACAAGGGTAAAGGAATGTGTTACGGCGTCGACCGACTCCGTTAATTTCCTTGAACCGATCCGGGTAAGTGATTCGGTTTGTATTGAATCATTTGTTAGCTATACAGGTAAAAGATCCATGGAGATTTTCTGTAAAGTGATTGCAGAAGATCTAGAAACTGGGAAACGAAGAATTGCAGCTACTGCATTTTTCACTTTTGTTCCCTTGGATGAGAATAAAAGACCGTTGGAAGTACCGCCTATTATTCCAGAAACAGAGGAAGAAAAATATCTCTACGAAACAGGAAAAGAACGTGAAAGCATTCGCAAGTTAAAAAGACAACAAAATAAAGAACTCGTGTCCAGACTTTCACTGAATAAACCGTGGGATTAATACGGAACAAAGGAATGATATAGTGTGATAATAGACTCTAGTTACGATGAGTTGAAAAATGCACAAACCGCTATCGAAAACTTAAAGGCAACAACACCAACTATTTATCGGAAATTTTTAAATATCGTCCATTTGACTCGTCAATTACAATATGGATATCAATATATGGGCTCTTTACTAATGGATGAAGACCCGGATCGATTCCAACCGAAATTTCAGGATGATTATGTATTGTCTATCTATCATCAGGAAATCGAAAAACTAAAAAAAGATAAAAGATTTCCGGAATTAAAACAATTGCTGCAATCATATAAACATATTAGCTATACAAACATTAGCAAGCTGGCTTTAGGGGAAAAACCAGCAGCATTAATTGGTCCAGCCGTGGTCCATTAATTGTTCGAAGGAAACTGAAAAAATTTAATTGGGTGGATCGAACTTTGATTCGATTCACCTTATTTATTTTTAAAGAGTGTTAAAAGGCCGCTTTCTCAGACCATAAATTCCTTGCATTACAAACAGCTGTCCGAAAAAAATATAAACGTTATTTTTATTTGAAAAAGGGGCGCCTCTTAGCTGAAAAATCAGCTTGAGACAGCCCCCACACTACCAACGGTTATTCTAAGGCCTTACTCCTTTTTAGTCCATTCACCGACAAATTCGATTTCGTTATAGGAATAGAAGTCTTTCAATATCTTTTCGCAATCATCTAAGAAAAGCTGATCCGCTACTTCTGACACGAGCTTGCGTATCCCGTATTTCAGGCCGGAAAGAGCAGCTGCTGTAATGCCGCAGCTGATCAAACCCGAATAGTTGAAAGCGAAAATTCCGTACAGAAGCTTTTTGCCCTTTTCATCGCGGCTTATAAAAGCGAAACCAGGGCTGAGATAAGGATGGGCATCAAGCATTGGATTGGCCAGCTCCTTCGGGGGATGATAGCGGTCTCCCCAACGAGCAATGTGGCTTTCGACAAGTCTCAGCTCCGGACGCAAAGCAGGATCAGTGACGAGTCCGGTGCAGATGATCAGAAAATCGAAGGTGAACTTGCCCTGAGGTGTGGTCACTACTGCACCTTGATCTGCAGCTTCAACATCAAGCCATGGTGCTCCTAAGTGCAGGTGAAAACCGGGCCATGAGGCTGCGCGTCCGAAGGTATCGTTGGTCGGCGGCTGATTATATTTAAAGAAATGAGCGATGATTGCATATTTATCAGCGTCCGATAGAGCTTGGAAACGTTCAATTAGACCGGAAACTTCCATATAGCGGATCGGATTGATACGCTGCAATTTCTTGCGGCGGACAAAGACATGAACTTCGGCCGCCCCCTCTGATAAGGCAAAATTGGCATTATCAAAGGCAGATGCGCCGCCGCCCAAAATTCCGATCTTTTTCCCTTGTAGTGCTTTAAAATCAATTGTTTCTGAGGAGTGGGCATAGAGATGATGCGGCAATTTTTCAGCAATGAAAGGAGGAACATGCCATTCGCCACCGCCTTGAATTCCCGTGGCTAAAATAACCTTTCGTGCGAGCAATATGTCAGATGGTGCACCCGTTCCTTCCATATGAAGCCGATGAATCCCTTCATCAGTCGGCTCTATCAACTTCAACTTTACTTCATTGATGACGGGCAGATTGAGAACTTTCCGAAACCAGCGCAAATAATTCATCCAATCTCCCCGAGGAATTTTGTCTAGCGCTTCCCAGCCTTCCGGTCCGAATTGTGCTTCCCACCAAGCGCGGAAGGTTAGGGAAGGAATCCCAAGGTCGATGGAGGTCAAATGTTTAGGTGTTCGCAAGGTCACCATACGGGCGTAGGTTTCCCACGGTCCTTCCCAGCCCTCTCGGTTTTCATCAATGACAAGAATGTTGGATATCCGTTCGCGTAGAAGACCGAAAGCCGCACCTAAGCCGCTTTGGCCGCCGCCGACGATCACGACATCGTAGACATGCCCTTCAGGTTTTTTTAGCGTTCGCACCCAGCTTGGACCTCCGAAGGCGAGATAGGAAAGATCGGTTTTCACTTGTTTGTTTAATGCCTCTAAGCTCATCCTTTTTCACTTCTTTCAACTGTAAGATTTGAAAGTCACATATGTCAGCCTTATCCGTAAACAGAAATCCGCATGAGAAGAATTATTATATTGAATCAATCATTATTGTTTTTACAGTACCACTTGCCCATATAGTATCACTTCAACCATTTTTATTGAATGTGTATTGTATCTAAAATCTCCTTTAATCGTTATGTAAAATAACTAAAAATGCTTGTTTAATTTCTTCTAAGGAACGAATACCAAGGCTATCTTCATCTAGTCGTTCCTGTAAAACACTCCTAATGAGCCAATAGCTAACCGATTGCCCCGATTTCTCCAATGGGCATAATTTGTGCAAAAAAGCGCATCTTCTGATGTTCATTCCTCAGTCAATTTGTGTGGATTTTTTCTAGTTCAGATGCTTATTGTTGCTTTTTGTATAAATCCGCAGCGGTCAGCTTTTTTAAGACGATAACTATTAAAGCCGAATCTGTTTAAAAAATTTTTTCTATCATTTACAAAAAATGAGTGATTACTCACTTCACAAAATTCGTTTGCACAACTATAATGTATGTGAGTACTCACTCATTTTGTACGAAAGGAAGGGAAAAAATGGCCTCAATGATTATTGTCCGTAAAGCTGCGATTTCATTTGGGAAGGAAAAAGTGCTAAAAAATATTGATTTGGACGTAAATGAGGGAGAGATTTTCGGGCTTCTTGGTCCATCCGGCTCTGGGAAAACGACGTTGGTCAAAATGATCACAGGAATTTTAGAGGGAGATCAAGGAGAAATTTTTATCAAAGATCAAAAGGTTCCTTCACTCGAGCTAATGAAATCAATCGGTTATATGGCGCAATCGGATGCTCTTTATCAGGAGTTGACCGCGAAAGAAAACCTGGAATTTATAGCCGCTATTTACGGGCTAAAACGCCAAGAACGGAAGAAAGCGATTCAGGAAGTTTTGGAAATTGTCGATTTAACTGATCATATGGATAAAGTTGTCAAGGACTTTTCAGGTGGGATGAAAAGGCGGTTGTCTCTAGCTGCTTCGCTCATGCATAAACCGGATCTATTAATTTTAGACGAACCGACGGTTGGAATCGATCCAGTGCTTCGCCAATCGATATGGAGTGAATTAAGAAAACTAAAAAACAACGGGATGACCATTTTAGTTACGACACATGTCATGGATGAAGCGGAAAAGTGTGATCGTCTGGCCATGCTAAGAAACGGTTATATCATTGCTTGTGACACGCCGGAAAAGCTAAAAGAAAACCAAAAGGTCGATTCACTTGAAGAAGCATTTTTAGCATACGGGAGGAATGAGAAATGAGAGTAGGAGCTGTTGTCATCCGAATTATAAGACAGCTGTTAAGGGATAAACGGTCGATTGCTTTATTGATCTTTGCGCCGCTTTTAGTTATCACTCTTGTATGGCTTGTATTAGACGGCGACCCATACGAACCGAAAATAGCAGCAGAAAATATACCGGCGCCGCTTGAGCAAGTATTGCAAAATGAATTGGAGAAAGATGTTGTTCAAATGTCCGAAAGTGAAGCGAAGGAGGCTTTTCAAAAAGAGGATTTAGATGCATTTATAACGATAAAAAATCATGTTCCGTATGTTTTGCTGGAAGGAAGCGACCCGACAGCCAATTCAGCGGTTATGAAGGTGATTCAAACCGCCTTCAGCTCCCTGTCAGACCAAAAAAATATTCAGCCTGATGTCGAATATTATTATGGCTCTGACAAAATCAATCTTTTTGATCAGACGGGTTCAGTACTAATCGGTTTTTTTGTCTTTTTCTTTGTTTTTGTGCTAGGCGGTATTTCATTTTTGCGGGAAAGAACACAAGGAACATTAGAAAAATTGCTGTCGACGCCGATTAAAAGATGGGAGATTGTAACAGGCTATTTGCTAGGATTTGGCTTATTCACGATTATTCAATCGTTCGTTATTGTCACGTATTGCGTATATGTACTTGATATTTGGATGGCAGGGGATTTTTGGCAGCTGTTAGTAGTTACATTTTTATTAGCCATCACTGCGCTGGCGCTTGCTACCCTTTTATCAGCCTTTGCAAATAATGAGCTGCAAATCATGCAGTTTATTCCGATTGTCATCATTCCACAAGCATTTTTTTCGGGAATCTTTAACTTGGAGACATTGGCAGAGTGGTTGCAAGTGTTGAGTAAATTTATGCCGCTTACTTACGGAGCGGACGCCATTCAAGAAATCATGATTAAAGGAAAAGACTTGGTCGATCTTTGGCAGGATTTGCTAATATTGTTCGGCTTTGTGCTGCTTTTCTATGTCTTAAATATATTTGCATTGAAAAAACATCGCAGATTATAACAATAAAAGAGAGAAATAAGGAGGAAAGTGTATGGACCAGAAAAATTTTATGGACGAGTTCATGAAGGCAGCGAATCAAGATTTAACGCCAAAGCAGGCAAAAATTCTTCAAGCGGCAGTCGAAATTTTCGCCGAAAAAGGGTATGCTGCGACATCCACGAGCGAAATTGCGAAAAGAGCCGGGGTAGCGGAAGGAACGATTTTTCGCCATTATAAAACAAAAAAAGATTTGCTGATATCCATCGTTTCACCGATCATTATAGAATTTGCCGTTCCCTTATTTGCTGAAAGGTTTATCAATGAAGTTTTCCAGGATCAACGACTTGATGATTTTGAAGATCTGTTAAGGAAAATCATCCGTAACCGCTATCAATTTGTCAAAAACAATGTCCCATTGTTAAAAATTTTTTTTCAGGAAATGGCGTTCCATGCAGAAATTCAAGAAAAATTTAGCGCGGTTTTTACTGAAAAAGTTTTGCCTCAGTTTATAAAAGTTGTCAACCATTTTAAACAAAATGGGCAAATAGGAGATTTTCCCACCGAGACTGTCATACGTTTAACGATTAACTCGATCGTTGGTTTTTTCATTACCCGCTTTTTGGTCATGCCGGATTATCCATGGGATGACGAGAAAGAAATAGAATACACGATCCAATTTATTCGGAACGGGTTAAAGGGGATTTGACGGCTTAATCAATCATCAAAGATACATGATTTTTTGCAGGATAGTCTGCCCTGAAGGAAGACTATCCTCTTTTAATTAAATTGGAATTAACCAAGCGGTCTTCGAAATTTAGCAATATAGTATATATTAGCAATACCAGCGGCTTGTTGAATCTTATTTCATTTACCCTCGTTTTTTCTCATCAAACTGCTGATTGTCAAATTTGTTAATGCATTATCAATCAACCACCACTACTTGTTGGCTGCCATATATCTTTTTAATGTTAGGACTAATATTTTCTGTTATTAAGTATGTTAAATCTTTAGTAGGACATACAATGTGATTGGAAACAGTGCTTAATTTATCAGATGTTGCCATCCCTAATATTTCAGAAGAGATGGAAGCCATTTTCCGCTTTACTAATGCTTCTGATAAGCTTGGGACGCTGATTCCTATATAAGGATCAATTTTGTAAATTCCCATGATATATAAATCTGCTCTCATATTACTTAAAGATTCGACAGTGTCTATTCCTAAATTAACCATTGATTGTTTGAATAAAGTTCCGCCGATCATAATAACATCAATATGTTGATGATTAGTCAGAGCCATAGCGATTGGCGGGCTGTTTGTAATGACGGTGGCTTTTAATGTTAAAGGTAATTGGTTTACTAGATGTAAATTAGTCGTTCCTCCATCAATTAATAAAACCATGTCTTCTTTTATAAAGGATAAAGCTTTTTTAGCTAATTTAATTTTAACTTCATTAAACATGTGCTGCCTTGTTGAAAAATCAACAACAGGAGGCCCTATCCTCAAGGCTCCGCTATGAACCCTTTTAATAAGTCCGCGGTTATCAAGCTCCTTTAAATCTCTTCGAATTGTATCCTCCGAAACTGACAAACGTTTACTTAAATCGCTTGCAATAACTTTATGTTCTTCATTTAAAATCTGCAAGATTTTTTGTTGACGTTCTTCCTTTAGCATAGTGACTTTACTCCTTTAAGTCTTTCTTATAGTTTATCATAATTTCAACAATTGATCAAAACGCATTCGCGCAAATAATGGCACAAAAACGCAAAAACATGCTTTACTTTTCATTGTATGCGTTTTATAATAAAGGAAAACACGCAAACACATGCAAATGGAGGCACAAACATGCAAAATAATAAAAAAATAACGATTGCACCTTCTATTATGTGTGCTGACTTATGTAATTTAGAAAAAAGTGTAAAAGAAATTGAGAAAGAAGGATTGGATACTTTACATATTGATATTATAGATGGACACTTTAGCCCTAGTATGCCATTGGGAATAGATACTATTAAGCAATTACGAAAAATAACTGATATGAATTTTGATGTCCACATTATGTCCAATAATAATGAATTTTTTATACAAGAGATGATCAAAATTGATGTACAACAAATATCATTTCACTATGAAACGAGCACTCATATTGATCGATACATTAACTTAATAAAAAACAATGGAATTAAAGCAGGTTTAGCACTCAACCCAGCAACTCCCCTGTCTGTCCTGGATTATATTTTGCCGAAGTGCGATACCATTTTGTTAATGTTAATCAATCCAGGCTTTGCAACTGATGAAAATGAAAAGCAAGTTTCTTATGCAATAAAAAAAGTAGAAGATTTGGCGCGATTAATAAAAGAAAAAGAATTGGATACAAATATTGAGGTTGATGGCAGAGTATCTTTAGACACAATACCAAGCTTAGTAAAAGCTGGGGCCGACATACTAGTTGCCGGGAGTACAAGCTTATTTATTCGAGACAAAAGTTTAGCTGAGAATAAAAAAGCGATGGAAAAATGCATCATAGAAGGTTTATTGTGAAAAGAGGGGAAATAATGGTTAATTACTATGATATTGTAAAGGAAATTACAAACGAACTCACCACTACTTTAAACCAAATTGATATGAATGAAGTCAATAAATTGTTAATCGAGATAAAAAAAGCAGATAAAGTATTTTTTGTCGGGGTTGGAAGAGTTCTATTATCTTTGAAAGCTATCGCTAAACGATTAGCCCATCTTGGTATTAAAACTTATATTGTCGGCCAAATCACTGAGCCTGCAATAACTGAAAAAGACTTATTGATAGTGGGGTCGGGAAGCGGAGAAACGGCTTTTCCATTAATCATTGCAAAGAAGGCAAAGCAATTTAAAGCAAAAGTTGCTCATATAGGTGCAAATCCAAATAGCTCAATGAATGAGTATTCAGATTGTTTCGTAAGGATACCAGTAGGTACAAAACTACAGCTGCCAAATGAAGTGAAATCTGTACAACCAATGACAAGCTTATTTGAACAAAGCTTATTGTTATTAGGTGACACGTTAGCCTTAATGATGATTAGAGAGCAAAATATTGATATGTCTAGTCTTTGGCAATATCACGCGAATTTAGAGTAAAAAGTTAATAGCCTCGCTGGATTGGATATTCTTTGATAAAGAGTTTTAAGTATTGTAAAGGGAGATAATATTATGCTAGCGTTGCATTTTGGTGCAGGGAATATAGGGAAAGGTTTAATTGGTTACTTATTAAACAAAACTGGGTATGAAGTTTGTTTCGTGGATATAAATCAAAAAACGGTTGATAAATTTAACAATTACAATAGTTATCAGGTTGAGATATTAGATGATAATCATACGGTAGAGACTATCTCTCCGGTTTCAGCATTAAACAGTGTAACACAAGAAGAAGAAGTGGTCAATGCTATTGTGAATGCAGATTTAATTACAACATCTGTCGGCATCAATAACATACCTAAAATTGCTAATATATTAGCTCAAGGCCTTTTGAAAAGAGCAAAAGAAAATAAAAAGAAGATCGACATTATCGCAAATGAAAATGCAATTAACGCTTCTTCCAGTTTGAAACGTGAGATAAAGAGATATGTTTCAAATAAAGAAATGGAAAATATATGTACTTTTGTTGGCTTTCCTAATTCAGCTATTGATCGCCTAGCTTTATCAAAACATAGCGAAGGGGGTGAGAGTGTTCTTGTAGAACCGTTCTATGAATGGATCATTAACAAATCAGAAATCGTTAATGCAGATTCGCCTATTATAAAAAACGCAATCTATGTTGAAGATTTACAGCCTTATATTGAAAGAAAATTATATTTAGTGAATATGGGTCATGCGGCAACTGCTTATATTGGGTTTTTAGCAGGAGAATCTACAATACAGAGCGCTTTGAGAAATGCAAAAATTGAACATCTTGTACGGGAAACGCTAAATGAAGCTTCCCAATATATTTTGAGGAAATTTAATATGGATCCAAAAGATATGAGTGATTTTATTGAAAGAATTATAAAGCGCTTTAAAAACAAAAATATTAGCGACTCGATTTTGCGAGTAGGAAGATCGCCGATTCGCAAACTGGGCTATAATGAACGATTAATTAAACCCACTAGAGAACTTTTTGATTTAGGACTTTCAATAGAATATTTATCAGTTGCCGTTGCTGCTGCATTTTTATTCGATAACCCTGATGATGAAGAGTCTGTAATTTTGCAAAACTACATTTGTGAAAATGGGATCGAACAAGCCATTTTACATTTTACAGAGTTAGAAAATAAAACAATTAGAGAAAAAATTAAAGAAATTTATTATCAACTAAAAATACAGAAATGGTAGTGTAAATAGAATCATGAAGAAAGGTGAAACGGTGTGTTAAGTGAATATTTAAAAGGTAATATAAATTTCTTGAATAGAGTATCTTCATGGGAGGAATCTATAAGAGTTGCTTCCGATCCTTTATTAAAAAAAGGTAATATTACTCCTAAATATATTCAAGATATGATTGATAATGTCAATAAAAATGGTCCATATATAGTAATTGTTCCGGGAATTGCCATGCCGCATGCAAGAAACGAAGGAGGAGTAATCAAAACAGGCATTTCTTTTTTGAAATTACAAAACAACGTGCAGTTCCCAGAGGGAAAAGAAGTGAATATTATTATCGTCTTAGCGGCTGAAGACAATTCAAGTCATTTAGGTTTGCTATCCGACTTATCTTCTATACTAATTGATGAAGATGTTGTAAACAAGTTTAGAAATTCAAGCAATGAAGAAGAAATAATGAATGTTATTAAAATGGTAGAATAAAAAATGTTTTTTTGATTAAATTTAAAATTTAAACATCGTTTTTTTTTCAAAAAAGTATAGAAATTTCTTCTATAAATATTGATATGAAGAAAGGGTGTTATACATGGAAAATGTAATTAAAGCCAAAACTCCATCTTTTCGTGCACGCATCCAAGCTGTTGGAGGATTCTTGACCAATATGGTTTTGCCGAATATTGGAGCTTTTATTGCATGGGGGTTATTAACAGCTTTGTTTATACCTTCTGGCTGGTTTCCAAATGAGAATCTTGCTAGTATAGTTGATCCGGCAATCAAGTATTTATTGCCTTTGCTTTTAGCAAGCACAGGAGGGAGAATGGTTGCCGGCCAAAGGGGCGCTGTAATGGGTACCATCGGAGCCATAGGGCTAATAGTTGGATCCGATATACCAATGTTTTTAGGCGCGATGATTATTGGTCCTTTGGGAGGCTGGCTTATAAAGAAATTTGATAAATTGATAGATGGTAAAATACCTGCAGGATTTGAAATGATTGTTAATAACTTTTCAATTGGTATTTTAGGCTTCTTTCTAATGATTTTCTCCTTTTATTTTATAGGACCGGTTATTGAAGCGGCAAATAATGTTGTTTCATCCGCTATTAAATCTCTAGTGGATACAGGGTACTTACCATTATTATCTCTTATTAATGAGCCAGCTAAAGTATTGTTTTTAAATAACGTCATTGATCAAGGAATATATTATCCTTTAGGTATGCAAGAAACGCTTGAAGCAGGAAAATCAATTTACTTTACCGTTGCGTCAAACCCAGGTCCTGGTCTTGGATTATTATTAGCTTTTAGCTTTTTCGGCAAAAAGGCTGCTAAGCGGACTGCTCCGGGTGCTATAATAATTCATTTCTTCGGAGGCATTCATGAGTTATACTTCCCATATGTATTAATGAAACCATTAACAATTTTAGCAATGATTGCCGGCGGGATGTCAGGTATTACAACTTTTTATCTTTTCGATGCGGGTCTTGTAGCTGGACCTAGTCCGGGATCCATAATATCTTATTTAGCTTTAACCCCTAAAGGTAATTTCCTAGGAATCATTTCAGGTGTAATCGTAGCTGCGGTAGTATCCTTCATCGTTACTGCAATAATATTAAAGTTTGATAAAAAAACAGATGAAGAAGATTTTACAAGTTCAATCGAAAAGTCAAAAGCAATGAAATCTGAAGGGAAACAAATTTTAAATCCATCTAATGAACTGTCTAATACAAAAATAAGTAAAATTTCATTTGCTTGCGATGCAGGTGCCGGCAGCAGTGCATTAGGTGCAACCACATTTAGAAAAAGACTGCAAAAAGCAAATATTGACGGTATTGAAGTAAAACATTATAGAATAGAGGATGTTCCAGAAGACACTGACATTATCGTCGTTCATAAAGATTTATTAGAAAGAGCAAGATTATCTCATAAAAACAAAAGAATTATCACTATAGAAAATTATATAGAAGATCCTAATTTATTAAAATTAATTGATGAATTAGGGAAAAGGTAAACAAATGGTTTTGTGTAATTGGAGATTCCTTGCTTGCAAACGTTATCAACAATTTTATAGATATTAGTATTAAAAAGAAAAATAATCATTAGGAGATTAGAGATATGAAAACAGTACTCCCTTGAGATTTAGCTTTTGTGGACGTGGTGTTTTTGCAAATGGCGCAAATAAGGCAATGCTCATTTTTGCAATCGCGGACGGCTCACCACGTCCACTATTCAAAATTAGATTAAACAAAGGTCCTAAATTATATAAGTTAAATAGCCTAAGATACCATAAATTTAATTTACGGTTTTTCTAATCTGAAATGAATTGAAAGCAATGGAACTCCTGATTTATCTTTTTAAAAATATGTTCAAAGTTTTTTAAGTTTCTATCTCTCTAATAAACGAAGAAGTTGTTTTATGGTAATTTTGCAAAATTAAGCGATACACCAATTATTTCAGATTCGGCTATTGTGATTTTGTGTTGAAGACAACAAGAAAATAATAAACATCCGTCCACTATAAAATTATTAATTTTCACTTTTTCAAACGTGCCTATTTCTAAGTCTTTCTATATAATACTTGAATTTGGAAACAGTTTCAAGTTTTATTTAATAATCATTATAGGTGACACCTTTTTTTCGAGTTTGAGCTGTCTGCTTATTCCTGTGAAAAATCATTCTACATGCGAAAAGCTTTTTGGGAAAGAATTGCACTTTGGAACAAACAAAGATAAAGAAATAATAGGAAATGACAGAAATGATGGAAAATACGCTCTGTTTTTTCTTAACGTTTAACTATGTAGAAAACGATCAAGATCAGAAATATCATCTTTACGAATGAATCTAACAAAGCTGTTGAAATCATTATCTTCAATCTATAGCAAAAGCCGGAATGGTATCATAACCACTCCGGCTTTTTGATTGCAAAGTTTTTGGAATTATATCGGTTATATTAAGCTGCGGATTGCTTATTATTTTTAAAAGAATTGATATATGAAATAGCTTTTTCAACATCGAACTGACCTTCCCATTTAGACATAACGACAGCGGCTAATGAATTTCCAATGACATTGACCACTGTTCTAGCCATATCGAGAATACGGTCAATACCTGCGATAAATGCAAGACCTTCAGGCGGGATGCCTACTGCTCCCAGCGTAGCCAACAGTACAACAAATGAAACGCCTGGAACGCCTGCAATTCCTTTTGAGGTCAACATTAATACTAGCACCAATGAAATTTGATCAGCGATGGACAAATCAATGCCATACATTTGTGCTATAAACAGTGCTGCTAATGCTTGGTATAGGGTTGAACCATCTAAGTTAAAGGAATAACCTGTTGGAATGACAAATGCTGTAATGGATTTTGGGCATCCAAATTTCTCCATTTTCTCCATTATTCTTGGCATAACTGTTTCTGAGCTTGAGGTTGAATAGGCAAGGATAAGCTCTTCTTTAAGTAAACGGATGATGTGAAAAATGTTTAGACCGACTAATTTTGCAACAAATCCAAGAACGACGACAACGAAGAATAACATTGTTCCATAGCCGACAATTACTAATTTACCCAACGGCACCAATGATTCGATACCGAATTTAGACACAGTCACACCGATAAGGGCAAACACACCAAATGGTGCAAATTTCATCACTTGGTTCGTCACCCAGAACATCGTTTCAGCTGTACCTTGGAAAAAGGCAATGATCGGTTTTCCACGCTCTCCGATGGCTGTGACTCCAAGTCCGAAAAATACAGAGAAGAAAATGATCGCCAGCATATTTCCTTCAACAAATGCCTGGAAAATGTTTGGTGGAACAATGTTGACAAATGTATCAGCTATTCCGTGGCTTTCAACTGCTTCTGCCGTATCGACATAACTATGAATATCTGTTTTCTCTAATGAGCTCATATCGACGCCGGAACCAGGCTGAAAAATGTTAGCTGCTAAAAGTCCGACAATAATGGCGACAGTTGTAATAATTTCAAAATACAAAATTGTTTTTCCGCCAAGCTTTCCGAGCTTTTTTGTATCACCTACACTTGCAATACCGACAATTAAGCTGGAAATAACAATTGGAATGACGATCATTTTAATTAATCGTAAAAATATATCCCCAATTGGCTGCAAAAATTTCGCAACATCTGGGTTACCATAAAAAATAGTACCAACAACAATACCTAGTACAAGACCTATTA
Organism: Aeribacillus sp. FSL K6-2833; assembly: GCF_037965815.1. Taxonomy (GTDB): domain Bacteria; phylum Bacillota; class Bacilli; order Bacillales; family Aeribacillaceae; genus Aeribacillus; species Aeribacillus composti. Next base: position 3,923,574 of record NZ_CP150189.1, on the reverse strand, counting down.
AAATTTGCCAAGCCAAGCTTATTCTTTTCATCATAGCACCTCTTTTCTTTTATAATTGCCTCCAAAACGAATGGATGACAAAATTGATTATCATTATCTTTTAAATGATTACTCGTCGAAATAATAAGCTATAATAATTAGTAGAGTTGTTTGCGAGAGCGCTTACGAGTTATCTCATCTAATTTAAAATTGAAACTACAAGATCAGACGATAAATCTACAAAATTCTACAAATTGATTATTTACTTCGTTTTTAAAATTCTAACTTTTATTCAATTTTTTAAGAGGAACCATTATAACAAGGTTGTGGTAATATTGAACTTGCACTCTCTTGAAAAAAAAGAACTTCAATTATTGGTTGCAATGATCATTTTGGTTCCGCTCGCTGGCGAAATTAAATTTTATCCATTTAATGAAGTTTATCGGGTGAGTTTTGGACCTCCAACATTGTTTATTTTTTTATTGTGGCTGAGAAAGGTACCAGCTGTTATATGTGGTGTTCTTGCAGGCTTATCAATTGTGACATTTCGGGTTCTTCTCGATTTGATATCCCTTACATCTGTTGATTGGATGGCTTCCATTCATACAAATTCTCCTTATTTTTTCTATTACTTCACGTATGCGCTTGTTTTTTCTGTTTTAAGAATTCACCGATTTTACAATCGACCATGGGTGATCGGCCTTTTGGGGATTGTGATAGAATTGGCAGCCGGGATTGTCGAGCTACTCGCTGAAAATATTATGATTGGAACGGTAATGACTTTAGATGCCTTTAATAAAATTATGATTATTGCCATATTCCGAAGTTTTTTTGTGATCGGTTTATTTAGTATGATAAAATTGCATGAATCTAAGCTAAGGGAAGCGGAGATTCAAAAACGCAATGAACATATGATCATGCTGGTATCGAACCTTTACGAAGAGTCGGTGCTATTAAAAAAATCCGTTCAAGATGCTGAGGAAATTACGAGGCAATCTTACAACCTGTATCAAAAATTGCAGGAGATCAGGAAAGGGAAGAAAAGGCTGTCGCTGGAGGAGCTTTCACGGCATGCCTTGAGGATTGCCGGCGAGGTTCATGAGATCAAAAAAGATAATCAACGCATTTTGTCTGGACTTTCAAAAGTAATTTCAGAAGAAAGCTCCCTTGATTATTTAGATGTCCGATCACTTTTATCAATCATTGTTCGAACACATGAGAAGTATGCTGAGCTGTTGGGGAAAAACATTGAATTCAGTATTGCATATAATGGGTCACATCCTGAGTATCATGTGTATACGTTTATTTCCATTGTGAATAACCTTGTCGCTAACGCAGTGGAGGCCATCAAAGGAACTGGCAGCATTGAGATTGCAGTGGAGCGGGAAAATGATTGGCTCCAAATACGCGTTCATGATGATGGTCCCGGAATTCCCAATCAATATAAAGATATTATTTTTAAACCAGGATTCACCTTGAAATTCGACAGCACGGGCAATTCATCAACAGGTATTGGGCTTTCATATGTGAAAGAATTGGCAGAAAAGCTTAACGGGGAAGTAATGATTGCGCATCAGGAAGATAGCAAAGGGGCAACATTTATCGTTCGTCTGCCAATTGGAAATTTAACCCAGAAAAGGTGATTTTATGAGGTTTTTTATAATAGATGACGATGAGTCAATTCGTACTATGCTATGGCATATCATTGAAGACGAGGAACTTGGTGAAGTCGTCGGCGAAGCAGCAGACGGTGCTGATGTTAGCGGTGAATTTTTAAATTTGAAGAAAGTCGATATTTTATTAGTTGACCTGTTAATGCCCATTCAGGACGGCATTGAAACGATTAAGAAAATCAAGCCGATTTTTAAAGGAAAAATTGTTATGATATCGCAGGTGGAATCAAAGGATATGATCGGCCAAGCTTATGAATACGGAATCGAAAACTATATAACGAAGCCGATTAATAAAATTGAAGTATTGTCAATCTTAAAGAAGGTGATGGGTCATATATGTTTGGAAAAAACCATTCAGGATATCCATCACTCTTTATATAGTGTTATGAACGTTGATCATCTTCTAAAGCAAAATGTAAATCCTTATAAAGAAAATTCTCTTTCTGCCAGTGCACGATTCCTCCTTTCAGAACTAGGCATTGCCGGAGAAAGCGGCAGTAAAGATCTCATTGAAATCATGCAGTTTTTATATGATTACGAACAAGAGAAAACATTTGCCGGCGGATTTCCTTCATTAAAGGAGATATTTAGAAATATTGCGTTGAAGAAGCTTGGAGAAGCAGCCAGTGAAGAGGATCTGAAAAGGGAAATTAAAGCGTCTGAACAACGTGTGCGGAGGGCGATCTATCATTCCTTGAACAACTTAGCGTCACTTGGGCTCACAGACTTCATCCATCCAAAGTTTGAAAATTACTCATCCAAATTTTTTGATTTCACTGCTGTTCGTCAAAAAATGGAGGAATTAAAAGCCGATCGGCCTGCAGCTGCATCGTCTATACGAATCAATACGAAAAAATTTATCCATGCTTTTTATTTTGAAATCAAGCACTTGATGGAGGAATAAAATCGATTTCAAAGATTCCCTGCATGCGTGCAAACTTATGAAAGTAAAAATGAATCATTCATCTTATTCAAAACAGCGAAACGGTCATAAGTGCCGAAAAAGAGGAAATAACTACAGCTTCATTTTTTATGGGCCATTCTTATTGTAAGAAATGGCCCATTACGTCTTTTAGGGATTGGCTGGCCAGCTCGTCTTCCATCGCTTTTTGAACGCGCGTAAATGTGCTGTCCAGGGCGGATTGAATGTTTTTTCCAACGGGACAATTGGGGTTCGGATTTTCGTGAATAGCGAATAATTCATCTTTCGGTTCGACCGCTTTAAAAATATCCAAAAGTGTTATGTCTTCAGGGTTTTTTGTTAATTTTGCTCCGGTTCTGCCGGCATGGGAAGTTAATAGTCCCGCTTTCTTGAGCATGCTTGTAATTCGCCGGATCACCACGGGATTCGTGTTGACGCTTTTGGCAATAAATTCTGAAGACATATGCTCAAGGGGATTTGATGCTATTAAGATCATAATATGAATCGCCACTGCTAAACGGCTGTTAATCATAAGTTTCCACCACCATTTGTCACTATTTTAGTGACAAATTTGAAATTTTGTCAAACAGGTCGGCAGGCAATGATTTCCGGATGACAGCTTCAATCAATAAGTTGACAGGGATTTATATTTGTAACTATAATAGTTACATATAATTTGTAACTGAATTAGTTACATAAAGGGAGGAAAATTGTTTATGAAAATTGCCGTTATTGGTGCAACGGGAAAAGCAGGAAGTCTAATAGTAAAGGAAGCAAAGGAACGAGGACATGATGTTACGGCTATTGTCCGCAATGCTTCTAAAGTAACTGATGTACCAGCTGTTGAAAAGGATATTTTCGATATTACATCAGAGGATATAAAAGATTTTGATGTTGTTGTAAATGCATTTGGCACTGCACCTGGTGAAGAGCATAAACATGTGGAGGCAGGAAAAGTATTAATCAATGCCTTGAAAGGAGCGCCTAATACGCGGCTTATTGTTGTAGGAGGAGCGGGCAGCCTGTTTGTCGATGAAGCGAAAACAACCCGCCTCTTTGATACGCCGGATTTTCCGAAAGAATATTTGCCGGTAGCGAAAAGCTCAGCTCAAAATTTGCAAGATCTTGAAAACTCTGAAGGGATTCAATGGACTTATATTAGCCCAGCTGCATTTTTTGATCCGCAAGGTCCGCGCACAGGTGAATATAAAGTTTCAGGCGATGTGCTTGCTGTCAACTCTGAAGGCCAAAGCTACATCAGTTATAGAGACTATGCGATAGCACTTGTAGATGAAATTGAAAACCGTAAGCACATTAATAAACGTTTTTCCGTCGTATCCAAATAAAAGCTTGATTGCCGAGCGGTGCAGATTTTCTTATTTTTTTACGGTTTGAGATTTGGGAGGATTTCGGGGGTTATTCATATAATGAAATATAAGCCTCAGACACCCTGTGGGGAGCTGAGGCTTATATTTTTCTATAAAGTTGAACAAACTACCCGTTTTTCACACGGGCGGTTTTTTTAAAAATAAAGAGGGGGTTCCCAAAAGTCAACTTATACTGACTTTTTGGACAGTTCCTTAATATTAAAGAGCCGCTTTTATTACTTTTTTATAATAAAGTACGGAGAGAAAGCCGAAAATCGAATACAAAGCTGTATATAGCAGCATGACGAGAATCATTGGCGTCCAGAGCTCTGTGCCGAATAAAAACCATCCGGATTGAACGGCAAAGTAGCTGTGGAAAAGTCCGATGATCAAAGGAATCCCAAAATTAAAAGCTTGTTTGGCTTGAACTCCTTTGAGCAAGTCGCCTTGTGTGAAGCCGAGTTTTCTTAAAATGGTATAATTTAGCTTTTCATCTTCGCTCTCATCCATTTGTTTGAAATAAAGAATGCAGCCGGATGTAATCAGAAAAGTTAAACCTAAAAAGCCGACAATAAACATGCTGAGCCCCATAGATCGTTTTTGATTACTGCTCATGGCGAGCCGTGAATCATGATTGCCGCTAAACGTCGTTTTTTGAAAGATTTCATTAGCTTCCTGTATTTTAGCTTCATCTTGAATATCAATTCCTATATGAACAGACGGTTTCATGTCCATGTCCTTTTGTAAACGGTCAAATATCGTTTCGTCGACAATGGCAACAGGCAGGCCGCCGCCTGTGAAAAAATAGGAAATGTAGTATTCCTTTTGTAAACCTAAATATTTTTGCGGTATGACTTCGTGCCGGCCTTTTAATTCGATTTGACCGGAACTTTTCAGCGGCATAAACTTCTGCATCATATCGTTATACCCTGCAAAAAGAGTTTCATCTGGAGACAGATTGATCTTTTCTACATCGTCGTCACTAATGATTGGGAGAGGCATGGATGCCGGGTCAACTTTCAATTCCTTCAGCTTTGTATCTAATATTTTCTCCATATTGATGTTTGCGTGGATCACATCAATCATTTTTTCACTGTATGGAATGTGATGCGCATGTAATGCTTCTTTAAAATGCTTTGCATCTTCCGCATTCGTCAGAGCAAAATCGGCGGCGACATAATTTTCAGCGGATTTTTCCGATGAATAGTAGGAAATATAACTTAAAGATAACAATCCGATGGCAAGAGCAGAGACGGTTGTAATGATCGTTAATAATAAAGCATTTGACTTCATTCGGAACATAATCGATGAAAGAGATAGTACCTCATGAATATTTAAATAACCATCCTTCTTTTTTCTAATGAGATAAAAAATAAAGCTGACAGACCCTTTATAAAATAAATAGGTTCCGATAATGACAGATCCTAGTATAAAGATCATCGCAAGGAATAGCTCATTCATCGTAGTAAAATCGCCGCCAAATAACTTAGACGAAATATAGTAGCCTATAATGATGAAGAATATGCCGAGAATCCCGATAATCATTTCCAACAGGGATACTTTTTTTACTTCTGTAGTGGAAGCAACTTTAAATAAAGATAAAATGTTCTGCTTTTTAATAAATACGTAATTCAACAGCATGATACAAAGATAAATCGCACTAAAAACGATCACTGTTTGGATCAAAGCATTAGGTGAAAAAGTAAGCGTTGCAATGGCATTGACGCCGGTAATTTTAAACAAAATCATAATGAATAATTTGGAGCTGGAAAATCCAATAAAGACTCCAATGAATAATGAGCTGAAATAAATGATAAAATTCTCAGCCGTAAGAATGCGGAATATTTTCCCTTTTGTCATGCCGATTAATTGAAGCAAGCCAATTTCTTTACTGCGCCGTTTAATGAAGATGTTATTGGCATACAAGAGAAAGACAGTCACAATGACAATCAATAATACGGATGCAGTTCGAATGGCAGCAGCCCCTTTAATCGAGCCTTTTGTTGCATCCATTGACGGATCATATTGCAATGTGACAAACGCGAAATAAAGGGCTACTGTAAACATTAAGGCAAATACATATAAATAGTAGTTTTTCAGATTTTTTTTCAAATTACGGAAAATCAGCTGATTAATGCTCATTTTGCACCCCGCCTAATACCCCTTGGGTTTTCATAATATGCTGAAAGAACGTTTGTCTTGTTTCTTCCCCTTTTATTAATTGGGTATAAATTTGTCCGTCTTTTATAAAAATGACCCTGCTTGAGAAGCTTGCTGCAACCGGATCGTGGGTGACCATAACAATGGTGGCTTTTCGTTTTTGATTTAATTTTTGCAGCTTGTTTAATAGATCAGATGCCGACTTTGAATCAAGAGCGCCTGTTGGTTCGTCGGCGAAAATAATGCTCGGCTCATGAATAAATGCCCTTGCTGCTGAAGTGCGCTGTTTTTGGCCGCCGGAAATTTCATTCGGATATTTGTCTTTGATCTCATAAATTCCTAGTTCTGTCGCTAGTTCATTAAATTTTTGCTCCGCGTCTTTTTTTGCTGTTTTTGTAATGGATAAAGGCAGCAGGACGTTTTCTTTCACTGTTAGTGTATCGAGCAAATTGTATTCTTGAAAGATGAATCCTAAATGTCTTTTGCGGAATTCAGCCAGTTGTTTTTCTTTCATGCTTACAATGTCTTTTCCTTCTATTTTGATCGTTCCTTGGCTGACTTGATCAATAGAGGATAGAACATTGAGCAATGTCGTTTTCCCTGAGCCGGATGCCCCCATGATGCTGACGAATTCTCCCTTTTCGACACGAATGTCCAATCCCTTTAACACTTCTTGTTTATTAAATTTGTTTCCATAGCTTTTGTAAATTTTTGTTGCCTCTAAAATATACATATCGCGTCCCTCCTTGATATTTTTATCATAATCGTCCTTCTTGTATTTTTCCTTCGATTCAGCGAACAAAATGAAAAAGCATGTGACAAAATTGTCACATGCTTGTAATGCGGACAAATTCATTTTTCTTTGGAAAGGTTAAGGTAACAGTCGTTCCTTCTCCAAGCTTTGACTCTACTTTAATATCTATCAGCAATGTTTCGGCGGCTTTTTTCGCCAAGTATAATCCCATGCCTGTTGAGGCATTGTCCTGATGTGCGGTCGTGGATGTGAAGCCTTTGTCAAAAATGCGCGGCAGATCCTTCGGGTCAATGCCACGGCCGAAATCCTTCACTTTGATCATTGTTTGATCATTTTGCCGATAGCTTTGAATGATGATATCGGATGAATCGCTGTATTTTACCGCATTTGTTAACAGCTGTCTCATGATAAAGGCGAGCCATTTCGCATCGCTTAGCACTTCGGCAGCCTCTAGCTCGACCTCAAACCCAATTCCTTTTTGCATACACCATGATTGCAAAGCTTTTATCTCTTTGAAAATGAGTGGTTCCAGTGCAACATTTTCAATATATAAATCATTTTCCATGAAAGGAATCCGTTTTTGATGAAGCTGCTGGTCAAGCAGCAGATGAATGCGCAGCCATTCATATGTCAATTGTGCTTTGATAACTTCATCATCTAATCGTTGAATGATTAAATGCATCGCTGTCAGCGGTGTTTTAACTTCATGAATCCATGACAGCAATTCATCTTTTTCCTGCTCGAGCGCAATTCGATTTTGCGAAGCCTCTTGTTTCAAAAGCTTCGTTTGGTTTATTATCCGCTGTTCAATCATTTTTTCAAAAGGGCTTTCAGCATTCGCTATACTTGTTAAATCAAGGCTGTTTTCCCATCCTTCCAAGCTTTTATAAAACTTTGTTTCTTTATTGTAGCGGATGATGACAAAAATGAAAAAAATAATCATCAATAAAAAGACAATATAGAGAACGGACTTTAATGAAATGGTTGAATCAAGATAAGAAATAAAAAGGATAAACAGCTGCATGAATAAAAAGAGAAGGATCCAGCTCTTTCTTTCAATAATATATTTTTTAATCATATACGGCTGCCTCTTCCTTTGCCATGTAGCCTTGGCCGACTTTCGTTTCAATAAAGCGTCCCAACCCGAGCTCATCCAATTTTTTTCGCAAACGATTGACATTGACCGTTAATGTATTATCGCTGACAAAGCGCTCATCCTCCCACAGGCTTTTGATTAATTCTGTCCGGCTGACGATTTTGTTTTTCTTCTCAAGCAAATGCTTTAATATCAATAGTTCATTTTTAGTTAGTTCAATTGTTCCTTTATCATTTGTGACCGTATTGTTCTCATAATCGACCGTCGCCCCGCACCATGCCTTCAGCTTCATTCGTTCTGTATTATAGTTGTATACTCGGCGGAGAATTGCTTGTATTTTTGCGATAAGCACCTCGAAATGAAACGGCTTTTGTATAAAATCATCCGCTCCAAGCTGCATTGACATCACCATATCGGTCGGGTGATCCCGCGATGATAAAAAAATAATCGGAACGTTGGAATGGGAGCGGATCATTCGGCACCAATGAAATCCATCAAACTTTGGCAGCTGAATATCAATGATGACCAAATCAGGCTTGATGGCTGTAAATTCTTCAATCACTTTTCCAAAGTCAGTAATGCCGTATACATCATAAGACCATTGTAATAACCGTTCTTTTATTTCATGAAACAGGGTGGTGTCATCTTCAATGAGCAAAATTTTAAACAATGCTTTCACCACACTTTTTTCACTTATGTTTGTTAGACTTTTTCCCGCTGTCCTATATTGTGCATGATTGAGCGGATAGCGGTGTTTTTTTGCGATTTTTCTATAATTGATTGTATAAATCATTTTCCGGCTTTCTGAAGATTGCTGTTCCCGAGGGTAAAAAAATGATCTTTGCCCTTATTATAATTGATTTTACAAGGTAATTGAAACGGTTTAATGTTGCGATGAGCCGTTTTTCAACTCGTTTAAGAGTTTTAAAGGTTTATTAAAGGCGGATGTGAGGTCAGAATACTTATTGTTAAATTTTGTTTTTATATTAAAAATATTCCAGTTTATACCGATATAAAAAATGGAAATTTTATAAAATATGGAGGAGGTTATTATGAAAAAAATTGTCGGAGTTATTTTTACGCTGGCTGTTCTATCATTTTCGTTCGTATTTGCATTCTTTCCTGCAAAAACTTCAGCTGCATCCGCACCACCATTAACGGATTTACAGATAATTGGTATTACGTCGGATGGAAACGATAATGAATGGGAAATCATTTCACAAATCAATTGTCGGCAATCACTCCTTTAAAAGGGAGAAACATAAGAATTGCCATTTATGTTGAAGGTACTGAGCGTCCAGGCTTTCTTAGAATATATAATGGTGGAAGGGATATTACTTCTCAAACTCGTAAACCTTTAGCGGATGAACCTTTATCAGGATCTGACAAAATTGTGTATGGGTGGATCAAATATTATGAAATACCTATGAGGCTATTGACTACAGAATCGATCAGCATTTCAGCGTTAGATTATTTTTCAAATAAAACACTTTATGATCACATAAATTTTACAATTGTTAGGGAGTGATCTTATATGAATATTACTGAAACTCAATATTTTGCTGCTTATACGCAATTGACGCTTGTAGCTCCGTTCAAAAAACATTTGGAAACAGGCAGCCCTTATGGCAACGAGACAAGAGAAGAATACAACAGCAAAATGGATTTTTATGAATTTATGGACGCAATAAAGGAAGGGAAAATTGTAAATGAAGATTTAGCCAGAGAAACGTCTCATTTCCATAATAAAATTTTGGATGATAAGATGAGGTATGGTGGAGATCCATTTTTCAATGCAGAAGTAGCAAAAATTATTCAAAAAGCATTTAAACTCGGTTTAGTCGGAAAAAACGAAGAACTTATTGCCAAATACGAGCAAAGCATTTAAAAATGGAATAAAACAAGCCGCTTGAACGCCAAATCACCGGCAGTCAAACGGCTTGTTTTCGTTTTGTCTGTTAATTTTTAATGAATTATTTCACTTCTAAATAAATAGTTCAAGTATTCTCTTTTGTTCCAGCAAAATGCTTTACACAAAATCAAATTAAATTAAAATAAACTGGTTTTATGTTATACTTTGTTCAGTAATAAGCGGGGAACAGATTATGATGAAGGGAAAGAGGCTACATGAAAATACGTGTATCTGCTGTTCAATATCATCTTCATTCCATCGGGAGTTTTGAAGATTTTGCAAACCAAGTAACGCATTATGTGAAAACCGCAGAAGAGTTTGATGCTGATTTTGTTCTTTTTCCTGAATTTTTTACGACTCAATTGCTGTCCATTCCGAATCAAAAGCAGACGATTCAAAATTTACCTCATTATACGGACCGATATTATTCACTATTTACATCGCTTGCTAAAGAAACGGGCATGCATATTATTGGAGGCACTCATATTATCGAAAAAGAGGGACGATTGTATAATACAGCCCATTTATTTTATCCCGATGGCCGGATAGCTGAACAAGCGAAGCTTCACTTGACGCCGACGGAAGTGAAAGAATGGCATTTGACTCCCGGAGAAACGGTTCAAATATTTGAAACCGAAAAAGGAAAAATTGCCATGTTGACTTGTTATGATATCGAATTTCCAGAAATCGTTCGAATTGTACGAGGAATGGGAGCTGACGTTGTGTTCTGTCCGTCTTGTACAGATGACCGCCACGGATTTCAACGAGTGCGGTATACAAGCCACGCCAGAACGATTGAAAATCAAATCTATGTGGTGACAACAGGAACAGTAGGTTCGCTTCCTACCGTTGATTTTATGAGGGCAAATTTCGGCCAGGCAGCGGTCATTACTCCGAACGACGTCCCATTTCCGAAAAACGGGATTTTGATGGAGGGGGAAATAAACCACGATATGATTATTACGGCGGATCTTGATTTATCTCTCTTATACAAAGTGAGAGAAAACGGATCTGTCACCACTTGGAGAGACCGCCGTTTTGATTTGTATCCTGATTTAAGTGTTCATGGACGAAAGGGGAATGGAGATGAGCCGTTACAGAAAGAGATTTTATCTGAATAATCAAGGCCGCAATGTCGAAGTGGTGATAAGGAATTATAATGAAGCAGATTTTGATGAATTAATTGAAATTCAAAAGGAAAGCTTTCCGCCGCCTTTTCCATCAGAACTTTGGTGGAATAAAGAGCAATTAACGAATCACGTGACATTGTTTCAGGAAGGCGCTTTATGTGTTGAGGTAGAAGGAACGTTAGCAGGATCGATGACATCTTTAATCGTGAATTTTGATCCCGCCCATCCTGATCATACTTGGGAAGAGATAACGGACAACGGCTATATCCGTAACCATGATCCGAATGGCAACACTTTATATGTTGTGGATATTTGCATCCGTCCGTCCCACAGAAAGCTGGATTTAGGAAAATGGCTTATGCAATCAATGTACGAAGTAGTTGTCCATAAAGGATTGGATCGCTTGCTCGGCGGCGGCAGAATGCCGGGATATTATAAATATGCGGATGAGATGTCAGCTGAACAATATGTCGATGCTGTCGTCAGCGGAGATTTAAAAGACCCGGTTATTTCATTTCTCCTCCGTTGCGGACGGACGCCTCTTGGAATTGTGGCTAATTATTTGGAGGATGAGGAATCCCGTAACTATGCTGTTCTAATGGAATGGAAAAATCCGTTTAAATAAGTAATTGAAAAAAGCTGCTTGAACGCCAATTATTGGTGATACAGCGGCTTTTTTTCATGCTCGCTCTCTGCTAATATTTTAAACTTGCTTTCACATGGAATATGAGCCAGTTTCCATATCAAACTTCGGCTTTTTGGATCTGTACCTCCGATATGATCGTTCGGTATTTACATATTGCAGCCATTGCCTATTCACTTTTGCCTAAGGTAAAATCAAACATAATAAGGCATGACTGGGGCGATAAATAGTGGATGAACGAACGAAGCATTATTTTGCGGAATTGCAGTCAAGTGATAAAAATGCGCAGTACGAAGCGTACAGCAGCATTATGAAGATCACTGAAGAAGAAGTCGATTGGGCGTATGAAGTATGGGATCAGCTGAAGGAAGAGCTGACAAGTAAAGACCCTCATAAGCGCTCGCGTGCTGCTCAGTTTTTAAGCCGCTTAGCGATCAGCGATCCCGAACAGCGAATGTTGGAGGATTTTCCTCAAGTTTGGGAAGTAACCTATGATAAAAAGTTTGTAACTGCCAGACATAGTTTGCAGGCTATTTGGAGGATTGGTTTAGCTGGGGAAAAGCAAAAAGAGATGGTTATCCGTCATTTGGCAGCTCGGTTTGACAACTGTGTTGACGAAAAACATGCGACACTTATTCGGTTCGATATTATTCAAGGGCTGCGAAACTTGTATGATAAAGTGCAGGATGAAGCGATCAAGCAGCTTGCCTTCGATTTAATTGAAAAGGAAGAAGATCCGAAATATCAAAAAAAATATGCAGCAGTATGGAAATAGAAAAAAAGAGCCGTCAGTAGCAACACTCCCAGTAAATAAATGGCAATATGATTGAAAGAATGATTGTTTGCTGATTATGTAGTGGCTTTAGAGGATCGGAAGGTATTTGCAGACTGTCTCAGGCATTCATTTCCAACAGATTAATTGAAGAACAAACATATTCTTACAATAACAGAAGGAAAAATAATGCCCTTTTAAAGTGATTGCACATCAAATAAATGCCGTTTGAAGTGAAAAAAGAAGAAAATTTTCATTTTGAAGTATTATACGCTGTCAAGCTTCTATAAAAAATGCTTTTGATCATTCGTCTCAGCGTTTCAAAGCAGAGGTTTCAAAAGAAAAAACTGCACGTAAATATTAAATCGGCAACATTTTATAAAAAAAATTTTTCAGTTGATTGGCTATCATAGAACAAAACATTACATTTCGGAGTGATAAACGATGGAAAATTCTCAAATAAATGAAGTTCAAGAGCTGTACCAGCAACTAATCAATGCGTGGAACAATCGAACTGCTAGCGGAATGACGGATCTGTTTACTAAGGATGGCGAAAGCATTGGTTTCGATGGCAGTCAGTCGATTGGACACGATGAAATATTCGCACATCTCCAGTCCGTCTTTGAACACCACCAGACAGCTAAATTTGTCAGCAAAGTGAAAAATGTCCGGTTTCTAGCTCCTGATATCGCTATTTTACGAGCGATTGCCGGTATGGTTCCTCACGGCCAGTCCGATTTAAATCCTGATGTGAACACTCATCATACACTTGTTGCAGTGAAAACGGAAGGAATTTGGCGTATTCAACTTTTTCAAAATACTCCAGCTCAGTTTCATGGCAGACCTGAATTGGTTGAACAAATGACCGAAGAGTTAAGACAGCTGCTTAAATAATCCATGTCCTGTTCAGGGGAATGGTGAAATATACTTTCATGCAAAAAGAAGATTAGGAAAATCCTAAATCTTCTTTTTTGATGTGTGCGAATAAAACGCTTCACATTTTCATAACGAAAAAATCATTTTTATATAATCATCGTTGATATCAAATTTGTTATTAATGACTTTTTGTTGCTGTAAGCATTTGTGATATTTGGACAAGTATACTTTGATACCTATTAGTGGCATTTGTTTTAAATAAAAAGCGAGCAAATCGGAAAATGCTTTTACTACTATAAAACTACCCTCCAATTATGATTGCAAGCTGCGATGATAGTTTTGTGCTCTAATATGTAGTTGGCAATGAGTTCGGTCATGTCGATGGGGATATTTTTAACGATCGGTTTTTCTTTAAACATATCAAAATTGCCTGTTCCACCAGCGCGGTAGCTGTTCATGACGACATCATATTCTTTGTCAAGCTCCAATGGGCTGCCGTGATAATTTAGCTTCACAACTCGTTGGCCAACTGGATTAGAGATTTTTAATTCGTATTCAATTCCTTCCCACATATCATAATTGTAATGCTGCGGTTTAGGATATAAGAAAGCGGGATTGACAGAGATTGTTCCGTTTTGAACCGTAAAATACTTGGCGCTTTGCTCTAAAGCATCTTTAATATCTTGGCCGCTGATGCGGATGACAGTTAATGTGTTCGGATAAATATAATTGGAAACAATATCGCGCATTGTAACATGTTGTTTGAATCCAGGCAAGTCATTATTGAATAAGGCAGTGGCAGAAATATCAACTTTGGCTGTTTCCATTTGCACCTTATTGATAAATTCTATAAAAGGATTGTCTTGTAATCGGTTCTTCAATGGATCAGATACGGTCATGTCACCAATAACGGTTCCGATCGGCTGATCCAGCCATTTTTGCGTTTCTTGTTCAATATCGGATATCAATGCCAAAACATCTTGATTCGCTTCCATTTTTTCATCAATTTTGATTAAGTTGGAATGACTAACGATTGCGGGGCTGTTTCCATTTACCTTCTGTCTAACTTTCATCGTCACTTCACCCAAAAATTGCCCCAGATGGCTTGGCTGAATGATTGTGATGCCGTTTAGTTTATCTGCGAGTGGGCGGTGCTGATGGCCTGTGATTAAAATATCAACACCCTCTAGTTCTTGGCACATTTGGTATGCTTGGTTTTCTCCTGTCAGCTGTTCTATAGGCTCTCCAGTTTGTAGATCTCTTTCAAATCCCCCATGATATGAGACGATCATCACATCTGGTTTTTCTTTTTGGCGAATATCGCTCACCCATAATTTAGCCGTTTGCAATGCATCTTTGAAAACAAGTCCCTCAATATTTCGCGGCTCTTCCCAATTAGGGATGAAATGAGTGGTTATACCAAGTACAGCAATTTTGACTCCGTCCAATACCTTGACGAGATAAGGTGTTCCAAAAGCGGGCTCTCCTGTTGTTTGCTTCAAGATATTAGCGGACAGCCAAGGAAAAGCTGATTGATCAATCGCCTTTTGTAAATAACTTCGTCCATAATTAAATTCATGATTTCCCAATACGCATGCATCATATTGGAGATCATTCATAACTTGAATCATCGGATTTTCACTGTCGGGTCTGTTTTTTGCATGGTAATAAGTCAACGGGCTTCCTTGAATCAAGTCTCCATTATCAAGTAAAAGTACATTGCCTTTTTTTCTTTTTTCTTTTATAATCGTGGCTATTTTAGCCAGTCCGAAATTTTGTTCTTCTTTGTCTCTGTAATTGGTCGGGTAAATGTAGCCGTGAAGATCGCTGGTTACAAGCAGATGAATCGTAGTTTCCTTCTCCATTATTTTCCTCCTTCTTTTTTTTCATCATAACAAATCGTTGTAAAAATAAAATAGATAATTGAATGGAAAGAAATAATTTACAAAGTTAACAAAATATTCGTGATATTTTGTAACAAAATTTACAAATAATTAAAAATTTGGTGTTAAAATGGAAATTAGATTTTCAAAAAGATATGGGGGAAATTAATATGTTTAAAAAATTAGTAGCTTTTGGAACAATACTAGCTTTAACAGCGGTGGTCATCAGCGGATGCGGGGAATCCAGCAATTCCCAACAAACTAATAGCAGCAAAGAATCAGATGGATATATTCCGGAAACCCTTTCTGTACAATTTGTACCTTCTCAAAATGCAGATACATTGGAGGCCAAAGCAAAGCCGCTTGAAAAGTTATTGGGAGATCGTTTGGGTATACCTGTAGAGGTAAGTGTTTCAACGAACTATAATACCATTGTTGAAGCAATGGAATCCAAAAAAGTAGATGTAGGATTTTTGCCGCCAAATGCTTATGTGCTGGCGAAAGAAAGAGGAGCTGCTGAAGTAATTCTTCAAGCGCAACGTTACGGAGTGGATGATGAGACCGGGCAGCCAACAGATGAACTAGTAGACAATTACAAATCAATTTTCGTAGTGAAAAAAGATTCTGGTATTACTAGTGTGAAAGATTTAAAAGGAAAGAAAATCGCTTTTCAAGATGTCACTTCATCTGCAGGTTATGTTTGGCCGGCCGCAACGCTGATGGATAATGGGATTGATCCATTAAAAGATGTACAAGGAATAACAGTAAAAGGGCACGACCAAGCAATTATTTCTGTTTTGAACGGTGATGTCGATTGTGCGGTTGTTTTCCAAGATGCCCGCAATACCGTAGCAGGAGATTACCCAACTGTTTTCGAAGATACGAAAGTCATTGAGTTTACAGAACCGATTCCGAACGATACGATTTCCGTCCGTTCCGACATGAATTCAGAATGGGTTGAAAAAATCAAGCAAGCTTTCATTGATATTGGAAAAGACGAAGAAGGGCATGCGATTATAAAAGACATTTACACGCATGAAGGCTACATAGAATCGAAAGACAGTAACTTCGATATCGTCAGGGAGTATGCTGAAAAAGTGAAAACTGAATAATGTATTTTCATAAAATATAGCCAGGCGAATCGTTCGTACTGGCTAATCCTCTATGAATAGATAAAGCAACGTCGGGATGTTTAGATAAATATTTAAAAAAGGTTGGTATGCAGAGTGATAGAATTTCATCGTGTTACAAAAATTTATCCTAATGGTGTAGTAGGATTGGAAAATATTGATTTGAAAATTGAAAAAGGGGAATTTGTTGTGATTGTCGGTTTATCTGGCGCTGGCAAATCAACGTTGCTACGTTCTATTAATAGATTGCATGAAATTAGTTCCGGAGAAATAACAATAGACGGGAAATCCATCACGAAAGCAAAGGGGAAGGAACTCCGCCGCATCCGTCGCGACATTGGGATGATCTTCCAAAATTTTAATTTAGTGAAAAGGTCGACTGTTTTGCGAAATGTTTTATCTGGAAGAGTTGGCTACCATTCTACTCTCCGAACCGTTTTGGGATGGTTTCCAAAAGAAGATGTGGATTTGGCCATGAATGCTCTGGAACGAATGAATATTCTTGAAAAAGCGTACACCAGATCGGATCAGCTTTCAGGAGGACAGCAGCAAAGAGTGTCGATTGCTAGAGCTTTGGCGCAAAAAGCTAAAATCATTTTAGCGGATGAGCCTGTAGCATCTTTAGATCCTTTGACAACAAAACAAGTAATGGATGATTTAAAAAAGATCAATCAAGAGTTAGGAATAACGCTTGTTGTCAACCTGCACTCGGTCGATTTAGCTAGACAATATGCCACAAGGATCATCGGCCTGAAAGCAGGACAAATTGTGTTTGACGGATCTGCTAGGGAAGCGACAGATAAACGGTTTTCTGAAATATATGGAAAGCCTTTTGAGGTGGGAACAAATGAAGCGGATAGAGAGTTTAAATATGAATCGATTAACTAAACAAGAAATTCCTAAAGCACCTACTAAAATAAAGCATTACTTGACAACAGCGTTGATTGTGCTGCTGATCGGCTGGAGCGCCTATCAAACGGAAAGTTCTTTCATCGATTTTGTTGAAGGGTTTCCAAATATGTTTGATTTGCTTGTACAAATGTATCCTCCCAGCTGGTCATATTTTGATGATATTGTTCCGGCAATGCTTGACACATTCCGCATGGCGGTTATTGGGACAACGATGGGAGCTTTGCTTGCGGTTCCATTTGCTTTGTTATGCGCAAGCAACATCGCTTCTAGTAATTGGATTTATTACCCGTTCAGATTTATTTTAAATTTAATTCGTACCATTCCTGAACTTCTTTTAGCCGCTATATTTGTTGCGATTTTCGGATTGGGGCCATTACCAGGAATATTTGCATTAGCTGTTTTCTCAATGGGCATTATTGCGAAATTAACTTATGAAGCGATGGAAAGTATTGATAAAGGCCCATTGGAGGCGATGACGGCAGTTGGCGCCAATAAAATTCAATGGATCGTCTACTCTGTCGTTCCGCAAGTGTCCCCTTACTTTGTCTCTTTCGTTCTTTACACCTTTGAAATTAATATAAGGGCTGCAGCTATATTAGGACTAGTGGGAGCAGGAGGAATCGGAGAATATTATGATAAAACATTAGGTTTTCTTGAATACGACAAAGTGAGTACAATCATTATTTTTACATTAATGGTTGTTTTGTTGATCGACTATATTAGTTCTAAATTGCGGGAGAAACTATTATGAAGAGTGTTGCAAGACCAGTTAAACCAAAAAAGAACCGGTTCATGCTTTGGAGTATATATGTGTTGTTGGCTGTTATTTATATATGGGCATTATCCGGTATTCCAATAGAAGGATTTAAAGAAACGGCCGGCCAAATTACAAAAGCGATTTTATCCGGCATTCTTTCTCCTGATTGGGGATATGTTTACTTGCCCGAAGGCGAAGATCTGCTCCGAGGGCTATTAGATACATTAGCGATTGCCATATTAGGCACATTTATTTCAGCTTTTCTATGTATACCGTTTGCTTTTTGGGCGGCTAACAATATGACGAAAGGAAAGATTGCGGCAGGAACAGGAAAATTTATTTTAAGCTTTATCCGGACATTTCCGGAACTAGTGATGGCGTTGTTATTTATTAAAGTAGTAGGCCCTGGCTCTTTTGCCGGTGTGTTGGCGCTCGGACTCCATTCCATCGGGATGCTTGGCAAATTGTTTTCAGAAGAAGTGGAAAATATTGATTTCGGACCAATTGAAGCTTTGAAAGCAACAGGAGCAAGCGGCTTGCAAACGCTGTGGTTTGCCGTTGTTCCACAAATCATTCCTGGGTTTATCTCTTACACCTTATATCGTTTTGAAATTAACCTCCGTTCCGCAAGCATTTTAGGAATCATCGGTGCAGGCGGAATCGGTACACCGCTTGTATTTGCCATGCAGTCTCGCGACTGGAGTCGTGTCGGTATTATTTTATTAGGAATCATTGCCATGGTTACGATCGTCGATATCATTTCCGGCTATTTGCGCAAGAAGGTGGTTTAGCAGATGCTCATAAGGCAGCAATGTATATCGAAAGCTCCAGCAATAGCGGCTGAACTCAATAAAAGGCTTTTGCCTCGTTGAGTTAATAAATTATGGAGGTAGAGTAATTATGAGAAAGATGCTGTTGCAGGGCCTTGTGGCAGTATTGGCGTTTTTTGTTTTTGCTTTGGAAAACGTAACTGTAAGTGCAGAAGGTCCGAATGATCCGGCCCCAATCTTAGTTCCTAGCGATCCGAACGGCAAGAAAGTTTTGTTTGATAACAGCCATGGGCAAACAGCAGGCCAGTCCGATTGGGTGATTGATGGTGCATTTTCCGATTTTGCCAATGCATTGCTTGAAGCGGGATATACAGTGAAGGAGCATCGGAGTTTAGATCCGCTTACTCTGGAGGATTTAGAAGGTTATAATGTTTTTATTATTCCAGAGGCACAAATTCCTTTTAAGAAGTCTGAACAAGATGCTATTGCCGAGTTTGCAGAACAAGGGGGAGGCGTATTTTTTATTGCCGACCACTATAATGCCGACCGAAATTTTAACCGTTGGGATTCAAATGAAATTATGAATGGTTGGCGCAGAGGGGCTTTTGATAATCCAACAAAAGGAATGGATCAAGGTGAACAAGCTGCAATGGCTGGTGTTGAAAGCACCGATTGGCTAAGTGAAGAATTTGGTGTAAGATTTCGTTTTAACTCGATAGATAACACAACAGCAAATGTGATTATACCATCTGATGAATCCTTTGGTATAACGAGTGGCATTGATGAAATTTCGATTCATGCTGGTTCTACACTGGCTATTATGAATCCTGAAATTGCTAAAGGGATTGTTTATTTGCCTGATGGGCTTACTGTAGAAGAAAACAAATGGAGCAATGCAGTTGACGGAGGGGTTTATTTTGGCGGCGGAATTCATGAAGGGCCCTTTGTAGCGATAGGAAAAAAGGAAAGAGGAAAGGCCGCTTTCATCGGTGACTCTTCTGTGGTGGAAGACAGCACCCCTAAATATAGAAATGAAGAACACGGAGGAGTCAAGAGAACGTACGACGGATTTACTGAAAAAGATAATGGCCAATTGCTAATGAAAATTGTCGAATGGCTGTCTCATAAAGAAAGTTATCTAACCTTCTCTGAACTTGATATACCGCTTGATCAGCCTTCACCAATATTAGAAATGGAGACCCCAGAGCATTCTGAGGAGCTGAAGCCGGAGCCTTGGCGTTCACCGAATGAAGGTTATCTTTGGTATGATCAATCGACATTTGCTGACGGTTCATTTGGCTCGGAAATGGATCCTACAAAAGATATTAAATATAACATTGAAACCCCTGAATATTTGCCAACTGGCGGAGAACCTTTTCAAGTAACACTCAAATTAACAGATATGAAACCGGGACAAGTCATTGAAAATGGGGAAATTCAAGTATATTTAGAAGGTGGTACATCAATTTCGCAAGTTCGGCTTCCGAATGGAACATGGCCTACCACTTACGGTTATCAAAGTGTTGGGAGCATTCAAGCTAATCAGCATGGTGTGGCGGAAAAAGTACTGACAATGAGACTTAACCCAACGGTACAAGACGGAACAACAGGATATATTCGCCTTCGAATAGGGGCTGGAAACAACGTCTTCACCAAAACAGTCAATATCGGTCAGTCAATTGTTGAGACGCCGCCTGGCGGTGAAGAAAAATATCAATTGTTAACACCGAAATATATTCCGCTAGGTGGTATACCATTTCCGGTAGAAGTGGTGATGAGTGGTTTAACACCTGGCTAAGCAGTAGCAAATGGACAAATTCAAATATATTTGTCAGGCGGGCAAAGCATTTCGCAAATCCAATTTGAGGATGGAACATGGCCAATCACTTACGGTTATTTCAATATCGGCAAACTGACAGCAGATGAAAATGGAAAAGCAAAGAAAACGATCATGATGCGCATTAATCCAAATGTTTCGGCGTATGAAGCCTATATCCGTTTGCGCTTAGGTTCGGGCAATAACGTTCTCACGCAGAAGGTAACTATGAGATAGCCATTACAAATTGAAAATGTGTTAGTGTGTATCAGGTTTTTGAAGCTGTTTTTAGAACAGTATTTCGCAACGGGGGTAATAGTATGTGTACATTACCATTCGATAAGGTATTCCTTATATGCCCCTTTTTACATTATTTAGTTAATATAGGGACGGTTCGATAAGTCCCTAATAAAATGAAGCCAGTATAGAAAAACAGCTCGTTTTTCTATACTGGCTTTTGTATATGTTTACAATTTTTCTTAGAAAACAGCTGGCGGATGACGGTTACTTTCAGTATGTTGTGGGCTAAAGCCACAATCCCTTCATGAGCCTCGGCAAATTCTTGAAGCTTTCTCTCCGCTATTTCTCATTAAAATCCTGAATTGTTTTCCTCAGCTTTTGAGTTCAAACTGTACATCGACTTCAAACGTTTCCGAATCTCCTTGATCGTCTGTTCGATTACATTGGTCGCATACATCACGCTCCGAATACTGACTGGATTCGTCCATAATTGTCAGAAGGACACCCAAGTCGTTGCTGCGATTACGCCTCTCTCACATACTTAGTAATGACGGAATGGCAGATCATAAAATATTGCCTGCGCCCCGGGAGCAATGGTGATACGCTTTCTCAGGCAGCACTGGCGGGATCACTATAAATAAAAACAAGGGGATTCCCTTTTTCCGCTTCAGAGTCGAAGTAATAGCAAAAAAACATCCGCCTGTTCTACGTCCTTTCAAGATGCCATAATGAAGTAAAAAATTTCTCACGGCATTTGAAAGGGGAAACTATTGAAAATTTTATTTGCGAAAAATTCATGAAGATTCTATTATTTATTTAGAAAATTGTTATATGTTTTGGAGTGTGGTCACGAATTTATGAAAATGGTTTCCTTTAATGCATACTGGACCATCGGAATTCCAGGAGTACACTATATAAAGCCTGACAATATGTTTAAAGAATTAGAAACCATTCGACAAGCGGATATTGTTCTTTTTCCTGAAACGTGGCAAGCCCCTGCTCTAGTATACGGATTAAAGAAAAAAATTTTCCCAAGCATTGAATCATTGCAGCTGGGCTTTAGCAAAGTAGAAATGACGAGAGCGCTGTGGACGGTGGCGCCTGAGCATGTTCCATATACGGAAATATTGGCAAGCACCCCAAGCAATATCGAAAAAGTATTAGAAACGTTCCCGTTCCCATTTGTTGCAAAGGAAGTCCGGAATTCAATGGGAAAAGGAACCTTTTTAATTAAAAATGAGTATGATTTTTATCAATATGCTAATCAAAATGATGTTTTGTACGTACAAGAATATTTAGAAAACGACGGAAAAGATTTACGCATTTGTGTCATTGGAAAAGATATTTTCACCGCCTATTGGCGGGTTGGGGCGGAAGGGGAGTTTCTCCACAATGTTGCCCAAGGCGGAAGCCTCTGTTTTGAATTTATACCGCAAGAAGCTTGTGATCTTGTTTTGAATGTCTCGAAACAATTGAACATTAATCATGCCGGCTTTGATGTGCTAATAAGCGGAGGGCATCTTTATATTCTCGAGTTTAATGTTCTTTTTGGGAATATGGGCATCACAAAAAGTGGCTTATCAGTTGAAAAAGCAATTTATGAATATTTATTAAGTGAATTTGTGCCGCCTTTTCCAACATCACCGACTACAAAAAAGGTTATTTAAATCAATAAATGCTAAATGTTCATTTTTGTAGATTCATAGTGATACTTAATAAGGAAAAGACGGAAGAAATACAATAGTTTTTCTTATCATAGAGTGGGAAGCGGCCAATTGGAAATTTTTGTTTTTTAAATGGGAAATACAGTATGAGATTGCTTGTGGATAGATCGTGCGCCAGCTTTGGAAAAGATGTATTAACGGGCTTCCTTCGTCGATTGTGTACATGCTTCAGGAAGAGCATGTAATGGTTCATTTGCATGAAGAATTATTTTAAAAAAACTTTTTTCTCGCTATTGCTCAGCTGATCACAAAGGGTAGAATGTTTTCATCTTTAAACGAAAGGACAGCCGAAAGTTGCACCTTCCTTCAATAACGATTTGCCGCACAACAGGTAAAATTTGAGCCGGCTGTCTGATTTATGTTTCACATGGAACAAATGTGCTGAACGTTTGTCTATTGCAATAAATATGAAAACATTTATTATAAGTTATATATTTGAAAAAATGGAATTTTAAAATTTTTATTATTTCCCAGGTTAAATTGTTTGCGTTCCCTTTATTATCATGTAATAATTTCTGTTAACAACATAGATATTTAGTATTTCAAAACAGATCTCTATAATACTGCAAGTGGTGGTGTATAAAATGGAAGGAATCAATCAGTTGCCAGTGAAAGTAGGGGATTGGGTAAAAGGAAAAACAAAAAGCGGCGAATTTATTTACGGTTATGTTGAAACGATAGATTCATCACAAAAGATTATAAGAGTAAAAGTTATGGCTTGCGACAATGAAATCGTCGTTGGTAAAACAGTTGAAACATTAAATCATTGGGTAAAAAAATTGCCCGTATCTCCAATAGAAAATGAAGAGCAGATTAAAGCATTAATTGATTTAGCCTTGTTAACAAAAGATGAAAATTGGTTTATGGAGCTGTCCAACAAATTAAAACAATTAACGAAAGAAAAGGAGAAAGAAAACATAATATAAGTGAATAGGACAGCTCCGATGATAATTTTTTCACAATAATTTTTATGATCGTTTTAATACGATTCACGTTCCCCCGTTATAACTTTATGTTATCCTCCCAGAATATAGAGCATTTTATTATTTCAATATATTATACTTCTTTCCCATTGCCAAAAACCTTTATTCTTTTATAGCTGCCCACATTCCTACATTGTATATATTTTTTATCAGCTCAATTCAGTTGTTATGTAATGAAGGAAGACGTTTGAAAAACATCATCACACTGATCAATATTTGTTCACAATAGGGAATTCTGCCTACATATGCAGAAGAACCGGCGGCATTTTTCAAAGTGATCGTTGGAACGTCGTTTCGTCTTTTTTTATGAAACATACTAAAAAATCACTGATTTTAAACATTAAGAATTACCGTTTAAATGCCATGAAGCCGTTTCATTTAGAAAGAACAGGGCTTTGCCAAATCACCATTCGATCAAGTTAATAACTAGTAATACAATTTCCAAACATATGCATAACGGAAAAAAGAGAATGATTTGGCCTTCCGTGCAACAGCAAGAAAGACTGATTCCAATCTTTTGGAATCGGTTTTTTTATGACCAATTTTGTACAATTTTGTCGATGCGTCCAGTACGATCGGTAACTGTAAATTTCTGTATTTTCGGGATATCAAAAGAAGGGCGCCCCAATTTCTCATGATTGAAAAAGTAAAAGGGGTTTCCAGCATTTTTGGTTTAAAAAGTTTCAAAAATAAAAGGAGCTTCATTCAGTGGATCGCTAGTTCTCACAGCTTTTTTGTAATGCTACAATATAGGAGAATATTAGAAAAATTCGATAAACATTGTAAGCTGGCATGTGATGCGATTGGACGAAAAGCTTTAATCAACAATTGAAGGAGGTGTTTATAATGAAGAAAAGAGAGTATGTCAAACAATGTTGGAAGCGCTTTATTTTTGAAAATAAGCTTGACGAAAAATTATCTCCCATTGTAAAGGATTCATGGATTCGTTCCAAAGAAATGAATGTTGATCCTTTTCAACGATATGGTCAAATGAAAAAAATCGAAATAGACCATTACAAGCCTTTAATTGAATGTTCGGTTCCGTTTATGGAAGGATTGTATTCAATCGTAAAGGGCTCGGGTTTTTTAGTGATTCTTTGCAACGAAAAGGGACAGTTGTTAAAATCAATTGGCGACGCTGATACGTTAAAGATGGCAGCTGATATTCAATTTGTGGAAGGTGCTGATTGGAGTGAACAAGCAATGGGAACGAATGCAATCGGCACTTCGATTGTGATCAATCAACCTGTACAAATATATGCTGAGGAGCATTATTCGGAAATTTGCCAGGCATGGACATGCTCGGCTGCGCCCATTCACGATTCAAAAGGAAAGATAATCGGCGTATTAAATGTTTCAGGCCCATATGAAAAAGTGCATCCACATACTTTAGGAATGGTAGTGTCAGCAGTGAAAGCGATTGAGTACCAACTGGAGCTGATTGAAAAGACAGAAAAAAACATTATGATGCAAAGATTTCTTGAAGCGACTACCAATAATATGAAAGAGAGCATCCTCATTTTCGATACGGAAGGGCTCATTATTAAAGTGAATGATCAATTAAAAAAGCTGCTTCAATTGAATCATTCTTGCCTGGAAGGGAAAAAGATCAGCGAAGTTTTTAGCAACAAATCGATTATTTCCAATCGCCCTCGACATCTTCAAAATCATGAACTGCACTTAAAAATAAAACAGTCAAACAAAGTTTTTCATGTTCTAGTTGATAAACTCCCCATTTATAAAGACAGCCAATGGATCGGTTCAATGATGATTATAAAAGAGATTCAAAAGATAAGACAATTTATTAATCATTTATCAGGCAATCAGGCGAAAATCACTTTTTCTGATATGATCGGGAAGCATCCCCAGTTTCTCCAAAAAGTAAACGAAGCGAAGCTAGCAGCAAAAACGGACTCAAATGTATTAATTTTAGGAGAAAGCGGTACGGGAAAAGAAATGTTTGCACAAGCGATCCATAATGAAAGTGACAGAAAACATAAGCCTTTTATAGCCATCAATTGCGGCGGAATTCCTCGAGATTTATTAGGAAGCGAACTGTTTGGTTATGCGGACGGTGCTTTTACCGGAGCGAAAAAAGGGGGAAGTGCAGGAAAATTTGAGCTTGCCGATGGCGGTACGCTTTTTTTAGATGAGATTGGAGAAATGTCTTTGGAAATGCAAGTATTGCTTTTACGAGTCATACAAGAAAAGGAAGTGGTGCGAATCGGCGGGCATAAAGTTTTGCCTGTTGATGTTCGCATCATCG
Source organism: Aeribacillus sp. FSL K6-2833 (assembly GCF_037965815.1). GTDB lineage: Bacteria > Bacillota > Bacilli > Bacillales > Aeribacillaceae > Aeribacillus > Aeribacillus composti. The sequence continues at coordinate 3,897,809 of NZ_CP150189.1, read as the reverse complement.
CAGCGACGAACAAAAATCTTCGGGAAGAGGTCGAAAAAGGCAGCTTTCGGGAGGATTTGTTTTTCCGGCTTAATGTCATGCCGATCACTTTGCCGTCATTGCGAGAAAGAAAAGAAGACATACCGCTCCTTGTTCATCATTTTATTGAAAAAAATTGTGAAAAGTTAAATAAGCCTTTTCCTGAAATCAAACCGGATTTTTTTCAAGCGTTAATACATTATCATTGGCCGGGAAACATTAGAGAATTGCAAAATATAGTAGAAAGAACTTTAAACAAATTGACGAAGCCTGTTTTAACTATTAAAGATTTGCCTGAGGAAATTATAAAAACGGACTCCAAGCCAAAATCGGAAACGGTGTTTATTCATCGAGATGAAATGAAAAAGCAGTCGATCTTGCAAGCTTTACATCTATATAACGGCAACATCACAAAAGCTGCGCAATATTTAGGGATATCACGAAGCACTTTTTATCGGCAAATGCAAAGATTTCAAATCCCTTATTAATATCATTTTGTTTCATTTCGTATCAAATTGTATCATTGTGTCTCTAAAAAGCGTCCCAAAACGGGACGTTTTTTGTGTAGCATAAAAAATCTTATTCATTTTCAATGAAACTAAATATATCAATCACAAAAAATGTAGTTTGGCACAATTTTTGCATTTAACTATTTGAAACCGTTTTCTATTTTGGTAGAAGGGAGAGAATACATTGGCAATTTCTAAAAATGATCTTTTATGGATGTATGAAAACATGTACAAAATCCGTTATTACGAAGACAAAATGGCAGAAGCTTATACTGAAGGGAAAAATCCGGTTTTCAATATTGGGGCGGGTCCTGTTCCTGGCGAGATGCATTTGGCAACAGGGCAAGAACCGGCAGCCGTCGGCATATGTGTTCATTTGAAAAAAGAAGATACGGTTACGTCGCCGCACAGGCCTCATCATCATGCCATCGCGAAAGGCGTTGACCTAAATAAAATGACGGCTGAAATTTTCGGAAAAGAAACCGGGCTTGGCAAAGGCAAGGGAGGACATATGCATTTGTTTGATCCGGATGTCAAGTTTTCCTGTGGAGGAATTGTTGGAGCAGGAATCCCGCACGCCCTTGGCGCAGCACTAGCTGCTAAGAAAAAAGGGAAAGACTGGGTTGCGGTTTCATTTATTGGAGAGGGAGCTGCCAATCAAGGAGCTTTCCATGAGTCATTAAATATGGCAGCACTTTGGAATTTACCTCTTATTGTGGTGATTGAAAATAATCAGTACGGAATTTCTGTTCCGAAAACAGCATCGACATCTGTAGCATCTAACGATGTTCGTGCAGCTGCATATGGCATTAAAGGATATTACGTCAAAGACAACGATCCGATCAGCATGTACGAAGTATCAAAAGAAGCAGTGGAACGCGCCAGACGAGGCGAAGGTCCATCGATTATTGAAATTGAAACATATCGTTACTTGGGACATTTCCAAGGGGATCCGGAGTTGTATAGAGATAAAAATGAAGTGTCGCTTCTTCGGGATAAAGATCCGATCGTCCGCCTTCGAAATCTATTAATCTCTGAACAAAACATAGCGGAAAACGATCTTGACATCATTGAAAATAAAGCAAAACAGGAAGTAGACGCTGCTTATCAATTTGCACGCAGCAGCAATTATCCGAATCCGGAAGATGCTTTAAAAGATTTATACGTTTCGTAAATAAACAGGAAAGGGGTTATAAGCTGTGCAAGGAACAAAAACGCGCTTATTAACGGGAAATAAAGCCATGGCGGAAGCGATTAAATTGGAGATGGAGCGGGATCCAAACGTGTTTGTCATGGGGGAGGATGTCGGAGTTTACGGGGGAATCTTCGGATCGACAGAAGGATTATTTCAACAATTTGGATCAGATCGAGTGATTGATACCCCGATATCTGAAACTGCATTTATTGGAGCGGCCATTGGCGCAGCAGCCGAAGGAATGCGGCCGATCGTTGAATTGATGTTTGTCGATTTCTTTGGCGTTTGCATGGATCAAATTTATAACCATATGGCAAAAATCCCTTATATGTCGGGCGGTCGAGTGAAGCTGCCGATCGTGCTGATGACCGCTGTTGGCGGAGGGTACAGTGATGCTGCTCAGCACTCTCAAACTTTGTATGCAACGTTTGCGCATTTGCCGGGAATGAAAGTGGTGGCTCCATCCACTCCATATGATTTAAAAGGGATGATGATTTCAGCCATTCGGGATGATAATCCAGTAGTCTTTATGTTCCATAAAACATTGCAAGGTTTAGGATGGATGGATCAATTAGACGCATCAGTCGGTCATGTTCCGGAAGAAGCCTACACGGTGCCGTTAGGAAAAGCAAACGTTGTTAGGGAAGGGAAAGATATAACAATTGTAGGGATTCAAATGACGACTCATCATGCGCTGGAGGCTGCCAAAAAGCTGGAGCAAGAAGGAATTGAAGCAGAAGTCATCGATTTGCGTTCACTTGTCCCGTTAGATCGTGAAACAATCCTGCAATCCATTAAAAAGACTCATCGATTACTTGTAGTAGATGAAGATTATTTATCATACGGCATGACGGCGGAGATTGCTGCCATAGCTGCAGAGGAAGGCTTGTATGACTTAGAAGCTCCGGTCAAACGATTGGCTGTACCAGATGTGCCGATTCCTTTCAGCCGCCCGCTTGAACAGTTTGTTTTACCGAATGCAGAAAAAATTTATCAAGAAGCTATAAAACTCGTTAATGAATAAATCTACCATTTCTTTCACAGGAGGCCAACATGATTATTGAAATTAAATTGCCGCAATTGTCGGAAGAATATAATGAGAGCTTAATTGCATTTTGGCATGTGTCTGAAGGGGATGAGGTGGAGCAAAATGACATACTTGTTGAAGTTCAAACGGAAAAGGCGGTATCGGAGCTGCATGCACCTGCAAGCGGAATCGTGAAGGAAATCCGTAAAAAAAGAGGAGATACAGCATCTGTCGGCGAAGTGCTTGCAACAATTGAAACAGCTGAACGCGACGGGCAGCCAGACATAAAACAAGAAGAAACGAATGAAAGATCGGAAGAACAAATAGCAACGGAGCAAAAGGTCGAGAAAAGGGCGACGCCGCGAGTGAAGAAATTAGCGAAAGAACTAGGGGTGGATTGGCGGCTTGTGGAGCCGACTGGTTTAAACGGGAAAGTAACGGAAGAAGATATTCGCAACGAGTACAAGAAGCGGGAAAAAGAGAAGCAAACAAATTCTTCATTCATAGTGGCCGCTCCATCCGTGCGCAAATTTGCAAGAGAACATCAAGTGAATCTTGAAGAGGTAATTCCATCGGGTCCAAACGGCAAAATATTAAAAGAAGATATTGAGACCGTGATCAATAGGCGCAAAAATCAGCAGCCTGAGATGGAAAGTCAGCAAAAAAATCAGAAGGAAGAAACAAAGACCAATTCGGTACAAGATGAATATATTCCGCTTTCAAACATTCGCAAATTCATTGCACGTTCAATGGTTCATTCGAAAAAGACGATTCCGCATGTAACACATTTTGATGAAGCGAATGTTACTAAGCTTGTTCAGCATCGACAAAGCATAAAATCGTTTGCGGAAGAGGAAGCAATCAAACTCACCTATTTAGCTTATGTTGTGAAAGCGTTGACGATCGTTTTGAAAAAGTATCCACAATTAAACGCTTCCTTTCATGAAGAACGTGAAGAAATCATTTTGAAGAAACAATACCATATCGGTTTTGCTGCTGATACAGACCGCGGTCTTGTCGTGCCGGTCATACGGCATGCAGACCAAAAAACATTATTTCAAATTGCTAAAGAAATTCACGAGCTTACCCTAAAGGCAAGAGATGGTTCCATTCAAGCGGATGAAATGACAGGCTCTACATGTACGATATCGAATATCGGATCAGCTGGCGGCGCATGGTTTACACCGATTATCAACCATCCGCAATCGTGTATTCTTGGCATCGGCCGAATCGAGAAAAAAACTGTTGTGGTCGATGATTCGATTGAAATTGCATCCATGATGGCGTTATCGCTCAGTTATGATCACCGGATTATGGACGGAGTGTTGGCACAAAAAGCATTGAACGAGCTAAAAAAATATTTGAACGAGCCAAATTTCATTTTTGTCAATTAATGTGGGTTTGAAGAAATATAGACAAATTGGGGCTGTTCAGACAGTCAAATCTCCATTGAAAACAAAAAACATCAAATATCAACGTTTTTAAAATTTTAAAGGGGGCCGTCTATAAGCCGAAAAAGTCTTATAGACAAGCCCCTTTGTCCTTCACAACAATTTTAAATTCTGCCCTTGAGACGTTCTTACTTTTTTTACTTATTTCAGATCAATTGAAAACAGACCGACGCCTAGCATTTTTATGGGCTGCTTTAACAGGTTTCCCTAAGAACAGTAGCTGGGGTCCGATTATTTTATTTTTTGGTTTTCTCCGCAAAATGAAGCGGATGTCTTCTCGACTTTTTATGGTAAAATAATTAACAACAGTCTCAATTAAAGGAAGAGGATGCATGTGAAAAATTGGCTGCCCATTTTGTTTATTGGCTGTGGTTTGTTTTGTGTCGCATATGGCGGATGGAAGTTATGGTCAATGCACAGCGCACAAAATGAGGCATTGAAGGAAGCCCATCAGCTTGTTGGTGCAGAAGGTGTAAAGAAAAAGGAGAGAAGCGAAGTTGTACCAAGCGACTTTCAACCGAAAATGGACGAGGTGATTGGCATTTTGCACATCCCGAAACTTAAAGCACAATTGCCGATCGTTGAGGGGACGGATGAAGACGAATTGGAGAAAGGCGTCGGTCATTACAGAGGCACTGCTTTTTCTGGGCAAAACGACCAAATCGTTTTATCAGGACATCGGGATACAGTTTTTCGCAATGTTGGCGATTTAAAAATTGGAGATGAACTCATTGTTGAAATGGAGTATGGTCGTTTCACATATTTAATTCAGGAAACAGAGATTGTTGATGCCGATGATCGAACAGTGATCCGATCTACTGCTCCAAACGAAGTTTTAACGTTAACAACATGCTATCCGTTCGGTTATATTGGAAATGCGCCACAGCGATATATTATTTATGCGGTACCGGCATAATTCAGTGGAAAAACGAGCCCTTGCTATAAAGCATCAAGGGTTCTTTTTTGTTTTAATAAAGTCATTCAGCCGTCTATCGGTAACTGTTCATTTAGCATTTGAATGAAGTTAAATGAGCGGTAATTGAATGATAAATTTGGGGCTTTAATCGCAGATTAAGGCGATGTCGATTTCAAATTATTTCATAGTAAGATCCAATAGGCATTCATAAATAAAAAATTCTAATTTTTGATCGGAGAGTTGTTCGAGTTTTGTTTTTCAATATTTCATTACTGTACACGTGCATGTATGCTGGATGTCTCTTGCAATTGGCAGTATATTTTACACTTTACATCTGCATTTTGCTGAAAAAAAGACTGCTAAACTGTCTGGATGAATAATATTGGATTACCTGTTATGACCAGAAACCCGGTTTTTTTCTATTGGCACCCAATGGTTCAGTTATTGCTGTGATTGGATATTTGCCATCGGATACAATGTGTTGCGTAGTTTGAAGAATTGACTTTGTCAATCATTTAAAATGCCGCCTCGGAATATATAACAATTTGTTTTTTATTCTAAAAACCTTTTTTCCCTTTTAACGCTAATAAAGTTTTACAAACAATTAATTTTTAAAAAAGTAGAAAAAGTATTGCTTTTTATTTTGTAATCGATTACACTAGATTACAAATCTAGCATAAAAAATAATACAGCCAAAGGATTTTTATCTAGGAAATGGAGATCTGGGTATGGTTAGAATTAGCGATGTTGCAAAAATGGCAAATGTGTCCACAGCTACTGTTTCCAGAGTTTTAAGCAATTCTGGGAACGTCAAAAAAGAAACGGCTGAAAAAGTATTGGAAGCAATCAAAAAGCTGAATTATCAACCAAATTTATTGGCTCGACAGCTGAGACGCTTAGAAACAAAAACGGTTCTTGTTGTAGTGCCTGATATAACAAATACATTTTTCTCAAAAATATTGAGAGGGATAGAGCAAGTAGCGATTGAAAACGATTACGAGGTCCTTCTCGGCGACACCGGGAATAGTTTAGAGCGTGAAAAAGGCTATTTAGATATATTGCGCCAGAAAAAAGCAGATGGAATGATTTTGTTGACCGCAAGACTTGAATCTCATTTATTAGAGGAGATTTCTCATGAATTCCCAGTGGTGCTCGCATGTGAATATTTGGAGGGATCGGATATTCCAACTGTTTCTATTGATAATATTAGCAGTGCCAGAAAAGCTACGGAATATTTGATCAGCTTGGGCCATAAACGAATAGGATTTTTATCAGGCCCAATGGACGTAATATTGAGCAGAGACCGCTTAAAGGGCTTCAAGCAAGGAATGATGCAGCATGATATTGCGATTGAACCGAATTTAATTCAAGAGGGAGATTTTTCATTTGAGAGCGGTTTTAATTTAATGACAAAACTGCTTGCGCTTACTGAACCGCCAACTGCTGTTTTTGCGTCAAGCGACGAAATGGCCATTGGAGCGATAAAAGCGATCAAAGCAAAAGGATTGAAAGTTCCAGATGATATCTCAATAGTTGGTTTTGACGATATTAAATTCGCATCTATTTTTGAACCTGCGCTAACAACTGTTTCACAGCCTATGTTTGAGATAGGTCAGAAAGCGATGGAATTATTAATAAAACTTATTCAGAAAGATAAGCTGGAAAAAAGCCAATATATATTAGAAGATCAACTGGTTATTCGCGAGACATGCAAAGAGAAGAAGAAAGATATGATTAAAATGTAATGGATTACAAAAATATACGCCTTATTTTCCTGATTTTTTTCATTTTAATGTAATCGATTTCATTTTATGGGAGGTGATGGCAGCTTTTCAATACGAATGGGGTAAAAAAGCAACTGATGAACATGTAAAAGAATTAGGAGGGGTAAAAATGAAGCTAGGCTACCAGACCAATACTTGGGGCGGTGTTGTTGGCCATCCGGCAGGGGTTACGTCAATTAAAGATCTTTACTATTTGGCAAATGGATCAACAGAAGAAGCATTAAAAGATATAGCTGCTTCCGGTTATAAAGGTTTTGAAATTTTTGACGGAAATTTGATGCAATATGTAGATAGAAAAAAAGATTTTCAAGCATTAATGAACGAGTACTCTTTAGATTTTGTGGCGGTGTATACAGGCGGAAATTTTATTTTTCCAGATATTTTGGAAGAAGAAATGTTGAAAATTGAAAAGGTTGCAGCATTTGCTTCCGAATTAGGCGCCAATCATCTAGTTGTCGGCGGGGGAGCTGTACGTTCAAACGGGATTTTAGAAAACGATTACATTCATTTGGCAAATGCATTAAATAAAGTTGTGGAGATTGCCCAAAAGTACGATTTAATCCCAAGTTATCATCCTCACCTGGGTACGATCGTAGAATCACCTGCTCAATTAGATAAGCTGATGCCTTTAACAACTATTAATCTATGTCCTGATACGGCGCATCTTGAGGCAGGCGGAGGCGATCCAATCGAAATTATCAAAAAATACTCATCTAGAATCAAATATGTCCACTTTAAAGATTATGATAATGGTCAATTTTTGCCATTAGGAAAAGGACACCAAAATTTTGAAGAGATGACGAGAGTATTGCAAGAATCTAATTATGACGGCTGGATCACGATAGAATTAGACAGCTATTCGGATCCAAAACAAGGTGCAGAAATCAGCAGAAATTATTTAAAAAATATTGGTTTGTAACATTTTATGAAAAGGGGATGGCTTATGAGAAAAATTTTCGCGATATTTTCCATATTTGCAATAATTAGCAGCCTTATTCTCGTCGGTTGTAATCAAAACAAATCAAACAATGAAAATAGCTCTTCTGATCAAAACAAATCATCATCTGAAGCTCCTGCATCAGGACCTATCACGATTAATAAGGAAATTTCAGATAATCAGTTAATTTTAAGTAAAGGCCCGCACGGGGAAACAGCAGTTTCCGCCAAAACATTGGAGCTGACCGAAGAGGAAATAGCAAAAATAAAACAAGGAAACTATAAAGCGGCGATTGTCATGCATTATGCAGGGAACGACTGGTCAACCGCCCAAATTGACGGGTTAAAAGCAACGTTTGAAAGAATGGGAATAGAAGTAGTGGCTGTAACGGATGCAGACTTTAAATCTGAAAAACAAGTTTCGGATATTGAAACAGTGCTTGCTAAAAATCCGGATATTATTGTCAGTATTCCAGTAGACCCGGTATCTACCGCTGAGGCTTATAAAAAAGCTGCTGAATCAGGCGTAAAATTAGTTTTCATGGATAATGCACCTCAAGGGCTAGAACATGGAAAAGATTATGTGAGTGTTGTTTCAGCAGATAACTACGGAAATGGAGTTGCAGCAGCTGAAATTATGGCTGAAAAACTGGGCGGTAAAGGGAAAATTGGAGTTATCTTTCACGATGCTGATTTCTTTGTGACGAAACAGCGTACAGAAGCTTTCGAAAAAACAATTCAAGAAAAATATCCTGATATTGAGATTGTTGCACGAGGCGGAATAACAGATCCAAACGATGGTGAAAAAGTGGCTTCGGGTATTTTAACGAAAAATCCTGATTTAGACGGCTTGTTTGTCGTTTGGGATGTACCTGCTGAAGGTGCACTCGCAGCAGCACGGACAGCCGGGCGTGACGATTTAGTTATTACGACCATTGATCTAGGAACAAATGTAGCTTTGGAAATTGCTTCTGACGGTATTGTAAAAGGATTAGGAGCGCAGCTTCCGTATGACCAAGGAATTTCAGAAGCTATTTTAGCTGGATATGCATTGTTAGGCAAAGAAACCCCTCCGTATGTGGCAGTTCCAGCTTATAAAGTCACAAAAGAAAATGTTCTTGAAGCATGGAAGCTTGTTTACCATAAAGAGGCACCAGATTCTATTCAGAGTGCAGCAAAATAATCATTATTCATTTTTTAAACTCAATGGGAGGTAAGGTTATGAAAAAGTTTAACATAGCAATGATCGGCGCTGGATTTATGGGGAAAGCCCATTCGCTTTCATATGCAGGTATGCCCATGTTTTTCTGGCCTGCTCCTGGAATCCCCCATCGCAAAACGGTTGTCGATGTTACGGATGAATTAGCAAAAGAGGCAGCTCAGCGTTTTGGTTTTGAAAGCTATTCTTCTAACTGGAGAGAGGTTATAGAAGATCCTGATATAGATATTGTTGATATTGTAACACCTAATGATACTCATGCTGAAATTGCCATTGCAGCGGCAAAGGCCGGCAAACATATAATAAGCGAAAAACCGTTGGCTAGAAATGCTGAAGAAGCAAAAAGGATGCTGGATGCTGTAAGAGAAGCAGGAGTTAAACATATGGTGGCTTTCAACTACAGAAGAACGCCAGCCGTAGCTTTAGCAAGAAAATATATTGAAGAAGGAAAAATTGGAAAAATACTGAATTTTCGCGGAACGTATTTGCAGGATTGGTCCGCAGATCCTCAATCACCTTTGTCCTGGAGATTCCAAAAAAAAGTTGCAGGTTCAGGTGCACTCGGAGATATTGGAACACATGTAATTGATTTTGCGCGGTATCTCGTTGGGGAGATCACAGATGTCATGGCAGTAACAAAAACATGGGTGCCGGAAAGACCGATTCAAACGAGCGGAGTTGATAAACTCGGCACAGTCAAAGGTGAGGCAGAGGCTCCTAAAGGTCAGGTTGACGTTGATGATGAATTTACAACGTTAGTAAAATTTGAAAACGGTGCCATCGGCAGTATTGAAGCAACACGTAATGCATGGGGAAGAAACAATTTCTTGACATTTGAAATCCATGGAGAAAAAGGGTCATTATATTTCAACTATGAACGACGTGATGAGCTGCAAGTTTGCTTTGCTGATGATCCAAGCGACAGCAAAGGATTTAGAACAATTTACACCGGTCCTGAGCATCCGTACGGTCAAGGATTATGGCCAATCCCAGCGTTGGGAATAGGGTATGGCGAAACAAAAATTATCGAAACTTATGATTTCATAAAATCCATTGTAGAAGATACTGAGGTTTCGCCGAATTTCTACGATGGCTATCAAATTGCCGTAATTTGTGATGCGATTTTAGAATCAGCTGAAAAAGGGATATGGGTAAATTTGAAATGAAAGAACAACTATTGAGGCTACTCTTGCATTGAGTAGCCTCAAATTAAAAGAAGGTGATCAAAATGGACAAACCTTTATTATCAATGAAAGGAATTTCAAAATATTTCAATGGCATCAAAGTTTTAGATTCAGTTGATTTTACTTTAAACAAAGGTGAAGTTCATGCATTGATGGGGGGAAATGGCGCCGGCAAATCAACATTAATGAAAATATTAACAGGCGTCTATCATGCTGACGAAGGTGAAATATATATTGAAGGAAACAAAGTAACGATTAAGGATGCGAACGATGCGAAAAATAATTATATTTCCATGATTTTTCAAGAATTTAGCTTAATCCCTTCACTGACTGTTGCTGAGAATATTTTTTTAGCCCGTGAGCCAAAAAATTCAATCGGGATAATAAATGATAAAAAGAGTATAGCCAAAGCAAAAGAAATACTCAAGGAAATGGAAATTGACATCAACCCTAAAGATATCGTCGGAGACCTTGGTGTTGGATACTGGCAAATGACTGAAATAGCAAAAGCTTTGTCGCATGAGGCAAAAATATTAATTATGGATGAACCTACATCGTCCTTAACGGAAAAGGAAACAGATGTTTTATTTAAAATCATCAATAAGTTAAAAAAGAAAGGTATTTCTATCATATATATCTCACACCGTATGGACGAGATTTTTAGAATATGCGATAAAATTACCATTTTACGTGATGGAAAAAAAGTTGCAACTGAACAATGTGATCAAATCGATATGGAAACTGTCATTCAGCATATTGTAGGGGATGATTTAGATAAATCGTTTGAATGGAAAGAAAGATATTATTCGACAGAGGGAACTCCTGTCTTAGAAGTCAAAAATTTAACTTCCGGCTCCAAAGTAAAAGATATCAGCTTTCAGCTCTACTCAGGAGAGATTTTAGGAATTGCTGGATTAATGGGGAGCGGAAGATCTGAATTAGCGCGTGCCATTTTTGGCATTGACCAAATAAATAAAGGTGAAATTTATATAAAAGGCAAGAAGCATACAATTAAAAGTCCATCAGATGCTGTAAATGCCGGCATAGCACTTGTTCCAGAGGACCGGAGACTGCAGGGGTTAATTCTAGATTATAGTGTAAAAGAAAATACGATTTTACCGATTCTATCAAAATTAAAAAAAGGAATTTTCATCGACCATCGCAAGGCTAATATGATAACAGAAAAATTTGTCAAAAGACTAAATATTAAAACAGATCATATTTTTAAAACAGCAAAGCTGTTGTCTGGGGGCAACCAGCAGAAAATTGTATTAGCGAAATGGCTTGCTAATGACCCTGAAATATTAATTTTAGATGAGCCTACGATCGGTGTAGATATTGGCGCAAAAACCGAAATCATAGATATTATTCGTGAATTAGCTGACAGCGGGAAATCAATCATCGTCATTTCTTCTGAGCTGCAGGAGCTGTTAGCCGTAAGTGATCGAATTCTAGTAATACATGAAGGAAGAAATGTCAAAGAACTAAAAAGAAAGGAAATTCATTCAGAGGAGGTTCTCCAGCATGCTATCCAAGGACATTAAATTTAATGAGCAAGATCAGTTGCAAAATAACCTAAGTCCTTCGAAACGATCAATGACATTTGATTGGCGCAATTATATTGTATATATAGCTTTTATTGGAGTGTTAATCTATTTTTCTGTTACGTTATATGACGAAGGTTTTTTATCAACATCAAATTTATTGAACATCGCCCGCCAAACGGCAATGATTTCGATTATGGGAGTTGCGATGACTTTTGTAATCAGCACGGGCGAAATTGATCTTTCTGTCGGATCTATTACGGCGTTATCCTCTTTAACAGCAGCATTAGCGCTGCAAGCTGGCTTCGGCTTGATCGGGGGTCTGGCAGCTGGATTAGGAACCGGTTTGTTAGTTGGATTAGTAAACGGTTTTCTAGTTACGAAGATCGCCATCCCCTCATTTTTAGTTACGCTTGGGATGATGGAAGCGGTAAAAGGCTTGGCGATGTGGATAACAAATACTGCACCAGTGCCGATTGTCCATTCTACGTTTAATTATTTATTTGGTTCAGGAGATATCGGACCGATTCCTATTTTATTGATTTGGACAGTTGTGATTACAGTTATCGGCCATATTTTATTGAAAAAAACCGCGTTTGGCAGGCAGACATTAGCAACCGGGGGAAATGAAATTGCTGCCAAATATACAGGAATCAAAACGAATCGAATTAAATTTATTGTGTTTCTAATTTCCGGTTTAATGGCAGGATTTGCTGGCTTATTATATGCCGGCCGGATGCATTCCGGGAGGTTTACATTTGGTGAAGGCGACGAACTATCCGTTATTGCTGCTGTAATTCTTGGCGGAACAAGCCTATTCGGGGGAGTCGGAACCGTTATCGGCACCGTTTTTGGTTCTATCATGATTGGAACAATAAACAATGGATTAATCATCATGGGGCTTGATGTAAGCCAGCAGATGATTATTAAAGGGTTGATCATCATTTTGGCCGTGGCGTTCGGAAGGAAAACGTTAAAAAAATAATCATCCAAAAGAAAAGGGGCATTGTTTATGTCAGTTATCAAAGTAGGCGTAATCGGGACAGGGTTTTCTGCCAAGTCGCACATAGAAGCACTGAGAAGATTAAATGGTGTTGAAGTGGCTGCAATTAGTGCCAGAACATTAGAGAAGGCAAAAAAAGCAGCCGAACAATTTGGGATCCCAAGGTATTATGGAAATGAAGATGATTTAATAAATGATCAAGAAATAGATGTCGTTCATAATTGTACTCCTAATTATTTGCATTATTATATCAATAAAAAAGTTTTAGCTGCCGGCAAGCATTTGCTGTCAGAAAAGCCGTTAGCAATGACGAGTGAAGAATCGAGTGAATTAGTAAGGTTAGCCGAAACAAAAAAGGTCGTCGCAGGAGTATGCTTCAACTACCGTCATTATCCGCTAGTTGCCCAAGTGAAAGAGCTGATGGCCAGCGATGAATACGGTCCGGCACATTTAGTGTATGGAACGTATCTTCAAGATTGGCTCCTGTATGATACTGATTACAACTGGCGTTTAAATGAGGAAAAAAACGGCAGATCACGTGCGATTGCTGACATCGGTTCCCATTGGTGTGATACTATTCAATATGTTCTCAATCAAAAGATTGTCGAGGTATTTGCTGATTTAAAAACGGTTTATCCTGTAAGGAAAAGACCGGTTGGAGAAATCGAAACCTTTAAAAGTGGAGGTCAAGATTCTTTCGAAGAAATAGAGATTAATAGCGAAGATTGCGGCAGTGTGCTGGTTCATTTTGAAAATGGAGCACATGGGGTATTCACCGTTTCGCAAGTAAGTGCTGGAAGGAAAAATTTCTTTACGTTTGAAATTGCCGCGCAAAAGAATACTATTTATTGGAATCAGGAAGAGCCAAACAAAATATGGATTGGACGCCGTGATCAGGCGAATATGGAGCTAGTACGGGATCCTTCCTTGCTGTCTGACTTTTCTTCTTCGCTGGCGCATTACCCTGGCGGTCATCCAGAAGGATGGCCAGATGGTTTAAAAAACTTATTCATTGATTTTTATAAAGCAGTAAAAGCGCATCCAAATCCAGCCTCTTCTTCCTTTGCCACTTTTGAAGACGGACACTACATTATGAAGCTGATTGAGGCTATATTAAAAAGCCACGAAGAGAAAAGATGGGTCAAGGTTGAGACAGGGGAGGTATTGAAATGAAATTAGGTGTTTTTACCGTACTTTACCAAGACCTGCCGTTCGAGGAAATGCTTGATAAAGTGCGAGAAATGGGGATAGAGGCGATAGAATTGGGGACTGGCAATTATCCGGGCAATAAACATTGCAATCCGGATGAATTGCTTGAAAACAGCATGAAACTAAAAGAATTTCAGCGGGCCATCGAAAGCAGAGGGCTGACGATAAGCGGTCTAAGCTTTCATGGCAACCCGCTTCACCCGGACAAGAAGTTTGCGGCTGAATCCCATGATGTATGGAGAAAAACAGTGCTGTTAGCAGAACGTTTGGAAGTATCAGTTGTGAATGGGTTTTCCGGATGTCCAGGCGATCATCCAAATGCGAAATACCCTAATTGGGTTACTTGTTCCTGGCCTCCGGAATATATGGAATTACTGGAATGGCAATGGAATGAAGTGACAATACCGTATTGGCGGGAGGAAGCAAAATTTGCCAAATTGCATGGTGTAAATAAAATTGCTTTTGAAATGCACCCAGGTTTTATTGTTTACAATCCTGAAACTTTATTAAAGTTAAGAGAAAATGTAGGGCCAAGTATTGGAGCGAATTTTGATCCAAGCCATCTCATTTGGCAAGGCATTGATCCTGTTGAAGCAATAAAAAAATTAGGACGTGAAAATGCCATATTTCATGTACACGCTAAAGATACTTATTTGGATCAAGCAAATATACAAGTGAATGGCGTTTTAGATACAAAGCATTACAGTAAAATTTTGGACCGATCATGGACATTTCGGTCGGTTGGCTATGGCCAAGGTGAAAAAGTGTGGAAGGATATTGTAAGTGCCTTGCGTGCTGCCGGATATGATTATGTTCTTTCAATTGAACATGAGGATATGCTGGCATCCATTGATGAAGGATTAGGAAAGGCAGTAAGCTTATTAAAGCAAATTCTTTTTAAAGAAGAAGTTGCTGAAATGTGGTGGGCATAACAGTCACATTGTAAAGGCAATCCCTAGGGAATTTTAAGAGTCCCTAGGTTTTTTTATTTGGGTTACGATGGGCATCACTTTTAATGCGAATTTTTTTGCGGAAAGTCCTCTGCAAATAAAAGCTTAGGATAATCATCTGTCTTTCTTAAACAATTACGAATAAAATTTATTCATTAAGCCATTTGTTTGTATGACGAGTGTAAAAAAAATAAATAATAAAATTTTCGTTATTAAAGAAAAAATGAAGATTGAATGATGAGAAAAACAAGAATTTCCAGCGTTTTCTGCGACGATCATAGATTTCATTAACTATATGTTTTTTTGACGAAATGAATAAAAAATATTGAAATTTTAAAAATTCAGATATATTATAATATTTGAAATATTAGTTCCGGAGGAAAAGGGAGGAGAAAAGATACCCAGGAAAATGAAAGCGTTTTAAAAAAAGGGGAGGCGAATTTTGAAAGCGTTTTACTTGACAAGTACGGGGGGATTTTGATGAAAAAGAAGTTATTTTTGATTATGCTAGTTGTTTTCTTAGCCGTTTTATCGGCTTGTGGCAACAGCGCGATTCAGTCAACATCGAAAAAAGAAGAAGGCGGGAGCAAAAGCGGAGGAACAATAAAAATTGGTGTGCTGCTTCCAGATTCGGGGGTTTATGCTTCACTTGGAAAGCATTTGCACAAAGGTATGGAGCTGTATTTTGACAGCATTGATTGGAAAATTGGCTCCAAAAAAATCGAAATTATTAAAGAAGACAGTGAAGCTGATCCGCAAGTAGCATTAAGGAAAGCGAGAAAATTGATTGATCAAGATAAAGTGGACATTTTAACAGGAACGGTAAGCACGGCGGTAGCCTATGCCATTCGCGATGAAGTGGATAAGAAAAAAATTCCGTTCCTTGTTTCGCATGCGGGAGGAAATGATTTAACGAGAAGCAAACGAAGTGACTATATTTGGCGTTCTTCTTTTTCCTCGTGGCAGATTGGCAATTCATTAGGAGAATGGGCGTTTCATAACGTAGGAAAGACAATGTACATTGCAGCAGCAGATTATGCGTTTGGACGGGAAGTATCTGAAGCGTTTAAAGAAGCTTATACTGCCGCAGGAGGAAAAATTGTCGGTGAAGTTTACCCGCCTCTCGGAAACAATGATTATTCCTCTTATTTGACCACGATTAAAAATGCAAAGGCTGAAGCAGTATATGCATTTTTCGCAGGAAGTGATGCGGTGAGATTTGTTCAGCAATACGATCAATTCGGGTTAAAAGAAGATAAGAAATTAATTGGTTCCGGCTGGCTTGTTTCAGAGGACGTGCGGAAATCACAAGGAAACGCAGGAGTTGGAACAATTTCCTCTATTTTCTGGGATTATAGTATAAAAACAGAAGAAAATAGACAGTTTAAAGAGGCTTTTGAAAAGAAATATAATGAACGCCCGACCATTGAAGCATTGGAAGGTTATGATGCTGCCAAAATTATCGCAGAAGCGCTGACAACGCTTGACGGCGACGCCTCAGATCCAGATAAAGTGGTAGAAGCGATTTCTAATGTTGAATTCATAAGCCCGAGAGGCCCGATTAAGTTTGACAAGGAGACCCACCACGTTATTCAAAACATGTATATCATTGAAACCAAGCTTGTGAATGGACAGACGGAAAACGAAGTGATCGAAATTATTGAAGAGGTGAGAGATCCAGGAAAATAGATAAAAAAAGAGGTGATAATCATGGATATTATCGGGGCGCAGCTAGTAAACAGCATTTCATACGGGCTTTTGCTCTTCGTCATTACATGCGGATTGTCGCTCGTCTTTGGCATTTTAGGAGTATTGAACTTGGCGCATGGATCGTTGTATATGATAGGAGCTTATGTCTCATATTCGATTACCGTCCATTCTGGACAAAATTTTTGGCTTGCCTTAATCATTGCACCTTTAGCAGTAGCTGTTTGCTCTCTCATTATTGAAATGATCTTATTGCGGCCGACTTATCAGCTAGGGCACCTGTCACAAGTATTGTTAACATTTGGGCTTGCGTATGTCATTCATGATATGACAGCGGCGATATGGGGATCGGATGTTTTATCGATCCCTTTGCCTCAAAGTTTATCAGGTACGGTAACCTTATTTAATCAAGCCTTTCCTGTCTATCGTTTAGCTGTAATTGCAATAGGTTTAATTTTAGCGGGGCTGTTGTGGTTCATTCAAGAAAAAACGCGCTGGGGGGCGATCATTCGCGCTGGACTGAGCGATAAAGAGATGATATGTGCTTTAGGTGTAAATATTCAACTAGTTTTTACCGTCGTGTTTTTCATAGGGGGATATTTAGCAGGTTTTGGCGGAGTCATTGCTGCGCCGATCCTCGGGCTTTATCCAAGCATGGAATTCCAAACGCTTATTTTGGCATTAGTTGTTCTCGTTATAGGGGGCTTAGGGTCGATCGCT
Source organism: Aeribacillus sp. FSL K6-2833 (assembly GCF_037965815.1). GTDB lineage: Bacteria > Bacillota > Bacilli > Bacillales > Aeribacillaceae > Aeribacillus > Aeribacillus composti. The sequence continues at coordinate 3,880,437 of NZ_CP150189.1, read as the reverse complement.
GGAACGTTTGTGGCCAGCTTAACGATTGGGATTGTTGAGACTTTTTGCCGATTTTTAGTTCCTGAGTTAAGCTTGTTCGTTGTTTTCGGATTAATGGCGGTCGTCTTAATCGTCAAACCGAACGGATTGCTCGGAAAGCAGGTGGTTAAGCATTGAACAAAAAAGGTTTCGCTCTTATTGCCGCAGTTATGTTGCTCATCTTTTCCCCCTTTATCTTTTCTTTGTTTTATTTAAATTTGGTAACTGAAATTTTAATTTTAGCTATTTTCGCTCTTAGTTTAAATATTTTGGTCGGATATACCGGGCTGGTTTCGCTTGGCCACGCGGCGTTTTTTGGAGTCGGAGCTTATATGTCCGCCATTCTTGCAAGGGAGATATCTCCAAACTTTTTCCTTACTCTTTTCGCCTCGCTTGCGGCTGCAATCATTGCATCCGCCATCATCGGAATTTTTTGCGTAAAGGTGAGCGGCTTTTATTTTCTTATGTTAACATTGGCTTTTTCGCAAATGATTTATTCATTTGTCCACCAGTCAACGACTATCACGGGCGGTTCAAACGGATTATCAGGCATTCCAAGCCCTTTAATTGGATCACTTGATTTTTCAAACCCGGTTTACTTTTATTATTTGATATTGCTTTTGTTTATATTGATCTATGGCGGTTTAAGCCTCATCGTACACTCCCCTTTTGGGCAAGTATTAATAGGGATTCGCGAAAACGAAACAAGATTGAAATCGATGGGCTATCATACAACACTATATAAGCTTGCCGCATTTGTTATAGCCGGCGGGCTCGGCGGAGTAGCAGGATCGTTATATACAAGCTTTAACAGCTTCATTTCACCTAGCGATGTATATTGGACGATGTCTGGCTCTGTTTTAATTATGGTTCTTATCGGCGGTTCCGGAACAATGATCGGACCCGTTTTGGGAGCAGCTTTTATCGTCATTTTAGAAACGATTGTCAGCTCTTATACGACCATGTGGATGATGATTATCGGGATTATCTTTATCTTGTTTGTCGTATTTTTCCCAAAAGGAATTGTCGGGCTTGGAAAATTGCTCTTTCAGTCATTTTCAAAATCCAACAAGCTGTCAGCTATTTCCGGAAAAAAATCCAATGCGTTGTATAACAATGATGTGAAGAATTGAGGGATGGGGCATGGAGAATCCTGTAATCTTGAAGATTGATCGCGTCGGCATGCATTTTGGCGGTCTTGAAATTCTTAAGGATGTTTCATTGGAAGTGAAAAAAGGTGAGCGGATAGGCATTATCGGTCCGAATGGAGCCGGGAAAACGACCTTTTTCAACATGTTAACCGGCGACCTGAAGCCGAGCAGCGGGTCTATTTATTATAAAGGAGAAAATATAACGAATGTTGCCAACTTTAAACGGACAAACGCCGGAATCGTCCGCACCTTTCAACGAAACAATTTGTTGAACGAACTGACGGTGCTTGACAATTTATTATTAGTTTTACAGCGGAAACATCATTTGCAAAACGTGTGGTTTAAAAAGAGAAACGAAAAAAAATACCCGAAGCTTTTCGAGGAAGCAAACCAATTGATCAAAACTTGGGGATTGGAAAAGCGCGCAAATGAAATAGTGAAAAAGCTGTCATACGGCGAACAGCGGCAAATCGAAATTTTGCTTGGCATTGCGATCAATCCGCAAGTTTTATTATTAGATGAGCCGACTGCCGGCATGTCGCAGGCGGAAACGGATTATATTGTCGATTTGCTGCACAATTTGCCGAAGGACTTGACCGTTTTAATTATTGAGCATGATTTGGAGGTCGTATTTGGACTGGCGGATAGAATGGTCGTTTTATATGACGGAGGAATTCTCATTGACGGCGATCCAAATGAAGTGAGAAACGACAGGAGGGTGAACGAAATATATATTGGAAAGGAGGAAGCGGCAGCACATGCTTAAAGTTTCAGATTTAAATACATTTTACGGCGACAGCCACGTCCTCCATAATGTTTCGTTAACGGTTGAACAAGGCAAGGTAACCGTCCTGCTGGGAAGAAACGGAATGGGGAAAACAACAACGATTCATTCTATCATGGGAATCATTCAATCAAAAAAAGGAAAAATTGTGTTTGAAGAACAGGAAATTCAATCAAAGACGAGCTTCCAGGTTTCGAAATTAGGCGTTGCTCTTGTTCCGCAAGGGAGAAGAATATTTCCGAATTTGACTGTAAAGGAGAATTTAATGACCACTTATAGGCCTGCCGAAAATGGCTGGACATTAGAACAAATTTATGACACGTTTCCAAGGCTGAAAGAAAGAGAAGCATCGATGGGAGGGGCTTTGAGCGGGGGAGAGCAGCAAATGCTCTCAATTGGACGCGCTTTGCTAACGAATCCTAAATTACTGCTGCTTGACGAGCCGTCAGAAGGATTGTCCCCATTGATGGTTCAGGAAGTGAAACGGATTATTCGTGAATTAAAGAAGCAAGGTCTTACAATGCTTTTAGTTGAACAAAATTTATCGATGGCGCTTGAGCTTGCAGACCGCATATATATTTTAAACAAAGGCTCGATCGTGTTTGAAGGCTCTCCCGACGAATTAAGCTCTGCTGTAAAGCATAAATATTTGCTGTTAAGTTCGTAAATTGCTCAGAAACATCTGATGATGATGCTGTCAAAAAGAAAAAGGGGCTCTTAGAAAGTCAAATCGCCATTGAAAACAAAAAATCATAAACACCGATATATCAACGTTTCTAAAACATTAATGGGGGCTAATAAGCCGTAAAATCGACTTATTAGCCCCCCTTTTTTACATATTTTCCAGAATAATAGAACGGAAGAAACAGGTCATTACGGTGATTTTCCTAAATAAACTGATGAGCGGGCAGCACCTTATTTTGCAAAAATAAATTGTCGGCGATTTGCAATCAAATTTTCCAAAAGAAAAACAGAGCTGCTGCAATTTACGGGTATCATTTCTAGAAATATTGATTCTTGATGCATAACCCGAATAGAGCTTTCGCAAAGCAGAAAAAGGTTCAATTTGGAACTCTTACATGCTGCAATTGCTTCGGAATGAACGATGAAACCAATCAATATAGGTAAAGCAAGCTGCTGCCCTTTATCGAAATTCCGCCACATTCTGTCCGCAAGCCTCGCTTAATCGATAGTTCATTGCACGAAATTCACGTTCGACAGGCTCTTAACATTACACACTTATGTAAGTATTTCTTTAGTAAACGATTATTTCCAAACCTCTTCGGCAATTTCTACGACATGGCGAAGTTTTGCCCATTGCTCGTCCTCTGTGAGCAGGTTTCCTTCCTCAGTTGATGCAAAACCGCACTGAGGGCTTAAGCAAAGCTGATTGAGATCAACAAATCGGGATGCTTCATCAATGCGCCATTTAATTTCATCCTTATTTTCTAATTCTCCAAATTTTGACGTGATCAAGCCGAGAACGATGGATAAATTTGACCGGTTTACGAAGCGAAGGGGTTCAAAGCCGCCGGCTCTTTCGCTGTCGTATTCCAAAAAGAAGCCGTCCACATTTACGCCTTCAAACAATATTTCCGCCACTGGCTCATAGCCGCCGGATGAAATCCAAGTGGAACGGAAATTGCCTCGGCATATGTGCATCGTAATTCTCATATCATCAGGACGATTGGCAACAGCTTCATTAATTGTTTTCGCATACAATTGTCCTAACGTATCCGGATTTAAGCCGCGGGCCCGCATTTGCTCCTTTTGCTCTTCTGAACAAAGATATGCCCATGATGTATCATCCAGCTGCAAATAACGGCATCCGGCATCGTAAAATGCTTGAATTGCTTTTTTATACGTTTGGGCTAAATCGTGGAAAAACTCGTCTTGATCTTCATAAGCGCTTTTTTCAATCGTCCCTCTGAAATGAAGCATGCTCGGGCTCGGGATAGTCATTTTGGCTGTATGGCCGGAAGCGATGCTGTTTAGAAACTTGAAATCTTCAAGCATCGGATGGCCATTGAAATCTAGTTTGTCAACAACTTTAATAGAATGAGATTTTGTTTGTTTTTGATGGAATTGGATTCCGGTCTCTGTGTCGTATCCTTCAACACCTACTAAATTTTCAAGGAAGTCAAAGTGCCACCAAGCTCTTCGGAATTCGCCGTCTGTCACCGCTTTGAGGCCAATTTCCTTTTGTTTTTTGACGATGCGTGTGATTTCTTCGTTTTCCACCTCTCTTAATTGCTCAGCTGTTATTTCCCCATTTGCTTTTTTCAATCGGGCTTGTTTAATTCGGTCTGTTCTTAACAGACTGCCTACATGATCTGCTCGGTAAGGCGGCAAGTGGCGTTGCAATGATTGATGGGACATATGCTGTTTTCCTCCTTCTCCGGTTGAAATATTATGAATAATAACAAAAAATAAAAGAAAAGTAAACTTTATAAGCAGGGGGATTTTTCATTAGAGAGGTATGAATGACATTTTTTGCTACATTTTCTTAAAATAAAAGCCCTCAGCCGCCATGTGCGGCAAAGGGCAAATCACTTGCCTGCGAAAGATTAGCTAATGACAAATTCGAAGCTGCCGAATAATTTTACATCTTTGCCGATGAGGAATCCTCCTGTTTCAAGAGCAGCGTTCCATGTTAAACCATAATCTTCCCGATTGATTTTTCCTTCTACATCAAATCCTGCGACAATGCTTCCGTCCAACGGGTTTTTCGATTGACCGTTGAATTCTACTTTGAATGTTTCGGTTCTAGTAACATTTCTAATTGTCAATTTTCCTGTTACTTCATAGTCATCGTCGGAAACCTTTTTAATAGATTCGCTGACAAACGTGATGACCGGATAGTTTTCGACATCAAAAAAATCCCCGGAACGAAGATGGTTGTCTCTGTCTTCATTTTTTGTGTCAATAGAAGAAGCTTGAATTGTTACTTTTACTTTTGCAGATTCGAGCTGATCAACATCGCCGTCAACTTCTACATCAAATTGAGTGAATTCTCCCTTTGCTTTGGAAACCATTAAGTGTTTTACTTGGAAAGAAATAGAGCTGTGCACCTTATCTAATTGAAAATTTGCCATTTTTTATTTTCCTCCTTTTGTTTTGATATTATCATAACCGAAAAATATCTCGAATTCAAATATTTTTATATAAATATTTTTTGACAAGGTAAAAGAAAAAAGAACCAATTTTGATAAGATATTCTTTAAGTAGACAGTGGACAAGGCCCATATACTTAGAGGGGATTTTTTTGAAACGAAAAGAGCAAACATTTCGTCATTATTAAGAAAAAGGCTCTGCTTCCTTATTGACGAAAAGCACCCTTTAGAAAATTCGCGTTTTTTATTTTTGTTTAACCTCTGCAAGCAATTGGCTTATTGCAAAGGAATCAGGGCGGGAGAGATGGTTCGAATGGCGTTGGCATAGCCGATCAATAGAATGTTTTATAGAGAGAAGTGAAAGAATGAACAGTAAAAAGAAATCTTGATTTTGGATAATTCCAAAAAATATTTTTTTGTTTATGATTACAGCGGCTCTGATTTGAGGCGTTTTCCATCACATCATGACAGTGTATAAGCAAAATATCCACCATTAGGACAATTAGTTGAAGTAGATGGAAAGAATATGCACGTTTATACAAAAGGTGATGGAGAAAACACGATTGTGTTATTAAGCGGTTTAGGCACAGCAGCTCCCGTGTTAGATTTCGACCCCTTAGTAAATGAATTGGCAAAGAATCATAAAGTGGTCGTAGTAGAGAGCTTTGGATATGGTTGGAGCAACGTAACGAATAAGGAACGAACAGTGGAAAATATAGTGGAGGGAATTAGAACCGCTTTAAAATCAAATATAGAAGGTCATTACATATTGATGCCGCACTCTATTTCTGGCATATACAGCATGTATTATGCTAATGCATACCCAGATGAAGTGAAAGCAGTTATAGGGATTGATTTCACCTTGCCGCAGGTTTTAGAGTATTTCGGCGAGTCAGCTCCAACAATGTCCGAATATATAAAGTATGTTTTCACCAATTGGAATTGCACGATTGGCATTATATATCATTCCTGATGATTTCCTTCCTAGTAGCTGAAAAAGGTACTTATTCCGAAGAGAATTTAACAATGACCAGGCATATCAGGCGGGAAAGTTAAATTGACTGTTTGCTCAATATATTTTTTATTTCATTTGCTTCTTGTTGTATCCTTTGTCTTGATTTTTACTTCGAAAGAAGATCGAGTGAACGAAGATGGGAAATCCAATGTAACGTTTTATCAAACGAAATTAAGCCGCAGTTTTTCAAGTAAAATAGTTACTTTAGAAGGAAATCATTATCTTCATTGGACTCGTTATAAAGAAATGAGTGCACACGTAAATGATTTCACGAAAACATTTGCAGGTGGTGTTCATTGAGGAAGCAGCTAGATAAAGGACCTCCTTGGGGGGTTCTTTATCTAGCGAATTATCAAATATTATTTGATAGAGCTTAGCATTAATACGAGATTTTAATTCTTTATTGTTCAATAAATTTTATGACATCGCTCAAACTTTTTTCTGCCATGGAATGAAGTCGCAAATCATAATTTTCGAAAGGTAAAGACTCCGTTACTGGATTTGGCACAATTACGCATTTCAGTCCAGCAGCTAGAGCTGCTTGGAGCCCATTTAAAGAATCTTCAAATGCTAATGCTTCATTTGAGCTGATGTTTAAGGCATCAACTGCTTTTAAATACAAATCAGGTGCCGGTTTTACCTTCTCAACATCATCCTGTGTGATAATAGTATTAAAATAGTTTAACACCCCAAGTTCATCTAAATAATGAGTTACCCACTCCCTTGTGGAGCTTGAAGCAATAGCAATTTTATATCCTAAATTGTTTGCTTCTTGCAAATAATCCTTTACACCTTCACGTGCCTGAGGTGTTTTCATCTTTTCTTTATAAATGCTTTCTGCTTTGGCATCAATTTCCTCAATATTACAGCTTTCTCCCAATTGTTGTTTGAAAAACTCGTAAAGTACTGTATTATCTGACCCAACGCTTTTTACATATTGTTCAAGGGGCAAATCAACATTATAATAACCTAAAGTTTCTTTATAAGCCTCAAACCAGGGAGTCTCTGTGTCTATAATTAAACCGTCGAAATCAAAAATAATTGCTTTTATCAAAGCTTTTTCTCCTTTCCACTCATGAGGATAAAATAAATACACCTTCATAAACTATATGCAATAAAGTTAACTCAGTATGTTCCAGCAATCCTGAGCACCAATCGATTGCTCATGATTTCAATAATAGTCTAATCGTTTCTTTTTATGCGGATAAAGGAATATATATTGTATCGGTTCACGCTCATAATTAGGAGCACATTTCCTGACCTTTCAGTTTATTTCGTCAAATAAATTAATTCGGTCCTCTCCCTGCCGCAAAACCTTCATCGCCCGTTTTTTCTTTCCAATGTGAACAAAGATGACTCACTTCGTTTTGAAGATGAGGGAAGACCAGTTTTCTATTTTCTGGTATTCGTCTAAGCAGAATAGAAGGACTCGGTCACATGGCAGCCGTTCTGGCAAAGACATCTGCCTGGATCACGCTGCATCGAGTCCTTTTTTTCCTTAAAGTAGAAATGTTGTATTTTTCTCACTGTAAAACAACAATTTTTGCATTGTGCTCCAGCTGAATACCGAAACACAGTTTTGCATAATCTTTTTTTACAACTGTCTATTTGGCAGGGAAAAGACTATTTACACAGTCTTCTTACTTATTCAACGAGACCAAGCTTTTTCAAACCGTGATAGACACCGGAATTTGTTACGTCTGTTGTTTGGTGCTTCGCATATGGCAAAAGGTTTGGATCTGCGTTCCCCATTGCAAAACCTTCGCCGACTATTGAGAGCATCTCTTTATCATTCATGGCATCGCCAAAGGCAATGGCGCTTTCTTTTGGCACGCCAAGATAATTTAATATTGCTTTGACAGCTTTGCCCTTATTGACCTTTTCCCTAATGACATCGTAGCATTGGGCCAGGCCTTCGATATTCACTTGGGATAAGTATATAAGATCGTCTTTTTCATAAAGAGAAACATCGCGATCAGCTAAATTTAATATCGTCATTCCTAAAACTTGATCGATGATATCATATGAAAACAACTCATTTTTTTGTAAATGAAATTTTTGAATGAAATTTTTCATAGCAGGGGAATCAAACGAGCTAAGGACATTTTTTTCTCTTGTATACATGACGAGCTCATGTCCATGGTGTTTGGCGGTATGCACAAAGTTTTGAACAATATCTGGATTCATCGGCTCTTTTAAAATCTCGCGGCCCCTATAAACCGTAAATGCGCCGTTATAGCCAATAAACGATTGAACGTTCAGCTCTTTGCCGATATGCGAAATTTCATGCAAAGGTCTCCCTGTTGCCAGAAAGACCTCTACACCTTGTTTCTGAACTGCAGCTACAGCTCTTTTCGTAGATTCTTGAATTTGATCATCCGGTGTCAAAATTGTTCCGTCTATGTCCAAAAATAAAAGTTTATATGTCATCTCCATAAACTCCCGTTAAAATTTATTTTGTTGTAAGATTTTATCATAAAATAAAAATTGTGAAAACTCTAACAAGATGAATTGTCTTGCAAAAATAGTTTTTGTGCCGGGCTGAAGAATATTTGAAACATTTCAATTCGCAAATTCGTATATTGAAAAAACGGATACAGAGGTGGATTTATATGTCAGTAGTCAACATTTTAAAATGGGTAAGCGGGGGTCTTGAAGCATTTTTCGGAATTCCAGTTATAGGTGGAACGATTATATTATCTTTCCTATGGACACCTTTGGCGTTTATGTTTGTACTGCACCTTGTGACGTTGATTTTTGCCATTATAACAAATAAAAACAAGCATGGCAGCATTTTAGGAATTATTACTTCCTGCATTGCATGGATTCCGATTGTTGGAATGGTGATGCATATCATAACGGCAATTTTCCTTTTGATCGATGCATACCGTGAGTTTAAATATGAAATTTAATGTTTTTTTGCTTACAGGGTCTTAGACCCTGTTTTTTTTTAGAAAAAAAGTTACTGACCTAAAAAAATTGGATGTGTTATCGGCATCTGTGCCTTCTGCTTTCTAATCCAAGATGAGAAATGTCAGTCTTCAAAAGCTGAACAACTTTGGTACAAGCCGCGATGCTACGACAATTCAAATAGTACTTCCAAGCAGAAACTTCAGGCTGGGAAATATACGAAAGGCTTACCGTCCAAACACTTTTGGATGCTGATGGCAAATAATATATGAAGAACGAGTGCGTAGTGCGTAAGAGGGGAGAAGCTCCATTGAGAAAAAGATAAAGGACAAGCTTTTCGGCTTGTCCGAAATGAATTCGTATGAGATTTGATTGAAAAGGAGTTTAAGTCAACCCGTATGCCGGATACTTGCCTTGTTCACAGCACTTTGCTTAAAAAAGCTTTTGTTCGTTCGTGTTTAGGATTGTTAAAAAGCTCGCTAGGTGTGTTTTCCTCTACAATATATCCGCCGTCCATGAAAATCACTCGATCGCTCACTTCTTTGGCAAATCCGATTTCATGCGTCACGACGACCATCGTCATTCCTTCCGCCGCTAATTCTTTCATAACTGTTAACACTTCACCGACCATTTCTGGATCGAGGGCGGATGTAGGTTCATCGAAAAGCATGATTTTAGGATTCATTGCGAGAGCTCGGGCAATGGCAACGCGCTGTTTTTGGCCCCCTGATAATTCGCTTGGATAGCTTGAAGCTTTTTCGCTTAATCCCACTTTTTTCAGCAGCTGCAAAGCTTTTTCGTTTGCTTCCTGTTCCGAGACTCCTTTTACTTTTATCGGAGCAAGTGTAATATTTTCCAACACTGTTTTATGCGGAAATAGGTTAAACTGCTGAAACACCATTCCAACCTCTTGGCGAACTTTATTAATGTCCAAGTTTGGATTTGTAATATCTTGACCGTTCACGATAACCTGTCCTGCCGTAATGTCCTCAAGCTTGTTTAAACAGCGAAGAAACGTGCTTTTGCCTGAACCGGATGGACCAATGACGCATACAACTTCTTTTTCTTTAATGTCTACACTGATGTCTTTTAACACTTCAAGATTCCCAAAGCTTTTCTTTAAATGTTTTACTTGAATCATCCGGTTGTTGTTCTCCTTTCAACAAAGCTTAATAATTTGCTTAAGGACAATGTCAGAACAAGATAGATGAGCGCAACGGTGAGGTATGGCTCCCAAACGATATAATATTGCCCCTGCATAGCCCGTCCCCAATACATCAGCTCAGGGGTGGCAATGATGGCGGCGATTGACGACTCTTTTATTAAAATGACGAATTCATTGCCAAGAGGCGGAATCATCCGTTTCGTCGCCTGCGGCAAAATGACATAGCGCATCGCCTGTTTATGGCTCATACCGAGAGATCTTGCAGCTTCCATCTGTCCTTTATCAATCGATTGAATACCTGCACGGAATATCTCTGCAATGTAGGCGGCAGAGTTTAAAGAAAGTGCAACAATTGCCGCTATAATTCCATTCGTATCACCGATTAGCAGCGGTACGAGCCCGAAATGAACGAGCAGCATCTGGACAAAAAGAGGCGTGCCTCTGAAAAATGTAACGTACCATGAAAAGGGCAGGCGAATAAATTTATTTTGAGCAATTTTCCCGATGCCGATAAAAAGACCCAAAATGGTGCCGATGGCGATTGCACCAAGAGAGAGTCCAATTGTTACAAGCGTTCCTTGGAAGAAAAAGGGTGCATATTCAGCTATGAGATCAAAACGAAAATTCATACATATATCTCCCCGCGTGCATTCCGGACAAGCAAAATACCTGTGGAATGCTGAAAATTATTGCTGATTTTTTAATATATCGATATCTGGTTCTACACCAAACCATTTTTTATAAATCTCACTGTACGTTCCGTTTTCAAACAGTGTATTGATCGCTTTGTCAAGTTCTGGTTTTAATTTGCTTCCTTTCGCGAACATTAGACCGTAAAACTCCGAATCGAAATTTTCCGGATCTTTAATTGCTTTCAATTTTTTGTCCGGATTATTTTTAATATATTCATTGACAACCGCGTTATCGGCCACAACTGCGTCTGCGCCTCCGTTCAGAAGTTCCATGATCGCGAGGACGTTGTCTTCAAATTTTTTAACCGTTCCATCGCCGGCAAGTATTTTTTCAGCGGCTGTCTGACCGGTTGTTCCGTTTTGGACAGCAACTTTTTTGCCTTTCAGATCAAGCGCATTTTGAATATCACTGTCTTCAGGAACTAAAATCATAAGAGTTGATTCAAAATACGGAACAGAAAAATCGTATGTTTGCTTTCTGTCTTCAGTAATGGACACAGAGGAAGCTGCCAAGTCAGCTTGTTTTCTTTGAACTTCAGCAAACATTGGATCCCATCCGGTATGTTTAATGTCTACTTTGTAACCGGCCTCTTTAGCCACAGCGTTTATGAAATCAATATCAAAGCCGACAACTTTACCTTTGTCGATATATTCAAACGGAGCGTATGCTGCGTTTGTAACAACCTTTAACGTTTCTTTCTTCTCACTGCTTGCTCCTTTATCGTCTTCAGAACCTCCTGCACCGCATGCTGAAAGTATAAGCATTAGGCTTGTGAAAACAGCAAGTGCAATTATTTTGCTAAAATATTTTTTCATAAGTACCTCCTTATAAATGAATCAAAGAATGAAATTCGTTTCGACATTCACTGGTCTATTATAAATGAAAGATGTATATTCTTTCAATAACATGCATATTGATTCGAAATTATTGTTTTATTTGAAATTATATCATAAAAAGTGTCATGTTAAAATGAACAATTGCAGGCGGATAAAGAGCAAATTTTTCATGAAGAAGACGAAAATTTGGATTGTAAATAAAAAGAGAGTATAATGATTGGCAGAAATTATCATAAAAAAGCAGGTGCAGAACTTTTGGCATCAACATGAAAATACAAATTCTTCTGTCTTATCGTTCAAATTTGTTGGGGAATTACGGAATTTGTTGGAATAATTTCCAATACATGATGCACTTTGCAGCTTGGGCAAGGTGCTTTAGCTTTCTAGAAGGAGTGAGAAAATGAATAAAGAACAATTGATTTTGGCGCTAGAAAAGGTTCGCGCCCAAAATCCTCTCGTCCACAACATTACGAATGTCGTCGTCACCAACTTTACTGCAAACGGTTTGCTGGCGATCGGCGCTTCTCCGGTTATGGCGTATGCAAAGGAAGAGGTTGCGGATATGGCGAAAATATCCGGCGCGCTCGTTTTAAATATTGGCACATTATCTCCTGAAGTAATCGAAGCAATGATTATTGCAGGAAAATCAGCGAATGAACACGGGGTTCCAATCATTTTAGATCCTGTCGGTGCGGGAGCCACCCCTTACCGGACGGAAGCTGTTCGGGAAATATTAAAGGAGGTTCGCATCTCAGTTATTCGCGGGAATGCACCTGAGATTGCCAATGTGATAGGTGAAAAGCTTGCAATGAAAGGGGTGGATGCGGCGGATTCAGCTGCTGATCCTGTTTCGCTGGCCAAAAAAGCGGCCGAAGAGCTGAATACAGTTGCAGTCATTACCGGAAAAGAAGACGTGGCAACGGATGGGAAGACAACGTATTTGATTCAAAACGGCCATCCAATTTTAACAAAAGTTACCGGAACAGGCTGTTTATTGACTTCCATTATCGGTGCTTTTTCAGCCGTTGAAAAGGACTCTCTTGCTGCTTCAGTAGCCAGTCTCGTCACTTATGGGGTCGCTGCAGAAATCGCATTTGATTTAACGGAAGAAAAAGGTCCTGGAAGCTTTCAAATCGAATTATTGAACCAGCTGGCAAAGGTGACGGGAGACGAGTTGCTGAAAAAAGGGTCTTTTATAAAAAAATAAAGCAAAGGTGATAAACATGGCGCGAGTGTCGGCAAATAAAATGCGGGAGCTGCTAAAGGTGTATTTTATTATGGGCAGTGTAAACTGCAAAAGGAAGCCTGCTGATGTGCTTGAAGAGGCGATTGCAGGCGGAATTACGCTTTTTCAATACCGTGAAAAAGGTGCGTGGGCTTTAACAGGCGAAGAAAAATGGCGGCTTGGAAAAGAGCTGCAGGCTATTTGCCAAAAACATCACATTCCATTTATTGTCAACGATGACGTTGACCTGGCTATTGAACTAGATGCAGACGGCGTTCATATCGGGCAAGAGGATGAACCGGCTGATCTTGTCCGGAAAAAAATCGGTGACAAAATTTTAGGCGTTTCTGCACATACAATTGAAGAGGCGCAAAAGGCGGTTGTCCAAGGCGCTGATTATATCGGTGTGGGGCCAATCTTTTCTACAAACACGAAAGAGGATGCAAAAAAGCCACAAGGTCCAAAATTGATTGAAAGCATGCGCAAACAAGGGATCGACATCCCTATTGTCGGAATTGGCGGGATCAACATCGCCAACGCCGGTCAGGTGATCGCTAGCGGAGCAGACGGCATCTCCGTCATTTCTGCCATTTGTCTAGCGGATGATGTTAAGGAAAGTGCAGCTCAACTGAAGAAAGCAACGATGTGAAACATTTTCTTTTAATAAGATTTTGTGGATATAAAATATTTACATATAGGTTCGGCTTTTGAAAGTCGGCGAAAGGGGATTTCTTTTATAAACGTAAAAAAGGAGCGGCAAGGCTCCTTTTTTAAATGAAAGTATAGAAACTGACATTTCTGCCGGTTCCATCGGGATTTGACTGCTGAGAGAATCGGGCCACACTTTTCTTAAATTTGTGCAGCAGTTATTTTTTCTCGATAGGTTTTCGCAGCTTCGACCATGACTTTTAAAGCACTAATCGTTTCATCCACTGATCTTGTTTTTAGTCCGCAGTCAGGGTTAACCCAAAACTGGCGCACGTCAAGCACTGCTAAGGCGCGGTCGATATTTTTTGCCATTTCTTCAACGGATGGAATTCGCGGGCTGTGAATGTCATATACGCCTAAGCCAATCTCTCTTTTATATTGATACGTTTCAAAAGCATGAACAAGCTCTCCATGGCTTCGGGAAGATTCAATAGAAATGACATCCGCATCAAGGTCATCAATTGCCTCCATGATATCCTCAAATTGCGAATAGCACATATGAGTATGGATTTGTGTTTCCGGACGAACAGAGCTGGTGGCGAGCTTGAAGGCTTCAGCAGCTCCTTCGATATATTCTTTTTGTTTTGATTGTTTCAGAGGCAATCCTTCACGTAATGCAGGCTCATCAACTTGAATCATGCCTATTCCATTTTTCTCTAAAGCTAGCACTTCTTCGCGAATGGCAAGGGCGAGCTGGCGAAGAACGCTTATACGGTCGATGTCATTGCGCACAAATGACCAGTTTAGGATCGTGACAGGTCCTGTCAGCATCCCTTTAACAGGCTTGCTTGTCAGTGATTGTGCATATACGCTTTCTTTTACGGTCATCGGCTGATCAAATGCTACATCTCCGTAAATAATCGGCGGTCTCACGCATCGTGACCCGTATGATTGCACCCAGCCGTTATTCGTAACAGCAATTCCATTTAATTTTTCCCCGAAAAATTCGACCATATCGGTCCGTTCAAATTCCCCATGGACGAATACGTCTAAACCGAGCTGCTCTTGAATGTCAATCCATTTTTTTATTTCATTATTGATGACCGATTCATACTGCTCGTTTGAATATTCGCCTTTCCGCCATTTTAAGCGGATTTGCCGGATTTCTTTCGTCTGCGGAAAGCTTCCGATCGTAGTAGTTGGTAAAATCGGCAGATTCCATCTTTTTTTATGCAGTTTTTGCCGTTCGGTATAATCCAAGCGTTTCGTTGGATATGCTCCGATATTTTTGGCGGCCTCTTGAACCTTCTCATTTGTCCGAAAGGAAGAATGGATAAAATCCGTATAAGAGCGGTCATATTGTTTTAAATCATCGATCGTTCTTTTCCCTTTTGCATATTGAGCGAGTTCATTTACTTCATCCAATTTTTCATCAGCAAAGGAAAGAGCATTTTTCAATATGGACGGCAAGCTCTGTTCGTTTTGAACTGTAACAGGTACATGAAGCAAGCTGCATGAAGGCTGAATGATCAATCTATCAATATCTACATATTGCGCAAGATCATCGATTTCCTTAGCTTTTGATACTAAGGATGCTTTCCAAATGTTGCGGCCGTCGATCAAACCAGCTGCGAGAATTTTGTCTTTCGGAAAGCCGAGCGTTTTGATGTTCGACAGATTGACGCCATGATCATGTACAAAGTCCAGGCCAATTGCAGCGACAGGAAGAGACACGATTTCTTGATAATGGGTTATACTTTCAAAGTATGTTTGCAAAATGATATTTAACGAAGGAAGCGCTTTGTGGAAAGCATCGTATACCTCTTTAAACAAAGGAATCGATGAATCATCTAGCTCCTGTACAAGAATCGGCTCATCAATTTGCACCCATTTCGCACCGGCCTGAGCAAGTTCCGTCAACAATTGGACGTAAACAGGAATTAAAGCAGACAAATGTTTATGAAAATCGTGTTGATCGTATTGTTTTGCCAGCTTTAAAAAAGTAATTGGACCTAGCAAAACCGGTTTTGCTTCAATATTCAGCTCGTTTTTCGCTTCCTGAAAAAGTTCAAGCAGACGGTTCTTTACTAACGCCGGCGTTTTATTTTCAAGCTCCGGAACAATATAATGGTAGTTTGTGTTGAACCATTTGGTCATTTCCATTGCTTCTGCTTCATCAGAGCCTCTAGCCATTGCAAAATATGTTTTTAATGAAGTCGGCTCCATATGCTGGAATCTAGAAGGAATATACCCAAACATAAATGCAGTATCGAGGACATGGTCATATAATGAAAAATCTCCGACAGGAATTAGGTCTATTCCTTTTTCCTTCTGTTTTTTCAGATTGAGAAGACGTATATCTTTTAATGTTTCCTCCAAGCTGCTTTCTGAAATGTTTCCGTTCCAAAATGATTCCAGCGCTCTTTTCCATTCTCTTCTTTCACCAATTCTTGGATAGCCAAGATTTGAACTAATTAATGTCAATATTGACACCCCCATTTGATTTGTATCTCAACACATAATAAAAAAACCCTCTTTTTACGCGTAAAAGAGGGAATTGTGGACTCTAACTCGTGTTGAGATACATGTAGGGCTTAAATCTCAACATGGCTTCATCACTCCTCCCTATGACGCGTAGGTGGCAGTGCATACAACAGGCAGGTCTCCTGACTTAGGATCATCGCTTTCGATCCTCCTTCCCATTTCAAACATTGAAACAGTGGATGTTGGCCGAAAGCTCCCCATCACAGTGGCGCGACCGTGTTGGAATTTCACCAATCTTCCCTTTTAAGCGCATATTGCTGATGAAATATGACGCACCTGCTGCTTGGAACACTATATGAAACTATAATTATCAGAATAGATGATTTTTTTTGTTTTTTCAATCCCTATTTTTTAGGTTCAGAAAAGTGCTGCCCTATTTTGGGAAATCAATGGACAGAAGCAGGAATTCACATACAAATTGTGAAATGTTTATAGGGTCGTTTTTAAAATTTAATTTTTCTAATAACGTAAATTTGAAAAATTTTGTTGTTTACAATACAGGAGCGTTGCAGTGAATAGTTTGAGATTCGATGGTAAAATTAGGTGCTTGGAGCCTTCACTGAAAAAGGAGCTATAAAAAACGTATTTTTCAATACGAATCATTTGAAAGAGCAGCATTTTCATGTTAATACTTGGATTGGAAGAAGTGTGATTTTTCAAAAAATAAGTGGGATTATAGAAAGGATGATTATGTTGAACGACATTATCAAAACCATTTTAAATCACCGTTCCGTTCGTCATTTTGAGGATCGGCCTTTGACAGATGAGCAAATCCGATTAATTGTCGAATGCGCCCAAGCCGCTTCAACTTCAAGTTACATGCAAGCCTATTCCATTATCGGGGTGAAAAATATACAAACGAAAAAAAAGCTCGCTGAACTGGCAGGAAACCAAGCTTACGTAGAGAAGAGCGGACATTTATTTATTTTTTGCGCTGATTTGCACCGTCATGAAGTCATTGGTGAAATGGAAGGCAAAAATGTAGAAGATTCATTGAGGAGCACTGAAAAATTTATGGTAGCTCTCATTGATGCTGCACTGGCCGCTCAAAATGCTGCGTTGGCGGCTGAGTCAATGGGACTCGGCATTTGCTACATCGGAGGCATCCGCAATAATTTAGAAGAAGTATCGAGGCTGTTGAAAATTCCAAACAAGGTCATCCCTCTTTTTGCATTAACTGTCGGCTACCCTGCAAAAGAAACGGCGAAAAAACCAAGAATACCTTTTGAGCATATTTATCATGAGGAAGAATATAAGCAAGATCAAGAAGCATATGTGCGCGAGCTTGAACAATATAATGAAATAGTATCCAATTATTATGATCAGCGAACAAACGGGATTCGCAAAGATACTTGGACTGGTCAAATGGCTCGCATGCTTTCGAATCCGACAAGAATGTACATGAAGCAATTTGTTCAGAAAAAAGGATTGAATTTAAACTAAAGCTTCAGCTCCTATCTCGATTTTATGAAGATAGGAGCTTTATTTTTGAACAGAAAATTGTATGTAAGTCATTTATCCGAACTCTTCCTTTCAGCATGAATTTGTTTATTTTTCCCCTGACTCGGCTGCTAACTCATTTTGCTTATTTCCTCACTTGGCAAATTTAGAATGATACATCGGTTCAAGAAATCAGATGAAAACGTCATTTTTCAGCTTCTTCATGTACATCCCTCGAAAATACATTCCCATCAGCTTTTATTTGGAAAATATAGAGAAGATTCCCTGAAAAAACGGAATTTCTCTATATTGTGTCAGATTCGTGGCAAAAATTTTACAAAAAATTTATCGTTTCTTGACTGTTTTTTGAATTAAAGTTTATTTCGATAAAAATGTGATAAAGTTCATTTACAACTCAATTATTTTTTGAATCGATTAAGTCGGTTTTTTATGAAAATTTAAAACATTTCTGATTTGAGAGGGATCGAAAATGCCGGCACAACAACAAAAATGGTTGAACTTGTTTATGAAGGTTTTACCACTGTCATTGCTTTTTTTGTTGACAGGTTGCAGTGAACGCTTTGTTTTATTAAATCCGAAAGGACCTGTTGCAGAGGTTCAAAAGGATTTAATCCTTTGGTCAATTTGGTTTATGCTGTTTATTATTGTTGTCATCTTTGTGCTGTTTGCCATTATTTTATGGAAATACAGGGAGAGACCAGAAAATCTTGATTATGAGCCTCCTGACCAGCACGGAAATACACTTCTGGAAATCATTTGGACAGCTATTCCTGTGTTGATTGTCATTGCATTGGCGATACCAACGATTAAGGCGACTTTTGAGCTTGAAAAACCGCCGAAGGAATCTAGAGGGGTTGAACCAATTGTAATTCATGCGACAGCAGCCGATTGGAAATGGATTTTCAGCTATCCGGAGGAAAATATTGAAACAGTCAATTATGTCAACATTCCAAAAGATGTTCCAGTTGAATTTAAATTGACAGCTGTCGGCGGGATGAGCGCTTTATGGATTCCAGAGCTGGGCGGACAAAAATATAATATGGCTGGAATGGGAATGACTCTTTATTTGCAGGCTGATCATGTCGGTACGTTTAAAGGGCGGAATTCAAATTTTACAGGAGAAGGATTTGCCCATCAAACATTTGATGTGAACGCAATGGAAAAAGAAGATTTTTATAAATGGGTGAAAGAAACACAAGCATCAGCTCCATTGCTGACGAAAAAACAATTTAACGAAATCATCCAAGTCGGAGTTTTAAAAGATAAATTGACTTTTTCTGGAACACATTTGGCGTGGGTTGATTTTGCGAAACCAGGTGAGCATTTAGACAATATCCCTGCAAAAGAAAAGCACGGTACCATAAAATTGGAGGAAGTTGAATCTGATCATCATGATAATCGTGAACATGAAAGCCATCAGCACGAAGGACATTAATCGGAAGGAAGGAGGAACGTGCTGTGAAATGGGATGAATTTTTCGTTACCGGCGAACCCCTTATATATATGGCGGATGCAGCCATTGTATTAACAATTATTGGTATCGTTTTTGTATTAACCTATTTTAAAAAATGGAAATGGCTGTGGAAAGAGTGGCTAACGACTGTTGACCATAAAAAAATAGGGATTATGTATATTATTTCCGCCGTATTAATGCTATTCCGAGGGGGCGTAGACGCACTTTTAATGCGCGCCCAATTGACAGTGCCAAATAATACGTTTTTAGATTCACAGCATTATAATGAAATTTTCACTACACATGGAACCATTATGATTTTATTTATGGCAATGCCGTTCATATTCGGGATCATGAACATTGCAGTTCCTCTCCAAATTGGAGCTAGAGATGTGGCGTTCCCGTATTTGAATGCACTCAGCTTCTGGACGTTTTTCTTTGGCGCCTTGCTGTTCAACATTTCATTTGTGATCGGCGGCTCACCGGATGCAGGGTGGACGGCATACATGCCTCTTGCTGGAAATGAACTCAGCCCGGGGCCGGGCCAAAATTATTATTTATTAGGATTGCAAATTTCAGGGATCGGTTCATTAATCTCCGGTATTAATTTCATTGTAACGATTCTAAAAATGAGAGCTCCTGGAATGACTTTAATGCGCATGCCGATGTTTACATGGGCAACGCTTATTACGTCCATATTGGTTGTTTTCGCTTTTCCGGTATTGACGGTTGCTTTAGCATTAATGACGTTGGACAGAATATTTGGCACTCACTTTTTTACGCTTTCAGGCGATGGAGTGCCAATGCATTGGGCGAACCTGTTCTGGATTTGGGGGCACCCGGAAGTGTATATTGCCATTTTGCCAGCGTTTGGGGTTTTTTCAGAAGTTGTCTCAACTTTTGCAAGAAAACGTCTTTTCGGTTATACAGCCATGGTTTGGTCCATGGTGGCGATTTCTGTATTAAGTATGCTCGTTTGGGTGCACCACTTTTTCACAATGGGTTCAGGAGCCCCGGTTAATGCATTTTTCTCTGTATCGACGATGGCGATAGCCATACCGACAGGGGTAAAAATTTTTAACTGGCTCTTCACTTTATATAAAGGTCGAATCAAATTCACATCTGCGATGCTATGGTCTTTGGCGTTTATTCCAACTTTCGTCATCGGCGGGGTTACAGGTGTGATGCTTTCGATGGCTGCGGCCGATTACCAATATCATAATACGTATTTCCTTGTAGCCCATTTTCATAATACGTTAATTTGCGGTACGGTCTTTGCTGTCTTTGCAGCGCTTCATTATTGGTATCCGAAAATGTTTGGCGTCATTTTAAATGAAAAGCTCGGCAAAATTACGTTCTGGTTTTTCGTCCTTGGCTTTAATGTATGTTTCTTGCCGCAATATGTTTTAGGATTTATGGGCATGCCAAGAAGAATTTACACATATCCGGCAGATGCCGGCTGGACGGAATTAAACGTCATTTCGACTATTGGCGCAGTTATGATGGGAATCGGCTTTATCTTCCTGTGTATTAATGTTGTGTACACGTACTTTAAAGGCGAGCGTGACCTCACGGGAGATCCTTGGGATGGCCGGACGCTGGAATGGTCTATTCCGTCGCCTGCACCGCATTACAACTTTGCCGTAACACCGCAGGTAAAAGGTCTTGACGCTTGGTGGATGATGAAGAAGGAACGGAAAGAAGGAAAAGAAGAAGAGGAGCCGGAATATAAACCAATCCATATGCCATCAAATTCGGGGCGGCCTTTCATCATGTCGATCTTCTTCTTTATAGCCGGCTTCGGTTTAGTTTTCGAATGGATGCCGGTTGCGATCATCGGATTGATCGGCGTTATCATCTGCATGATTTTGCGCTCTTTTGAATATGATGATGGATACTATGTGCCGGTCGAAGAAATTAAACAGACGGAAGCAGGGAGGGAGTAACATGTCGGAAATTGCTCCAAAACAATCGAATCTTCCACTTGAGTATTCAACGAAACAAAATCAATTAAATATTTTAGGTTTTTGGATTTTTCTCGGGGCAGAGCTTGCCCTGTTTGCCACCCTCTTTGCTACTTATCTTGTTCTCGTCTCCAGAACAGCGGGCGGACCAGGTCCAGAGGAATTGTATGAATTGAAAACAGTTTTGATTGAAACTTTTCTTCTGCTTACAAGCAGCTTCACTTGCGGTCTTGCCGTTTATGAAATGCGAAGAGGCAAGCAAGCCGGTATGATCGGCTGGCTGATTGTTACGATATTGTTGGGAATCGGTTTTTTGTACTTTGAAATAGAAGAGTTCATTTTGTATGCTGTTCATGAAGGTGCAACAATGCAAACAAGCGCGTTCCTTTCATCCTTCTTCGCTCTTGTTGGAACGCACGGGCTTCATGTTACGATCGGGATATTTTGGATTTTGATTATCATTTTGCAGGTGCTGAAAAGAGGCCTTAACGCGGATACGGCAAGAAAAGTGTTTATTTCAAGTCTATATTGGCATTTCCTTGATGTCGTTTGGATTTTCCTCTTCACACTCGTCTATTTGACAGGGATGGTGAGTTAACTTGGCACAAAACGAAAAAGGATTTCCTTGGAAGCATGTCTTCGGGTTTTTGTTGTCCATAATATTGACGTTATTGGCGGTGTGGATTACATTTTCAACCGATCTGCCGACAAATACGGTTATTACATTAATTGTCGTTTTAGCATTTTGCCAAGCGTTTATTCAGCTTTTGCTGTTCATGCATATGAAAGAAGGAGAGAGCGGTTCTTGGCAGGCAACAATGATTTATTACGGGATCTATATCGCAATTGTCATTGTTGCAGGGTCTATATGGGTTATGTCCTTAGGCCATCAACATCACTATTAACATAAGCGTCCCGAAAAAAGGTTACGAAACCTCTTTTCGGGATTTTTTTGTTCAAAACAAGCAATTGAGTGTTTTCCGTTTGTAAACTGTGCATAAGTGGATAAGTTTATCAACAAATGTGAATTATTTAATCATATATGTAGTAGGGAACAAATGTGCCAATACGAAATGTGGATAGTTAATGTGGATATGTGGATAAAATATGTGTAAAAGCTGTTTATATTAGGGGGATTTCCTGTGAATATACGTTGATATATACAAAGAAGCTTTGCGGAAATTCTCTTCTTTTAAAAAACAAATTTTGATACTTTGTTGTTTTTGCCCAATGAGTACGAACGAAACAGTACAAAGATAATGTGGATAAACTGTTTATATTTAACCTGATCTATAACGTGTCCAGCTATAGGAGGTAGATTTTTTTTGGAGAAGACGTATAATAAATGAGAACGTTCGATCTTCTTGCCCGCACGTGCTTTCAAGGAGGTAAAGGGATGTGAATGTTAATAAAGAAAATAATATTGTGGAATTATTGCTGAAAGAGAAGATTGTAAATGATGAGGATCGCCAAATTCTTGATATGATTGTGCCGGAAAGGCTGAATCGTTTATATGAGGTATTGAAGGAACGGACTCGTTACGTATCCATATTGTTGGAAGCGGTGGATGACGGCCATAATCAAGCGGCTGTTCTTCGTTCTGCCGAAGCTTTTGGCGTGCAGAATGTAACGGTTGTCACCGGAAGAGCGCCTTTTGCCCCTAATGAATTGGTGACGAAAAGTGCAGACAAATGGCTGACAATTGATTATCAATCAGATATTAGTGCAGCCATCAGTCAATTAAAAAAGAAAGGATATCAAATATATGTTAGCCATTTGAGTGAACAGGCTGTTCCTCTTGAAAAGCTTGATGTAAGCAGACCGACTGTCCTTGTTTTTGGAAATGAACATAGCGGTGTTTCAAAAGAGGCGGTTGACATGGCTGACAGAACGTTTGTAATTCCTATGAAAGGATTTGTGCAAAGCTTAAACATTTCCGTTGCTGCTGCCTTGTCAATTAAACATATAACGGATCTTGCAAAGGGGAGAGCTGGCGCCGAGTATTATTTAACATTGGAAGAAAAACAGGAGATCTTTCGGGATTGGATGCTTAAATCGTTAAATAACCGGTTGAGAAAAATTGTTGCTCAATACAAGTAGCTATTACTGGACCCCTTTTTTCTTCTTAGGGGTCCTAATTCTTAATCGCTGCCAGTGACTATTAAATCTTCATCAATATATGCTAAGACTGCTCCAGGAATAACCCGATCTCCCTCTTTGACGAACAGCTTGTCAATGATTCCTCCAATACCGACGCTGATTTGGACAAGAGTACCCTCATCCGTTTGAATGGTAAACAACGGTTCCCATTCATAAATCCGGTTTTTTGCTTCGGTCATAATTTTTTTTATGACACCATAAAACGGACTTGTCACAATTTCTTTATTTCCCCATGTTTTTGTCATCACGTCTTTTCTAATCATCCCATCACTCTCCTTGAACTTAAGATTTTTTGCATAGGGCATAATCCGGGACAAAAGCGAAATGGGTGTTATGAAGAGGAGATTTGGCCAAAACTTCTCATCATGAGGTGCAGGCTGGAAACAATGGTGTGTTGTAAGATGCGTTAATTAAAAATTTTTTTATATTCTAAATACTATTCTATTCCAAAACGAAATATCCTGCAAAAGAAAAATAAAATTGTAAAAAAAATGTTATAAATTAATGTAAGTGATTATTATTTAGTATAAATCTAAAAAAACGGGGATGGTTATGCATGCTTGATTATGTTCGTTATTATGTTCACCGCTTTTTTTATAAAATATTTCATTTTCAAAAAGAGCCTAACAAAACAATTGCCGTCGCACACCGGGGAGCATCTGGATATGCTCCGGAAAACACATTTGCAGCCTTTGATCTCGCTATTGACATGAAGGCGGATTATTTAGAATTGGATGTACGGATGACGAAAGACGGGTTGCTCGCCGTTATTCATGATGAAACGATTGATCGTACAACAAACGGGTCAGGTTTAGTTAAAAATTTCACATATGAAGAACTAAAACAATTTGATGCTGGAGCCTGGTTTCATCGAAAATTTTCCGGAGAAAAAATACCCCTTTTATGCGATGTCCTTAAGAAATACAGGGGGAAGATCAATTTTTTAATAGAAGTTAAAGAACCGAAAAAGCAGTTCGGCATTGTAGAGAGGTTGGCAAAAGAACTGATCGAAAAAGGGGATCAGCAACTGAATGTGGTCGTTCAATCCTTTGATACCGCTTTTTTACAGGAATTCCACAGTGTCTTGCCGTCGATTTCTCTTGGAGTGCTCATCGGATATAGACATGGCGCTATTACGGAGGAGCATTTACAACAATATGCAGCATTTGCGACATATATCAATCCGAATAAAGCGCTTGTAACCCCTAAATTAGTTTATATGATTCATCAGAGCGGCATGAAAATTATGCCTTATACAGCTAGAGATATACACGATATTCAACATTTGATGGCCATGAATGTCGATGGAATTATTACG
The DNA here is from genome assembly GCF_037965815.1 of Aeribacillus sp. FSL K6-2833. GTDB lineage: Bacteria > Bacillota > Bacilli > Bacillales > Aeribacillaceae > Aeribacillus > Aeribacillus composti. The sequence goes on along the minus strand of NZ_CP150189.1, from coordinate 3,855,979 downwards.
GATTATCCCGATTATTTGACAAATTTGCCAAAATAACCCTCTTATAGTAAAAGAAGCAGGATTAGGTAATTTCGGCTTTTAAAATGGACACTAATTTTGGCAAATATTGAATGACGGTATAGAAAGGAGTACAATACGGTTAGTGCTTTCATAATATAATGGAGATTCGTCCTTGAGATTTGTTTCAACGATTAAGCCCGTTAGATAGATCTGATAGATTGCAAGGAAGCTTGAAGGGGATGCCCGCTCTGAAAGGTTTCAAATTTTTGCTGAACAGGCTTCATCCATCTATCATCGCCGCTAGACACAAATGGGCCTCTTGGACATTTCAACATTCCGTATGGAACAGACAGCGATTAAATATTATGGGGGTTTCATGATGATGAAAATGTATAATGATGATAGTTTGACGCTCCATACCGATTTATACCAAATCAACATGGTCGAATCGTATTGGAGGGATGACATCCACCAAAAAAAGGCAGTTTTTGAGTTGTTTTTTAGAAGACTTCCTTTTGGGAGCGGTTACGCTGTTTTTGCCGGCCTGGAACGAATTATTGATTATATACAAAATTTCCGCTTCACAGAAGAGGACCTTGCTTATTTAAGGGAAGAGCTGAATTACAAAGAAGATTTTATCCGTTACTTGGAGAACCTTCGTTTTACCGGCACGATTCGGTCCATGAAAGAAGGAGAGCTTGTATTTGGAAATGAACCAATTTTGCGTGTGGAAGCCCCTCTAGGGGAAGCGCAGCTTATTGAAACAGCTCTTTTAAATATTGTGAACTATCAAACGCTTATCGCAACAAAGGCTTCAAGAATTAAACAAATTATTGGAAATGAATCAGCGCTTGAATTTGGAACAAGAAGAGCCCATGAGATGGATGCAGCTATTTGGGGAACCCGTGCAGCTTATATTGCCGGCTTCGATGGGACAAGCAATGTCCGAGCAGGGAAGATTTTCGGAATTCCTGTTTCCGGAACCCACGCACATGCATTTGTTCAAACGTATCGTGATGAATATGTTGCATTTTGTAAATATGCAAGTACTCATAAAGACTGCGTTTTTTTGGTGGATACATATGATACGCTTCGCTCCGGTGTTCCGAATGCCATTCGGGTCGCAAAAGAATTTGGCGATAAAATTAATTTTATCGGTATTCGCCTTGACAGCGGGGATTTGGCTTATCTGTCCAAAAAAGCGAGAAAAATGCTTGATGATGCTGGTTTCCATAACGCAAAAATTATAGCTTCGAGCGATCTTGATGAACATACGATTGTCAATTTAAAAGCTGAAGGAGCGAAAATCGATGTGTGGGGGATTGGAACGAAGCTAATTACCGCCTACGACCAGCCTGCATTGGGAGCTGTGTACAAATTGGTTGCCATTGAAGGGGACGACGGCAAATTAGTCGATACAATAAAAATTTCATCAAATCCGGAAAAAGTGACAACACCAGGCTTGAAAAATGTATATCGAATTATCAACAACAAGGATAAGAGGGCTGAAGGAGATTATATTACATTACATTTTGAACAGCCGCAAAAAGAAAAGCGGCTGAAAATGTTCCATCCTGTCCATACATTTATCAAAAAATATGTAACCGATTTTACGGCAAAGGATTTGCATCACGATATTTTTGTTGATGGCGAGCTTACGTATGAATGTCCTTCATTGGAAGAAATCCGGTCATATGTAAAAGAAAATTTGGAGCTGTTATGGGATGAATATAAACGCATTTTAAATCCTGCCGAATACCCTGTTGATCTGAGCGAATTGTGCTGGGAAAATAAAATGAGAAATATTGAGGAAGTAAAGCAAAAAGTTAAAAATATGGATTATTAACATGAAAAGAGCCGAACGAACAGCCACAATGGTCGTGAGCTAATCGATTCGGCTCTATTATTTATTCGTATAATCTTAATGCGGCATGACAAGTTGGGCCGACATATTGATTTAAAGGAAAGGAATGGCGGATGGCTGCTGTAATAAACTTTTTGGCGGAATAAACGGCTTCTTTAACCGTTTTGCCATTTGCTAGTTCAGCTGTAATCGCGCTTGAATATGTGCACCCAGCACCATGTGTATAGGTTGTGTCGATTCGTTCGCCTTCTAGGATTTCAAAATCCTTTCCGTCATATAAAACATCAACAGCATATTTATGTTCAAGCTTTCCGCCGCCTTTCACCAAAACATATTTTGCACCAAGATCATGAATAATGGCAGCTGCTTCTTTCATTTGATCGACCGTTTGAATAGGACCTAACCCGCTCAATTGCCCTGCTTCAAAGAGATTTGGAGTAATAACCGTCGCGACTTTTGTCAGAGAATTGCGAATCGCTTCCGCATGGTCGGGATAAAGCACTTCATCTGCCCCTTTGCATACCATGACAGGGTCGATGACCGTGTTTTTTAAATTATATTTTTTAATTGTATCTGCTGCCAGCTCGACAATTTCTGCTGTCGGGAGCATTCCGGTTTTCATGGCATCTACACCGACTCCCTCTATAATCGTTGCGAGCTGGGCCTTTATGGTATCGATTTCAATAGGGAATACTTGATGCTGCCATCCGTTATGAGGATCCATTGCTACAATTGTAGTGACCGCAGTCATTCCATAAACTCCGTATTCTTGGAACGTTTTTAAGTCCGCTTGTAAACCTGCTCCACCGCTGGAATCAGAACCTGCGATCGTCAATGCTTTTTTCATTGTCATTTTGTTACCTCCATCCAGCTGTAAAGATTTTATAACAACATTATAGCAGTTTGTACCATAAGAAGAGAAAAACATTTGCTTAAAAACAAAAAAAGGATTAAAATATAATTAACCATCGGTTAATAAATAAGAATGCAGCTAAATGCCAACACGCCAAAATAGAGGCACGCTTGTTGTTGTTAAGAAAGGAATGGAACAATTGGCTCCTAGAAAAAAAGACACTGAATTAACGAAAGAAGCAATTATGAATGCTGCTAGAGAGCTTTTTGTCATAAAAGGATATGAACATGTTTCCATGCGGGAAATCGCCAAAGAATTGCACTGCACACATGGAGCACTTTATTATCATTTTCAAAATAAAGCAGAGCTTTTTTATAAAATTGTGCAGACGGATTTTCAATTTTTAGACGGGCTGCTAGAAAAAGTGCTGCAAGCCTCGTATTCTTCTAAAGAAGAAGCTGTAAAAACGATCTTGTTAAAGTTTATTGAATTCGGGCTGACATATAAAAGTCATTATAAGCTGATGTTTTTAACACAAAATCTCGAGCTTGATATGCTGATGGAGCAAGAGCCGAATAAGTCATATGAACGTTTTGCGCAGGCTATTTTTCAGTTTGCTCCCGATAAAGCAAACCCAACAGTCATTTGGTGTTTGTTTCTTGCAGTAAGCGGTTTTGTAACGAAATATGTACAGACCGATGCTGAGTATAAAGATATGGAAGGACTTGCTGAGCAATATGTTGCTTTTTTAATCAAAGGATTTTTAAGTTAAAAAAAGTAATAAGCACTTAAGCTTATTTACTTTTTTGCATATTATTGACCAATGGTTAATTTTAAGATCGGAGGTAAAAAGGATGAAAAAAGCGGTTATTTTAGGTGCATCAGGCGGAATGGGCTACAATTTAGTTCATGAATTGCTGAATAGAGAGAATATTGAGGTTGTCGCCGTAGCCCGCAATACAGAAAAAATGAAAAAAATGTTTCACCGTTTGAACGATCGCGTCAGCATTGTCGCTGGAGATGCCCTCCATCGATCCAGCATCTTGCAAGCATGCGAAGGTGCGGAATGGATTTTCCATGCCATTAACATACCGTATCCGCAGTGGGAGAGAGATCTACTGATCATCATGGAAAATGTGCTGGCGGCAGCAAAAAAAGAAAAAGCTAAGCTTGTTGTCGTTGATAATATTTATGCATATGGACGGTCAAATGGAAAAACAATGTCCGAGACTGATCCGAAAAATCCTCATACTAAAAAAGGAAAAATACGATTGCGGCTTGCTGAAATGGTGGAAAAAAGCGGAGTAGACTACTTGATCGCTCACTTCCCCGATTTTTACGGTCCATGTGGGAAAAAAACATTGTTGCATCATACGTTAAAAAAAGTTGTCCAAAATAAACGATCTCAATTTATCGGGGATTTAAATATACCGAGGGAATATATTTTTTTGCCGGACGGTGCCAAAGCTTTAGTTGAACTTGCATTAAGGGACGATACCTATCATGAGCACTGGAATATACCGGGGGCGGGAGTTATTTCCGGACGGGAAATTATTCAAATCTTGAGGGAAAAGCTTCAATATGAAAAGAAAGTAAGTGTTGTCACGAAATCGATGATTTATTTTTTAGGGTTATTCAGCCCGATGATGAAGGAAATGGTTGAAATGATGTACTTAGTCGAAGAGCCTGTCGTATTATCGGGTGAAAAATTTGAAAAAAGAATCGGGCCGCTGCCAAAAACTCCTTACGAACAAGGCATCATCGCAACTGTTGATTTTATGAAACATCAAGAAGAAGCGTGATCACCCCGATGTTGCAACTGGCTTCGCATGAAACGGAGAGACTAAATGCTCAATACTTTCCCGATTTCGTCTAATTCAGCAAACCTTTTGAGTGGAACGGAGTAATTCAGCTGCTTGCTCCGTCTCCGCCCCATGGTTTATTGTTTAGCAAAAGCTCCCTGCGGTGAATACATATTTTCGGGTGATTTCGTTAACTGTTCCCTTTCAAACAGCACTCTTCCATTCCGAATAGTGACAGGAACCCCTTGTTCAGTATAATATCCGTGCTCTTTTGCAATAACGTCAAAGCTTTTATTGGATTTTAGAATAATGACTGGCGTATGCAGCTCAACTTTTTCAAAGAGCCAGCGAATTTCGGCGTTATGCATGCGGACACATCCGCTGCTTGCATACGTTCCAATCGATCTTGGATTATTATTGCCGTGAATGGCAAAATTATTTCCATAATATCCTAAAGCATCAAGACCAAGCCAGCGATCACCCAATGGATTTCTCGGGTCTCCTCCTGGAATCTTTTCTTTAAAATAAGGGCGGTTTTTAATTTTTGTGACAATGGGGAAAATGCCTTCTGGAGTTAGCTGAGCATATTTTCCTGTTGCGACATGAAATACTCTTTGAAGAATTCCGTCTTCAAAAAATGCCAGTTTATTTACGCTCTTGTTTATTATGATCAGCTGACCATCAATCTTTTGTTCAGCTGCAACTGGTGATGAAAGAATAAAAAAGAAACAAGAAATAAATGCGATACCTATATAGATTTTCTTTATGCTCATATGTTTTTAAACCTGTCCTTTCTGTCCATTCTCTTTATAAAATTATGTGCTTATGCAAAGAACTATTCAAAAAAAGCTGCAATTACGAAAAAATTTGTAATCAAAAAGAAACATAAATAATTTTTTTGTGAACTTGAATAAAGGAGTAAGCAAAAAAATTATTTCCGTCTTGTGTATCGACATCAAGCTCGAAACCTCTTCTAGCAAATGATTGGGATGAGGTGTGCCTCAGGATCATGACCCTCGCCTAAAATGCCTTCCTTATGGGCGTCTGCCACATTAAAGCATCGAGGGGGGCAGCACCTTTGATGTCGTAGGCCTTGTCCGTCTGTTTCAGCATTTTTTCAATGACGAGCTTTGTCTCATTTGGCTATTCGGTAATTGTTAAAAATGAATGGATATTCCGTTTACCTGCGAGTTTCTAACAGACGAAAATCAATAGAATCGTCAGAACATTTGCGTTATCTTGGAGCATTACGGCTTGTTTAAACGTGATAAAAATGCATCAAATGTTTTTCGTACATTTAGGGCACCAAGCTTCTCACTTTATAATGGGAACGGCAAAAAAGTTGATATTTCAGTCTTTACTGCGATTTTTGCCCTCTTGCTTCTGTCGAAAGCCTTAATGTTTCATGTGGAACATTTTGCAAAATATTAGCGACAGCTGTCACCCTTTGACAAAAAAAGCCGAATCATCATAACATTAAAAATAGTGATAGATCAGTAGAAGCTAAGAGGGTGGCAAACGTTGAAGCAGATTTTAAAAAATGATTGGTGGGGACTGTTGAAAGAAGAGTTTGAAAAGCCATACTACAAAGAGCTGCGGGAATTTTTGAAGCAGGAATATGCCCATCATACGATTTATCCGGATATGTACGACATTTTTAATGCTTTGCATTACACGCCTTATGAAGAAGTAAAGGTTGTCATTTTAGGCCAAGATCCGTATCATGGACCAAATCAAGCACATGGATTAAGCTTTTCCGTAAAGCCGGGGATTGCTCAGCCGCCGTCTCTGAAAAATATTTTCATCGAGCTTGAGAACGATCTCGGCTGCAAGCCTCCAAACCACGGTCATCTTGTCAAATGGGCGAAGCAAGGTGTTCTATTATTGAACACTGTGCTGACGGTAAGGCAGGGACTAGCCAATTCTCATAAAGGAAAAGGATGGGAACAATTTACCGATCGAGTGATTAGCTGTTTAAACGAGCGAGAGCGTCCAGTCGTCTTTATTTTATGGGGAAGGCATGCACAGGCGAAAAAAGAAATGATTAACATGAATAAGCATTTTGTCATTGAGTCGCCGCATCCATCGCCATTTTCGGCAAACAGAGGCTTTTTTGGCAGCAGGCCTTTTTCTAAAGCAAATCAATTTTTAAAGTCCATCGGATCAGAAGAAATTGACTGGTGCATCAGCGATAATGACATTTAATTGCTGCCTGCCGTTTGCGTGATAAGTGGAAACGTGAAAAAGAGACTATCCAAAAATAAAACGGATGAAGAAACATCATAAAGTTTTTCTTCATCCGTCTTTTTATTTTTTTGGAGATTCTGTTGAAAGTGAATGACTTTCCGGACGCTTTCAATAGATTGTGTTCCATGGCCACAATTCCAACTCCGTTTGGACTTTCGAAAGCCCTCGAAAAGAAAATCTGCGGAACGACCGATTGCCTTTGATATGACGGGGCGCACTTTCTGCCTCGGTTTTTCTTCAAGAATAGATTTGTGCACCCTCGTCATTGCATTGGAATCTGTCATATTTGCTCATAAAAGGATTTTTTAGGAAATATTGAAACAATATAGACTTGTAAAACGTCTTTCAAATAGAAAGGAGGTTCGAAGCAAATGACCAATATCTCAAGACTACAAAAGCATCGCTTTGTTCTTTGCGGAGTAGAGGATTTGACAAAGTACGATCATTCCTAACAATTTTATTTATTACAAGGAGGAAAAATATGTTAAAAAAAGGTATCTTAATCTTAAGTTCTTCAGCAATACTATTAACAACATTCGTAGGATTTGAAGGTAATAAAACAAGTGCTGCGACAAATGAACCAACTACTGTATTACCAACTGAAAATGATTATGATGCTTTAAATAATGAGAAAAAAGAGTTAGTTCTCGACTATAATAGTTTTGCTAAAAATTATCAATTAGATAGACCAGGTTCTATTACAGTAACTGACCCAGTTAGACCTGGCGGCGTTCAAACAAACTCTGTTCCTAGCTATGCAGTTAAAAAAGCTTTAAAATGGGCGATTAATAACACTACTACCATAACTAATTTTGTAGGTAAAACTTTAGGGAAAGACGCAGCTGTTAAAGTAGGAAATTTAATGCATACTTACGTTAAACCTGCTTTAAGAAAATTAGAAAGTGTGGAAAATTTAACCTATGGTAAGATAGAAGATGCTGTTTATCAAGCATTAAAAAAACCTCTAGGAAAAACCACAGCTAGAATTGTAGCCTCCGTAATTAGAGAAGCTATTGAATTTTTGGCTCCAGTGTAAGACACATAGGTAGGGAGGGGAAGTATGAATGAAAGAATTAGAGGATAGAATTAAACATATTGAAGAAGAAATTGAACAAATTAACAGACTTGATAAAGAAACATATCAATTAACACAAAAACTGGGTAAAGTAATGAAACTATTGGTTGAACTTGTTGAAACAAACAAACATATTGATAAAAATGATATAGACTATGTTCTTTTAAAATTAAATATTGATGCAACTAAGTATCATAAATTAACCTTATTAGTCAGTAAAACAGAAAGAATGTATAGAAAAACTGGTGAATTTCCAAATCTTCAGGAGTTTCATCAGTATGTCATTGAAACACTTTCTCTCACTGATGAAGACAAACAAAGTTTTCCAATTGAAGTTACTGAAAACCTATTAAAAAAATTTGCAAAAGATGAAGATAACCTTTTTCCAGTATGCAAAAAGATTCTTTCAACAAAATAATAAAAGAGCACACTCGTCCGAGTCGAATTCTGGTTAACTAAAACTGTTTTCCGAGCAATAATTAAAGGTGGAATTGGTGGAGCAGTTGCAGGAGCTATCGTAGGGGCTATTTTATCTGAATATGTAACTGGCGTCCCAGTATAGAAAGTATAATTATAGTAAATATTCTATAGTCTTTCCCCAATTGGGGGAGAAATGATTATTATGAAACAAGCCGTTTTTTCCGCAGTTTTTGCGGGATTAGTTGTTTTAGTAGGTGAGTATATTTCACTCAAGTTTGACACCATTTCACTACATGTGGATAACTAAAGGTGATTATACCAATAGTTATCCACTTTTTTTATCGAAAATATAATCATTATGTAGTGTTATGTGGATAACTTTTGTATATTCAATAATATGTAATATATGTTATACTATTAGTGCTATGTATATTCGAATTAATAAGCAAAAAAATAAAAATGGTTCTGTTCGTCAATATCTACAAATATGTCGTACATTTCGTGTAGACAATAAAGTTCGGCAACAAACGCTTTGTAATCTAGGGAGGTTAGAACATTTATTAGAGAATGGCTCTGTCGATAACATAATCGAGGGATTAGCCAAATTTTCAGAGCGTTACTTTGACCGAATTCACGGGCAAGGCTCTTCCTCTTCTGTCTCCGTGCTTTGGACAAAAGAGTTTGGGCCGGTTTATCTGTTCCGAAAGGTATGGGAAAAGTTAGGGCTTGGTCGGCTATTACGTAAAATCATGGATGATTCCGAGGCTGCTTCTCAGTATGACGAAGCCATTTTTGCCATGGTGTTAAACCGTCTCATGGATCCCAATAGTAAGCATTATATCTTCAAACAATGGATCGACACGATTTATGCAGAAGGTCTTTCAGACATTCAACTCCATCACTACTATCGTGCATTAGACTTCTTAAGTGAACAAAAAGAAAAAATTGAGGAACAACTTTATGGACATTTAACCGATTTAACCTCATTAGAAGTAGATATCGTGTTTTACGACACGACAAGCACCTATTTCGAAGGAGAGGAAGCAGACGAACTGCTGGCTCACTATGGTTACTCCAAAGATCATCGTGGAGATCGAAAACAAGTCGTGATTGGCTTATTAATGACCAAAACAGGGATTCCGATTGGGCATCAAGTCTTCCCTGGAAACATGCATGATACGAAGACATTTGGCATGGTGGTTGGAGACCTGAAGAAGCGCTATCCTATTCAGAAAGTCATTCTAGTGGGAGACCGCGGAATGGTTAGTGAAGCCAACTTAGATCAAATTCGTGAACTGGGCATGGAATATATTGTGGGTGTCAAATTACGAAAGTCGAAGAAAGCCCAAGAGCTATTATCCATCCGTGGGCCATATAAGAAGGTTCTCCCGAATCTAAAAGTGAAGTCAAAGAAAATCGATGGCGAAACGTATGTACTCTGTTACAATCCGGACGCTGAAGAACGTGATCGAGCGAGTCGTCAAGTCGTGTTAGAAAACCTTCAATCGAAGCTTGATGAACTCGGTCCATCTGGACTCGTCAAAAACCGTGCGTATTCCAAGTTTTTAACGATAGAAAAAGCATCGGCCAAAATTGATGAAGAGAAGGTATCCAATGACGAAAAGTTTGACGGAAAGTACGCCATTCGGACCAACTCGTCATTAACGGATGAAGAGGCAGCACTTGCCTATAAAGAGTTGTGGAGAGTGGAACAAGCCTTTCGTAACCTGAAGTCGAATCTAGAACTTCGCCCGATGTACCATCGAGTGGAATCTCGTATTCGAGGCCATATCATGGTTTGTTTCCTTGCGCTTGTCATGGAATCCTTTTTGGCCTATAAGCTAAAAGAAATAGGATGCCAAACAAGTGTAAAGGATATTTTGCATGATGTAAGCCAGATGAAGGCCTCGAAAATACGCGTGAATGGTGAAGAGCAAATCGTTCGTACAGAATTACAAGGTCAAGCAAATCTAGCATTTGAAGCACTTGTCACACAAGCGCCTCCTAGAGTATTAGAAAAAAACACGTGCCACTAACAAGTGTAGTGGTACGTGTTGTGGGTAAAGTCCAAAACACCAGTATTTTCGGGCTTTTCTTTAGTGTACTCTGTCAAACTTGAGTTTCACAAATAGTTTCATCAAGTTATCAAAATACCATTTGATGATTGGCATCCCATTTATTTGTAAACTGTTTGAAAAATAAGCAACATATCATATTTTAGACTTTCTGATAAAGTCGCTAAATGAAGTAAGTGGAGAAAACAGCTCGTTTTTCTTCATTGGCTTTTGTATTTTTGAAAGTAGCTGGCGAATACCAGCATAGGCGAATTCCCAGTTGCAAAAGAGATTTTATCTAAGTGAGAGGTGCTTTACCATCGCCTCTCACTTTTTGCGTTTCTTTAAGCAAATTCTCGTCTTTGTCTGATTGCAATATTATGTACTTTATTTTGCAGCACACAGTTCTTTCTTTATTGTTCGTTTGACGCTTGCATTTTTACTAGAAAGTATGTTTTTTTGTCAAAACAAATAGAGGCCCAAAAAGCCAACTTTCAATGACTTTTGGGCCAGCTCCATTATTTCAATGCTTGCTGCAAAAACTCAGGAAGCTTAAAGCACCCTTCGAGAATAGCTTGATTTACATATTTTGTATCTTTCGAAAAATTGTCCGACTTTACATCTTCATATTTTTTCGATCCGATTGTAAAGCTCCATAGTCCTCCCGGATATGTAGGAACAACAGCTGTGTATAGTTTTGTAATCGGGAATAAAGATTGAATATGGCTATAAGACCGTTTTAAAACATCCAAGTGGAAAACAGGCGATTGACTTTGGCATACCATGAGGCCATCGTCTTTTAACGCTTTATATAGGTTGGTATAAAAATCTTTTGAAAACAGCTGTTCTGCCGGTCCAATCGGGTCAGAAGAGTCAACAATGATCACATCGTATTCATTTTGTTTGTTTTCTACATATTTCACGCCGTCAATAAATAAGAAATTTACGCGCGGGTCGCTTAAGTTTCCTGACACTTCAGGCAGATGCTCCTTGCATGCGGAAACGACAAGCTCGTCAATTTCCACCATATCGATTTCCTTCACTGAATCATATTTGCATACTTCTCTGGCAACACCGCAGTCTCCGCCGCCGATGATCAGCACTTTTTCCGGATTTGGGTGGAGATTGAGCGGGACATGGGAAATCATTTCATTATATATATGCCCATCAATAGAAGTGGTTTGCACAACTCCATCTAGCACTAGCATGCGGCCAAAATCATACGAATCCAATACCATAACATGTTGAAAAGGGGATTGCTTTGAAAAAAGCACTTCTTTGATTCTATAGCTGATTTTTAAATTTTCTCTTTCATCTTCTGTTAACCATAAATCGCCGTTTATTGTTTGTAAATATTGATTGTCCATCTGCAGGCCCTCCTTGTGCTCAAAAATTCCTTACTTATTGTAACAAGTTTGTTATGAAAAGTGAATGAAGCAGACAAGTTTGTCAATAAGGAAAAAATCAAATATGATAAAAAAAGCAAGATCATTATCTTTCAATAAGGAGCGATAGGAGTTGAATATACCGGTCTCAAGCATAATAGGCAAAATGGAGGAGGAACTGAAAAAGGCAAAGGCAGCAGGAACACCTCATGATCTAAAAGCCCGGCTTCTTGTCATCCGTTCTTTATGTGATGTTATTTTGGATCAACAAGAGGAAAATTATGATTTTTCAGCTATTCAAGAGCCAAAAAGCGAAAGTGAAATAACTCCATTAGAGCTGGAAAAAATGATCGGAAATGCAAACAGCAAAACGCTGACAATGAAAGAACGTTTGTTGGTCGAAGACGATGCAAATGGAGAATCTATTTTTGATTTCTAACAAAATCTTGTCATCTGTAAAATCTTCATTTAAAAAAAACGGACGATAAGGTAAGATGAAGGGAAAAAGTCCTGCGGTAATATGTCAAGGTGAAAAATCATAGAAATTGGAAATTCCCTTGTCCGATGATCCGAAAAAAGGCAATACTGAAGAAACCCAGTATTGGTACATGTAATAAACTGGGTCTAAAGGTTGATATTGGTATACCAGATCGATCCTCTTATCGATCTTCCCCCTTTCTTGGCGTGTAGATTTGACCGTTGCGTAGCAGCGCATCGATCACACGCACGAGTTTTCTAGCGGTGAGGACGAGGGCTCGTTTATGTTGGTGTTTGGGCACTTCCTCATACTTCTTCCGGTAGTACGCACGAAACGTCGCATCATGCCGTTGCACCGAGTTGGCAGCCTCCACTAGGTAGTAACGGAGATAGCGATTGCCGGAACGAATGAGGGAGGTGTCCTCGGCTTGAAAACGGCCCGATTGGTGCTTGGACCATGTCAAGCCGGCATATTTTGCCAAGGCGGCCTGGTTGTGAAACCGCTCGATTTGCCCGATTTCGGCCAGGATGCCTGCGGTATAAACCGGTCCGATGCCTGGGATGGTTTGCAGTGTGTTCGGAATGCCTTCAAGATGGCGGGTAATGGCTTTATCGAGCTCTTTGAGCTGCGATTGCAGGCTGCGGATTGATTGAATCGACAGCCCTAACAGCAAGTCGATGGAATCCTCGACACACTTGGACAACCGATACGACGAACGGGCCGCCTTTTGAATCGACTTGGCGATGCATTCCGGATCGGCAAAGCGATTGCGCCCTTTTTGGCGCAGGAAGTCGGCCAACTGCTTGACATCCATTTGGCAGATGTCATCGAGGCTCCACGACTCAAGCAGCAGTTCGAGAATGGCATGTCCGAAGATCGAACTGTCCACCTCTTGGGTAAAGGAACTGCATTTGTAAAACAAGTGCTGGAGAAAATACTGTTTCTCACGGGTTAACTGGTGGACGAGATGATATCGCATGCGTGTCAGTCGCTGAAGCGCGAGAAACTGCTCCTTGAGGACAGCCGTCATCTTCAGACGGCCGAAGCGAAGCCGATCCGCAATGATCCAAGCATCGATGTCATCCGTTTTCTCCAAGTCGACATAGGCTTCTTTAAACTTGCGAATGAGCTTTGGATTGATCGTAAACACCTTGACGTTCCAAGCCTGCAAGGCCTCCTGCTGGTGGAAAAACATAGCTGGATGCCAACTGTAGACCGAGGTGGCTTCCATCCCGATCAGAATTTCGGTTGGCTTTCGCTTGTTAGCCCACAGGAGGATTTGATCCCGAAGGAAGGTGGCGCCCAGAAGATGATTATCCACTTTGAAGCGTGCGCACGTATTTCCTTCATGATCCATAATGCAGGTGGCTAAGTCGCGTGAGCTCACGTCGATCCCGACGTAGAGTTTCATGAGATCACCTCCTATTGTTGTAGGATCGAGGGGTAGGACTCTTCGGGATGCCCCCGGATCGCGCCTGTTGACCAGTCACCCTCGCATATGAGAACTCACGTTGGACCATGGGCTGCCCTGGAAGCTGCTCCTTCCAGCATGGGGAAAACCAACGGGAACAGCCTGCGGGTTAGACGTCCAAACAGGGGCCGAGGAGACAGACTTTACAAGTAGTCAAAGCTACAGGAGTGAGAAGAGTATCCCCGATGATCCTAAGACCATTATCCAGGAACATTGCGAAAAGTCCAACCCCGGTACGCTCAACCCTTTGTGGGAGGGGCGCGCCCCTCCCACAAAGGCAACCACCCAAGATATGCGATTGTCAAGGAGCGTATCGGACTGGAAATTCGATAAAAAAACTTTCTGAAACTTAGTATACGAGGGGTGAAGATTATGAAAATATTTTTCATTCTTGGAGCCGTCGGTGCTTTTTTGTCTGTAGCTTTAGGAGCATTCGGCGCCCATGGTTTGGAAGGGAAAATTCCGCAAAAATATTTGGAGACATGGCAAACAGGTGTACAATATCAAATGTTCCATTCGATAGGCCTTTTTGTCACGGCTCTGTTTTTGCAGCAGCATCCGCAGGCAGGCTATGCAAATTGGGCCGGGTGGCTGATGCTCATCGGTATTCTCCTGTTTTCCGGAAGCCTGTATATATTAAGTGTGACGCAGATCAAAGTGTTAGGTGCAATTACGCCGCTTGGAGGCATTTCATTTTTAATTGCATGGGTTCTTCTTGCTGTTGCTGCAGTTAAATATATGTAAATATAAACGTCTGTCTACTATATCGGGACAGGCGTTTTTTTGTGCAAAGAAATGAAAGGGTGACCTTCTTAACCGATTCAAAGGTCATAGCCAGAGCTTTATCCAAAAATGTGTCCCGTTCATTTTGGCTCCTAGCTTCCTAATGATAGAAGATTCAGTGTGAATGCAATGTTTTTTTGTTCAACATACTGTCAAAAAGTACTATGGAAAATGTGATTTTTTTCACAGATTGACTAACGTAAGCTAAACTACAATTTTTTTAAAAGAAGAAAAGGTGGTGTTATGGGTGGCAAAAGAATTCATCTCCGATAAAAAAGAGCAGGAAATTGCTCAAAAGAAAGAATATTCGTTATTTGGCACTTTTTTATTCGTTCTTATGCTGGCTCTTTTTTTAATACTTTCTTGGTTTGGAGTTTACTACTTATTTATTCAACGATTATAAAGGAGGGGGATCATCTTGCATTTGCACAGACTTGAAAAGGTTTGGCTATTAATAGGTATAGGTACGCTTGTGATGTTTTTAACAATCGTGGGCATCAGTGCATTTGCACAAGGTCATCATCCGCCGAGTGATCTGACCACATTGGATCCGCAAAAAGTAGACACGACAGAGCCGTTTAATCAACCAGGCTTAAAGAAAATTGGAGACAACGAATACGAACTTGTTATAGTTTCTCAAGCTTTTGCCTTTATGCCGAATGACATAAAAATACCGGAGGGAGCAAAAGTTCATATTATCGTGACAAGCAAAGATGTTGTTCATGGCCTTGAAATCGTTGGCACAAATGTAAACATGATGGTGACCCCGGGACATGTGAATTCGCTTACACATACATTTCATAAACCCGGCAGCTATTTAATAATTTGCAACGAATATTGCGGTACTGGGCACCAAATGATGAGCACGAAAATTGAGGTGACAAAAGCATGAAAAATACAGCGCTTCACCCAAACGATGGAAAGCTGGCGCTCGCCCATATTGCAGTTGGTTATATTGCATTGTTTTTAGGAGCGATTGCCGGGTTATTGCAGGCTTTTGTTAGAAGCGGAACGCTTGAGCTTCCGGCAGGGATCGGATATTATCAGCTTTTGACTGCTCATGGCGTTTTGTTGGCACTTGTTTTTACAACATTTTTTATCATTGGTTTTTTATATGCTTCCATGAGTCGGACGACAGGTGATTTAACTCCGTTTGCCAAAAAGACGGCTTGGATCGGCTTTTGGCTTATGACGATTGGAACAGCGATTACAACGGTTATGATCTTATTAAATAAAGCGACCGTTCTATACACTTTTTATGCACCACTTAAAGCATCGCCATGGTTTTATATCGGTCTGACGCTTGTTGTAGTCGGCAGCTGGGTAAGCGGAGCTGGCATGTTTAGCCAATACGCTGTCTGGAAAAAGAAAAATGAAGGAAAGCCGTCTCCTCTATTAAGCTTTATGGCAGTTGCCACAATGATTTTATGGATCATAGCAACATTGGGCGTAGCAGTAACGGTATTATTCCAGTTTATTCCTTGGTCCTTCGGGTTAGTCGATAAAATCAATGTGCTGTTAAGCAGAACACTTTTTTGGTATTTCGGCCATCCATTAGTGTATTTCTGGTTATTGCCTGCCTATATGTGCTGGTACGTCATCATTCCAAAAATAATAGGCGGGAAAATTTTCAGCGATTCGCTTGCAAGACTGGCGTTTGTACTGTTTGTTCTTTTTTCCATCCCAGTCGGCTTCCATCATCAAATACTAGAGTCTGGGATCACTCCGTTTTGGAAGTTTTTGCAAATTGTGTTGACGTTTATGGTCATTGTTCCATCTTTAATGACAGCTTTCGCTTTGTTTGCAACATTTGAAATAAGCGGAAGAGAAAAAGGGGCCAGCGGACTGTTTGGCTGGGTGAAAAAGCTTCCGTGGACAGATGTTCGCTTTTTTGCACCGTTTATGGGAATGCTCGTTTTTATTCCTGGCGGAGCAGGCGGAATCATTAATGCAAGTAACCAAATGAACCAAGTCGTTCATAACACTTTATGGGTAACAGGACATTTCCATTTAACAGTGGCCACCACTGTAGCGTTGACGTTTTTTGGTATTTCCTATTGGTTGGTTCCTCATTTAACAGGCAGAACGTTAACACCGCGATTAAATAAATTAGGGATCATTCAAACCGTTTTCTGGTGCATCGGTATGTTCCTAATGTCAGGAGCCATGCATACAGTTGGTCTGTTTGGAGCTCCTCGGCGGACCGCTTATACAACATATGGA
The DNA here is from genome assembly GCF_037965815.1 of Aeribacillus sp. FSL K6-2833. GTDB lineage: Bacteria > Bacillota > Bacilli > Bacillales > Aeribacillaceae > Aeribacillus > Aeribacillus composti. The sequence continues at coordinate 3,839,324 of NZ_CP150189.1, read as the reverse complement.
GACCATCCGCAGGCGTTGGAATGGATGTCTTATCAAACTATCATGGCGGTTGGCGGAGCCATCTTATTCGTTGCCATTTTGATGATTCTTTATATTGTTATAAATTTGGCAGTGGCTGCTCCAAAAGGAACGGAAGAATTTCCAGTTGGTGAAGTTCATGAAGATGCGGAAAAAACGCCATTGCTTCTAGAAAATTGGAAAATTTGGATCGGTCTGTCTGTTGTGCTAATTGTAATCGCTTATACAGTACCGGTCATCGATATCATTGAAAATGCACCAAGTTCACCGGGATTTAAATTCTGGTAGAAGAAACTGGGCGTGGAATTTTCACGCCCGGTTTTTTTTATTGCTATGGATGCGGAAAATGCCCTAGATGAAATGGGGGAGGTAATCGGAAATTTTTTCTGAATCTCGATTATACGTTTTAAGTCGAAGGGAAAAAAAGCTTTATTGGCCGTTTTTGAAATTTAAGTGCTTTTATTTATATAAGTAAGATCGAAATGAAAATAAAAGCTCATAGAAAAGCTGAATAACCTTGCTTCATTAAAGAAGCAAGGCTGCTTAGACTTCTGTCCTGCTTAGACTTCTGTCTATTTGACAAGGAAGCTAGACAAGGGCAGGGCGCTGTTCAAGAAATTATAAAGCGTCTTGCAGCATTCCTACCGGCCTCTCTCTGTCTAGCGTTTTTCTTATCTTGGTGGATAAGAAGCGAGACTTTGAGGGGATGTATATACGATTTCCTCATCGAAAGTGACGTAATTCAAAAAAACCATCAGCAATAAATATCGCCTTCCTGTTTGCGGGTCGCTTAAAATGAGATGATCTCTTCCGGCAGCTTCAATGACGCCGCGAAATACTTTCGCCGGCCATTCAGGATTGTTTTCAAAGGTCATGTATACGGTGGCCAATTTCCCTTTATTTAAGCGCAAAATGTTTTCGACATAGGATTCTTCAAGCGGAAGCATTCCGGGTACAGCTTGACCGCTGGTGCCGCTTGGTTGAGCTGAGGGAGGGGCGCCGATAACAGACCCGCTGGGCGCGTAAAATCCGTACGGATAGGTTGGCTGTACAGGAGTAACTGCAGGAACTGGATACCCCTGCTGCTGCCGTTGGTTCTGTTTTTTGTTGCTCATGTTCAACCTCCTAAAATCTATATACGCTTGGGCAAACAGATTGTGCAGGAATATAAAAACAATGGGATTTATATCGTCCTGAGTTATATTGGTTATACCATGTAGCAGGGCAATCGCCATATGGCTTAAAAAACCACAAAGCAGTTTCTGCAGGACTGTAGCGGTTTCCTTTCAAAACTTTTCTTGCTAAGTCTATTTCATTTTGCCTTGCAGCCTGATAAAAATATCCTTTCTGTGTGGCTTCGAAGCCTCCGGGGCTTTGAAACACCATACTACGAACGGTGCGTATATCCTTAAAGTCTAAACAATCTGCAAGGACACGGTTGACACCGACATTGCCTACAAGAAGCATGCCTAAATCTCCGTCTCCTTCTGCTTCAGCTCTCATCAATCTGGCCAATAGCTTTACATCTTCTTCAGTATGTGGGAATTACAGCCATTTTTTCACCTGCCTTTTTCTTTAAAAAGACATTGCCTAAATAGTAATCTTTCATTCCAATGTATGACGATGAAACCTTTTTTATGACATTCGGAAAAATTCCCATTCCGACATCTTTGTTCTGTATAAAAGAAAAAAAGAAGCTTATAAAGTATGAGGGGCTGTCTAATAAGTCGATTTTCCGGCTTATAGACGCCCCTTTAATGTTTTAGAAACACTGATATATCAATGCTTATGATGTTTTATTTTCAGTGGATTTTGACTGGACAGCCCCATATTTTGAGAAGTGGCATATATGTATTCATCCATGGCGCTTGGCATGGTGCATGGTGTTGGGAAAAGTCACCCTCTCGCCCATTCTTTCCATTGAAATTTTTCTTCAAATCTCCCCGTACTTTTATTTTGTTGCACGTAAGAAAGAGATAAATCGTGATTTGTTACACTTCCTGCACAACATGACCTTTTTCCGTACACATTAAGCATGTCAGCTAGGATTTCTTACTCACTATGGGCGCCCTTCAGCAGAAAAAACCAGTACTGAAAGCAGTACTGGTTTATACATGTAAAAATGCTGCAATTTTTTCAGGATGCAAAATGTTGCCGACAAAGAAAGAGCCAAATTCGCCGTATCTGGCGCTTACTTCATCAAAACGCATTTCATATACGAGCTTTTTAAACTGCAAAACATCATCAGAGAAGAGCGTGACGCCCCATTCCCAGTCATCAAATCCGACAGAACCGGTAATAATTTGTTTTACTTTATCTCCGTACTTGCGGCCGATAAGTCCGTGGCTTCTCATGAGGCTCCGGCGCTCTTCCATCGGCAGCATATACCAATTGTCATTGCCTTGACGGCGTTTATCCATCGGATAGAAGCAAACATATTTTGATTTCGGCAAAATAGGATATAGTCTAGATCGGATATATGGATTTTGATACGGATCTTCATCATTTCCGCCGCCTACGTAGCTGCTCAATTCCACAACGGAAACATATGAATAGGCAGGGCTTGTATATTCAGCCAGTTTTGTTTTATTAAATTCCGTTTCAATTTCATTCAATTCTTCCATCGTTGGCCGGAGAATCATGATCATCAAATCTGCTTTTTGTCCAACGATCGTATATAAAGCGTGGCTGCCTTGTTGGTCTTTTTCCACTGCACTCCATTTTTCTAACAAATTCAGAAATTCATGAATAGCTTCCTGGCGTTCATCGCTAGATAAAGTTTTCCAAGCGCTCCAATCGATCGAGCGGAAATCGTGCAAACAATACCAACCATCGAGCGTTTCAACGGCTTCATTTGAACGAACTTCTTCACTCATTTTCGTCACCTCTCATATTGGCTATGTACAAGTTTACTATACCACAGTTTAGGGGAGAATATCCGGGTAAAACAGTATGACAATTATGTGACAGAAAAAAGTGCTGTTGAAAGCGCTATGATGAAATTTTTCATTTTAAATTTAAGAGCAGGTGGGGTATGCTAAAAGTGAATGGAACAATTCATGTTAAAAGAATGTTTTAAGATTAAGGAGGCTGACTTTGTTTTGGCAGACATTTTTGCAGCATTGAAAAATAAAATATCGGGAAAAAATATTAAAATTGTTTTTCCTGAAGGATTGGATGAGCGAATTTTAACAGCAGTTTCCCGATTAACAGAGGAAAATTTGTTACAGCCCATTTTAATTGGGGATGAAACAGAAATTGAAGAAAAAGCAAAGAGTTTAAATATTTCTGTTGCAGGTGCAAAAATATATAATCCTGCCAATTACAGTGGAATAGAAGAGCTTGTTCAAAGCTTTGTTGAACGCCGTAATGGAAAGGTGACAGAAGAAGAAGCACGGAAGCTTCTTTTGGATGAAAATTATTTTGGCACGATACTTGTTTATAAAGGGGAAGCGGACGGGCTTGTGAGCGGTGCGGCACATTCAACCGCAGATACAGTGCGGCCGGCTCTTCAAATCATTAAAACGAAACAAAACGTGAAAAAAACATCAGGCGTATTCGTCATGGTTCGTGGTGAGGAAAAATATATATTTGCTGATTGCGCGATCAACATCGCTCCAACCAGTCAGGAGTTAGCAGAGATCGCTATTGAAAGCGCGAAAACGGCAAAAATGTTTGATATCGACCCTCGCGTTGCTATGCTCAGCTTCTCGACAAAAGGTTCAGCAACATCCCAGGAAACAGAAAAAGTGGCAAAAGCAGTTGAATTGGCAAAAGAAATGGCTCCGGACTTAATATTGGACGGAGAGTTTCAATTTGATGCAGCTTTCGTGCCGTCTGTTGCGGAAAAGAAAGCGCCGGGATCTGTAATTAAAGGCGATGCCAATGTATTTATATTCCCGAGCCTTGAAGCTGGAAACATCGGCTATAAAATTGCACAGAGACTTGGAAACTTTGAAGCGATCGGACCGATTCTCCAAGGATTGAATGCTCCAGTGAACGATCTATCTCGCGGCTGCAACGCTGAAGATGTATATAAATTAGCGATAATCACAGCCCTTCAGGCGCTTGCATAAACAAAAAGCAGGGAATTTTCCATCAAAAATTCCCTGCTTTTCACATTTTTTGCTGAATCAACAACACCTTCCGCTTCTAAACAGAAAGGCTTTGCTTTAATTCATCGCTTGAGCGCTCCCACATGCCTTCATCATGGTTTCGAAGAAAATCGGAAAGAACTTTTTTCGAGCTTTCATCCATGTGGTCGACAATGATGTTCCGTTTTAGCGATTTATCCATGCGGTTTACGTGTTCAGGCAATGATTTATAACCTCGTCTTGCCTCGCGATCAACAGTCATATAACAGGCAGCAACCCCGGCATAATATGGCCCATCTTCTTTTCTGTCAATTGTTACCCATACAAGCCAATACGGTTTTCCGTTCGGAACGTCTTCTTTCACATGAGTAAATTTAATGCCGCGTTCTACCTGGCTTCTTGCATGCATTGCGCCGATATCTACAAATGCCGTTTTTTCCTCGATGTCAATGAAGACAGGGGAAACATTTTCCAGGCTAAGGGTGCCTGCTCCAAAGCCGCGATGGCCGTCAGTTGGATCGTTTTTAATAATTTGGAACTCGACCTTTTTCTTTTTTTCTGTCATGTAAACATCCCTCCTTTAAAAGAACGGTTGTAAAACGAAATGAAAAAGAGTGATAACGGCTCGGCTTCCCCAATTAAATATCGGATGAATAATATATTGATCCAAAGGGGTGATAACAATAATTAAAAAAATAAGCACTCCGTAATTTTCATATTGAGTAAGCTTGGCGCGGATGTCCGGCGGGGCTAAATCTTCAATGATGCGATAACCGTCAAGCGGCGGAAACGGCAATAAATTAAAGATAAACAACATAATATTTAATGATATAAGAATATTAAAAAATTGTTCAACCATTCTGGCTCCATCATAAGATAAGCTGGCAAATAATCCAAACGAAAAGAGAAAGTTCAGCAGCAAAAAAGCGAGAAAGGCAATGAATAAATTGCTCAATGGACCAGCTACAGATACTAATACCCCGGATAAGCGGGGATTTTTAAAATAGAAACGATTCACCGGAACGGGTTTTGCCCAACCAAACCCTGCCAAAAATATTAAAAGAGTACCGATCGGATCTAAATGGGAGATCGGATTAAGGGTCAGCCTCCCTTGATTTTTCGCTGTCGGATCTCCGAACTTATAGGCAACAAATGCATGTGAAAATTCATGGATAGTGAAGCCGACGATCAAAGCAATAATGACAAACGGTATAACTTCTAAATCGTAATATAAAAACGGCAAAAATGCGCCCTCCTATTCTAACGATTTCCTTTGCTTACAGTATACTATAAAAAGGTTGAAATACATAAAAAGGATTTTCTTCATTTTTTTAGGGGAAAATTCAGCTGATTTTTGCACTGAATTTGTGATCTTGCAATCGTTGAATAAATTGATAAGCTTCCTCCACTTCCTCATCCGTATAACGCTGCTTTTTTTTGAGCGTGAATACTTTTTCCTTCACTTCTTCCTTGTCCAAATGATCAAAATATAAAATGGTTGATACAAGTTCTAAAAAACGTGCTGATTGGGCGTTTAATTCATTTATGCAATTCTGCAGTTCGGGCATGTCCAAATCGTAATGGCTTAAAAATTCCTGCCCCGACTTTGTAAGGGAATATTTGTATTGATAATAGCCGCCTTTTTTTTCTTTTACTTCATTGATAAAGCCCATGTTGCAAAGCTCTTCAATGCGAAGCGTCAACTCTTCTGAATACGGCCCGTAAAAATGGAATTCGTATTTTTCATAAAAGGGATAATTAAGTTTTTTTGCTATAAATATAATTTTTTGCAGTTTTTTTCGTCCGATGATCTCTTTCGAAGCGGACAGCACTTTCATTAATTTTGCGTGTTCGGTTAACACACCCTTCATCTCCTCACCTACAGAATAAATCCATCTTTGTCAGTTAGCTGCAAAATTTCTAAAATTTGTTTTTTCAAGTTTCGTTTCTCCGAGAAATCTTTTAAAAAATCAAGAGGAAAATATAATTTATGATCCGTTCTCCGCTTTCCGGTAATGGCGTCCACAATTTCCGACTCTCTTGAAAGCTCCCGTATTTCCCCGTTTGGCATGAGCAAATGGATCGGCAGCCGTTCTTCTTCCTCGCCCGGTCGGTAAAAATCGTACGGAAGATCTGAAGACGAGTCGACAACAAGATAATATTCCGGATCAATGCCTGCTTTTTTGAACAAATTCGTTAGTTCAATCAGCTTCATCAATTGTTCATTGGACGGTTGAAACTCCACATATTTAAACAGGCGCCTGTTTATAAATCTGTTGCACAGATCGCTTAAAATCGGATCCTTTTCCTTTTGCCATTCTTGGAAATAATAAAGGATGATGGATTCGTCTAATTTTAAATAATCTTCGACTGTAACATCTCCTTTGAAAATCGAATAAAAATGGACTGGATCTGCTTGGAATGAATAATTATTTTCATACAGAGCCTTTGCTCGATGGAGAATTTTGGACAAAATGACTTCAGCGCTTCTCGTTACTGGATGAAAATATACTTGCCAGTACATTTGATATCGGCTCATAATATAATCTTCGACAGCATGCATGCCGCTGTATTTAATGACGACTTGATCCTCTCTCGGCCTCATCACACGCAAAATGCGTTCCATGTCAAAATGGCCGTACTGAACGCCTGTGTAAAAAGCATCTCGTTGCAAATAATCCATTCGGTCGGCGTCAATTTGGCTGGAAATTAAGCTGATAACCTGCTTATTTTTGTATGTTTTCGCAATGACCTCTGCCACTTTTTTCGGGAATTCCGCCCCTGCATTTGAGAGAACACGGTTTATTTCTGTATTTCCTAAAATAATGGCTTGGGTAAAATCTTCGTGATCCAGATGGAAGACCTTTTCAAACGAATGAGAAAAGGGACCGTGTCCGACATCGTGCAAAAGGGCAGCGCATAAGCTTAGCAGCCTCTCATCTTCGTTCCATTCCGGTCTCCCGCGAAATACGTCATCAACAATTCGGCGGACGATCTCATAAACGCCTAATGAGTGGTTGAATCGGCTATGCTCCGCACCGTGAAAAGTTAAAAAAGTTGTCCCGAGCTGGCGGATGCGGCGCAGCCGTTGAAACTCTTTTGTCCCGATCAAATCCCAAATGATTTTATCGCGAACGTGGATGTAACGGTGAACCGGGTCTTTAAAAACTTTTTCTTCTGGCAGCTTTTCACTTGCATAGGTCATTTTCTTCCCTCTTCCGTTTTGACATGATTATATTATAACTTGTTTAAATTCAGGTGAACACCTCGTTTTTTAAAGTGCGATTCTAAACAGACACAAAGGAAAATCGGGTCCATGTCGTTCAACAACCTTAAATAAAAAACCGCCTCAGGAAGCATTCATTCCTTAAAAGGCGGTTTCTTATTTTTTAAGCTTTGCTTTCACTTTTTCTATTAACTCTTCTTCCGTTAACGCAGCGACCGGACGGTTGTTCACAAATACAAACGTTTTCTTTCTTCCGGGCCCGCAGTACGATTGGCAGCCGATTTCAATTTTAGCATCGGGATCCAAATTCTTTAATTTCGGAATAAGCGATTTTAAATTTGGCGCTTTACAATCGTCGCATACACGGAACTCATTTGCCATCCTTTTGAACAATCCTTTCTTCATGAATAAGCACTATCGGGTAGTATACCTTGTCTTTTTTTTGAAATCAAGTACAGCGCTTTTCTGTAAAAATCTACTATCCTTGTATATATTTTTAATCTTTTGGGAAAAATGATGCTAGAACAAATAGTATTATTCAAGAATAAGGGAGTTGAGAGTGAATGAAAACAAGACAGGATGCTTGGACAGAAGAAAACGATCTGCTATTAGCAGAAACCGTTTTGCGGCATGTCCGTGAAGGAAGCACGCAATTAAACGCTTTTGAAGAAGTTGGTGATAAGCTGAACCGCACGTCGGCCGCCTGTGGCTTCCGCTGGAACGCCGTTGTGCGCCATAAGTATGAAAAAGCTTTGCAGCTTGCAAAAAAACAGAGAAAGCAGAAAATGAGAGCGCTTGGGAAAGGCCAGACTGCAAAGAAGCGATTGCTTTATACGCCGCCTGAAGCGTCGCCTGGTGATTTTACTGAAGTAAATGCGGTGCAAAATTCAAAGAATTATAATCATCCAGAGCTCGCAGCCAATTCAAAAGTGGAGCTGACAATGGATAGTGTAATTGAATTTTTAAGAACTTACCAAGGGAACAGCGAACATATCGAGGCTTTGCAGCAAGAAAACGAGCGTTTGAAAAAAGAAAATGAAGAACTGATTAAGAAAAACGAAGAGTTGGAGAAGAAGGTTGCCAAGCTTGAGGAAGAATCGAAAACAGTTCAAGAAGACTATGAAACACTTATGAAGATTATGAACCGCGCTCGAAAGCTAGTTCTCTTTGAGGAAGAAGAACGTCCGACAACAACGTTTAAAATGGATCGAAACGGCAATCTGGAAAAAATGGCGGAATAGCGGAAGACGCTCCGCCTGCGTCTTTTAAAGGACAAAGAGCGGCAGCCTGATCTTATTCAATATTTTGAATAATAGCCATACAAAAAATAAAAAGGGATTGCGGCATTAGCCGCAACGTCCGAAAGTAGCAGGCATTCGCCAGCTACTTCAAACAAACATACGAAATCAAGTAGAGAAACGGTTTGTTTTTCTCTACTTGATTTATTTTTTAGCATTTATTTAGTGTTTATTGCTGGATAAAAAGGTCAAACACAAACCCGTAATCTTTTAAATTGTATTGCTTTTTCGCATTCATCAGCCAATTGAACGCAATATCGTTAATTTCTTTAAATTGCTCGGAAATATTGCTTTCATTTATGCGGTTGTTGGTGAATACAGAGGCGGCCATTTGCAGGCTTTGTTTTGCATACTCCATATAATTGTCATGATCGTTTGAAATTTCTTCTATTTTAATCAACGCTTTATACAAATCTTTTAGCTCTTCTAAATGTTTTTTATGAACATCAATGGAAAAAGGCGTGTTTCCAATTTGGAATTTGATTTCTACATCTAAATCAATAGTCCCTGCCGTTTCAAGCACAACGTTTGAAACGCGGTGGGCATAGTAGTCATACCGCTTTAAAGTGCGTTTTTTGCTGACAGCGCTTGTGCCGTCAACGTGGATTAACGCTTTGTTTGTGAAACAATACTCGTCGGTTTTCGACTTAATGAGGAAGTAGATTTTTTCCCCATCCTCATGCATGACATAATCATCCGCGTCCACTTTATCATAATCCTCCGGCTTGATCACCGTGCCGATATCACTTAATCCTAAAACATCAGAAGCTACTTTTTTAAACATAACTTTCTCCCTTCCCGATTTACATATTAGGCAAAAATTTTTCATTCCGCTCTATCATTCTTATGAAGTTTGCTTCATACAATTCCAGTTCAAAGTCGGTTAAATTGGAGGAATAAATGCGGCCGCTCAAATGTTGTAAGGCTGCAAGAAGGTCGTGCACCACATCCTGGACGGTTAACTTCACCTTTAATAATTCATGTAAAGACGCCATCGTGCTCGGATTTACGTTTGGGTACTTGAAATGTTCGGCTTGTCCTTTTGTCGCCTTGTCATAAAACTGTTTAATCTCGTTTGCGCGCGCTGCTCCGCTTCCTGTGATGCATAAATAAATTTGAACCGCTACGCCTCTCTTAAGACGGCGCTGAGAAATGCCGGCAAATTTTTTGCCGTGAATGCTGAGGTCGTAGCTCCCGGGACAATATGAACCGACAATTTCTCCTGCTTCGACTTCTGCGCCATACGGTTTCAAGAGAAAACAGATTAAATCCTTCATCGCATCATAACCGCGGTTAATGTCAATTCCTTTTTCCTTTTCCGGTAAAATGATCGATACGTTTAAAATCCCTTCATCCAAAACAACAGCCAACCCGCCGGAATTTCGAACGATGACTTTATATCCTTGTTTTTTTAAAAAATCTACTCCATCTTTTAAAAACGGGGCTCTTGTATCTTGAATGCCGAGAACAATCGTATCATGATGCACCCAAGTGCGGACTGTCGCGGGGGACATGCCGCTCCCGACTGTCGTGCACAACGTATCATCGTAAGCGAATGATTGCTTGGCATCAAAAAAGAGTCCTAAGCTTGAATGATCGATGATTCTCCATTCCGGCTGTTTTAATAATTCGTTCATTGCTGTGATAATCCTTTCAGTCGTGTGTTTTTAAGCATGAAAAGGATAGTAGAAATCGGCTATTCGTTTATTTTTCCTCAGATTTTTCGCTGAAGCTTTCGAAAAATATAAGAGCTGTAGCATACATGTAATCGGTCGATTTCTACAAGGACTGGCCTCTTGTTATGACATCTGAATATATATCGTCCTTTTTTATAGTATATCATAGGAGCTGCATCTTCTTTGAAAAATAAATAAGGGCTTGCGTCAAGACTATGCGCAAACCCTTATTTTGCCTATATGTCTAAAACCACGGCATAAGCCTTCTCCATAATGGTTCATCCTTTTTTTTCCGCCCGCTGTTTTTCGGCTCTTCCATATTGTCGAGGTGCTCCATGCAATATTTTGTTGGTTCCGTGCCTTTCACATAATACGCAAGGCGGGAGACGGGACATTCTTTCGTCGCTAAAAGCCCGTTTTCCGGATTGACATAAACGCCGACAACTCCTTCAGGCGGCTTAAATTGTTTTACAGGTTCATGTTTCAACGCTTCTTCCATAAAGCCGGCCCAAATTTTTTTCGAATAGGCTCGTTCCTCGACCATGTCAATCGTCTTTCCTTTGTCATAACCTGTCCATACACCTGCTACGAGCTGCGGGGCAAATCCGATCATCCAGCTGTCAGTCTTTGTCGTCCCGGATTTCCCAGCAAAAGGCCTTGATAGTTGATCGATAATGTTTTCCCCTGTAACAGTTGTATAACTGTTTAGCTTTCGATCAAACATGCCGGTCATTAAATGTGCGGTGATAAAGGCTGTTTGTTCATTTAGAATTTGTTCCTTTTCAACATTTGCCTCATATAAGACTTTTCCATTTTTATCAATGATTTTACGGACAAATATCGGTTTTATTTTTTGACCGCCGTTCGCTAAAATGCCGTAAGCGTTCATGAGATCGAGCGGCCTTACGGGAGAAGTTCCTAAAGCTAGCGACGGAACCATTTTAAAATTTTCTCCGATTCCAAAAAGCTTTCCCATTTTTATTAATTGATCCATACCGATAAACATATGGGTTTTAACAGCATAAATATTGTCGGACAAAGCAAGGGCTTCTATTAATGTAATTTCATCATTTGCGTAGTAGCCATTGTAGTTGCCCGGGGAATATGTGTTTGTTCCATTTTGAAAATGGAACGTTGTCGGCTCGCTTTTCAGCATTGTGGACGGCGTAAATCCATTTTCCAAGGCTGCATAATATAGAAACGGCTTAATCGTTGAACCAGGCTGACGTTTTGCCTGAGTCATGCGGTTAAAAGGGCTCTCTTTATAATTCCGTCCGCCGATTAGAGCTTTTACCTCGCCTGTTTTCGGATCGATTGCCGAGAAGGCAACTTGGATATCCGAGTCTTTCCTCATGACTTTTTCTACGGTCGATTCAGCAATTTTTTGCAGATTTGGATCAAGAGTAGTAAAAATTTTCAGACCGGCTGTTTCAATTAATTGGTGGTCCTGCAATATTTCTTTTACTTCTTTCATAACCTCATCTTGAAAATAGGGGGCAAACTTTTCTGTTTTGGTGTTTTCGTTCGTTTTGAACGTTAATTTTTCCTTTGCAGCCAGTTCACTTTCTTTTTTTGTAATTAACCCTTGTTTGACCATTGTCTGCAAAATCATCTCTTGTCTTTTTTTTGATAAATCATAGTTCACCATCGGTGAATAGGAGTACGGTCCTTTCGGAATGCCGGCAAGTAGAGCGGCTTCGGCGAGCGTCAAGTCCTTTGCCTTTTTGCCGAAGTAATAACGGGAGGCCGCCTCGACCCCGTAGGCTCCGTGTCCATAATATATTGTATTTAAATAGCCTTCTAAAATTTTTTCTTTCGAGTAGTTCATCTCGAGCCGAATGGTATAAAAAGCTTCTGTCATTTTCCGAGCCCACGTTTTTTCAAATCCAAGATATAAATTTCTTGCGTATTGCTGGGTGATTGTGCTGGCTCCCTGCACCTTTGCCATCGCTTTGAGATCGGCAACGGCAGCACCTGCTATTCGTTTAAAATCAAAACCGTGATGATCATAAAAATTTTTGTCCTCAATAGCGATTGTCGCATTGATTAAATAGGGTGAAATTTCATCAAGTTCCACCCAAAAACGGCGGCCGCCGTGATGCTCCTCACCGATTTTCGTTCCGTTGCTTGCGTACAATACAGTTGATTGCGGCACAACAATGGAAGGAGCGCCTTGTACTTTAGCCGCAATCAAAACAACCGCAATACAAATAGCTGCCGCAGCAAAAACAAAAAAATGAATAAAAAATAATGCCCGGATTGTTTTGATGGTAAGACGAATGCCTTTTGGCGTCATCGCTTCCATTTCCATCACCTCTTAAGCCCGTTCGTTTTGTTATTCAGTATGAGGTGATTCGCAAGTTTTTAAACTTCCACCTATGAAAAATGAAATTTATTCTTTGCAATTTTGATAGATTCCACTATACTTTTTTTGAGGTTTACGTGTTGTCTGTTCAAATTAGGGAAAGATATTGGAAAAACATATGAAAGGAAGATTAAATCTTGGGAGGACTTTGGTATACAGAAAAACAGACAGAACATTTCGGGATTACGATGAAAATTAAACGCACTTTACATACAGAACAGACCGAATTCCAAAAATTGGAGGTAGTGGAGACAGAAGAATTCGGCAACATGCTTTTCTTGGATGGAATGGTAATGACATCGCAAAAAGACGAATTTGTCTACCATGAAATGATGGCCCATGTACCGTTGTTTACTCATCCGAAGCCAGAATATGTGCTAGTTGTCGGAGGAGGAGACGGAGGCGTTATCCGTGAAGTGCTGAAGCATCCAAGTGTAAAAAAAGTAACACTTGCAGAAATTGACGGCAAAGTGATCGAGTATTCAAAAAAATACTTGCCGGAAATTGCCGGAAAACTAGATGATCCACGCGTTGAAGTGAAAGTTGGCGACGGCTTTATGCACATTGCACAAAGCGAAAATCAATATGACTGCATTATGGTTGATTCAACCGAGCCTGTCGGTCCTGCGGTCAACCTCTTTACAAAAGGGTTTTATGCAGGAATATCCAAAGCTTTGAAGGAGGACGGCGTTTTTGTCGCGCAAACGGATAATCCTTGGTTTAAGGCAGATTTGATAAAAAATGTCTATCATGATGTGAAAGAGATTTTCCCGATTACAAGGCTATATACTGCAAACATCCCGACATATCCTAGCGGGCTGTGGACGTTCACGATCGGATCGAAGAAATATGATCCAATTGAGGTAAGTGACGATCGTTTCTTTGACTTGGATTCTAAATATTATACGAAAGAAATTCATAAAGCTGCATTCGCTTTACCGAAGTTTGTTTCCGAAATAATTAAATAGCCTTTAGGAAAACTGAACAAAAAGCGAATAGCATAATACAGTTTAAGCAAGAGGGATCAGCCTCTTGCTTTTTCAGACAGGAGGGTGATGTCCATGCGATTTGATGAAGCTTATTCAGGAAATGTTTTTATTAGAAGCCATCCAAGCTTTGAGGAAAGTGAAGCAGTCATTTATGGAATGCCGATGGATTGGACAGTCAGCTACCGGCCAGGCTCCCGTTTCGGTCCGGCCCGCATTCGGGAGGTTTCCATCGGGTTGGAAGAATACAGTCCTTATTTAGATCGTGAGCTTGGGGATGTAAAATATTTTGATGCAGGCGATATTCCTCTTCCGTTTGGAAATGCAAAGCGGAGCATTGAGTTGATTGAAGAGTTTGTGGACAAAATTTTAAAAGCGGATAAATTTCCTCTCGGAATTGGAGGAGAGCACCTTGTAACATGGCCTGTCATTAAAGCGATGCATAAAAAATATCCAAATTTAGCGGTCATTCATATCGATGCGCATACAGATTTGCGCGAGCATTATGAAGGCGAGCCTCTGTCTCATGCCACTCCGATCCGGAAAGCAAGCGATTTGATTGGCCCGGAAAATATTTTTTCATTCGGCATCCGATCTGGGATGAAGGAGGAGTTTGAATGGGCGAAAGAGGCTGGACTTTACATTGCCAAATTTGAAGTGCTCGAGCCGCTCAAAAAGATTCTTCCGAAACTTTCACAAAGACCTGTATATGTTACGATTGACATCGATGTGCTGGATCCTGCTCACGCGCCGGGAACCGGAACAGTCGATGCTGGCGGCATTACATCAAAAGAGCTGCTTGCTTCTATACATGAAATTGCCTGTTCTGATGTGAAAGTTGTCGGCGCTGATTTAGTTGAAGTCGCACCTGTATATGACCATTCAGAACAAACAGCGAATACAGCGAGCAAATTGATTCGCGAAATGTTATTAGGCTGGGTGGCAAAAAGAAAGTAAAGTCATTTTTCTGCCATAGTGCTTCTGCTATGGCTTTTTATTATTCAAAAGCTGAACAGCTTGGATCGAGCGTCAAGCGGCAGGCAGGCCAATATAAAGCTTTTAACAGCAAATGATTTCCACTAAAATATAGAATAAATCCCTAAAAAGGATGATATAAAGACATGCGCGTACCTGTTCAAATTTATGTTCAAAACAAGATTTTTCAAAATCAAACAGAAGAAGAGCGGATTGAATTTTATACAACCGGGGAATTTTTCAAAAAGCAGCACACTTTTTATTTGGTTTATGATGAGATTCAAGATGATGAAACCGTTAAGACGTTAATCAAAATCAGCGAAAAGGAAACGACTCTCATACGTTCCGGAGGCATTCGCTTAAGACAGCGCTTCAAGCAGGGACAAAAAACGTATGCCAATTATGAAACACCGTACGGGACGCTGAAGCTCGCAGCAGAGACAAAATCGCTTATCTGGCATACAGATGAAGAAAAACATGGTACACTTAGCATAGAATATTTGCTCGAAATAAATGGAGATACCCCTCGTTTACACAGTTTAAGCATTCAATTTAAGAAGGAGGAGCATTGAATGAACATTGTAGATGAAGTAAAGGAGCAGCTGAAACAAGAAATAAAAAATGCTGTATTGAAAGCAAACATCGCAGAAGAGGAGCAAATTCCGGAAGTTATTTTAGAGGTGCCGAAAGAAAAAGCACACGGCGATTACTCAACAAACATGGCCATGCAGCTTGCTCGCATAGCTAAAAAAGCGCCTCGGGCGATTGCAGAGGAAATTGTTCAACATTTTGATCGAGCGAAAGCATCCATTGAAAAAATTGATATTGCTGGTCCGGGCTTTATTAATTTTTTCATGAATAATGAATATTTAACTAAGTTGATTCCAGCCATTATTCAAGCGGGTGACAAATACGGCGAATCAAATGTTGGGGAAGGTAAAAAAATCCAAGTGGAGTTCGTTTCTGCAAACCCGACGGGAGATCTTCACTTAGGGCATGCGCGCGGAGCAGCATTCGGCGACTCTCTTTGCAACATTTTAGAAAAAGCGGGGTATGATGTAACCCGGGAATATTATATTAATGACGCTGGAAATCAGATTCACAATTTAGCTCTGTCCGTAGAGGCAAGATATTTAGAAGCGCTTGGAAAAGAAGCGGAAATGCCTGAAGACGGGTACTATGGACAAGATATTATTGAAATCGGAAAAAAAATTGCTGATGAATATGGCGACAGTCTGCTTGAAAAAAGCGAAGAAGAACGGCTGCAATTTTTCCGTGACCTCGGTCTGAAATATGAGCTTGAGAAAATTAGAAAAGACCTCGAAGAATTTCGCGTTTCCTTCGATGTTTGGTATTCTGAGACATCCCTATACAAAAGCGGCAAAATTGATGAGGCGCTCGACATGCTTCGGAAAAACGGCCACATTTATGAACAAGACGGGGCAACATGGTTCCGCTCTACTGCATTTGGCGATGATAAAGATAGAGTGTTGATTAAGAAGGATGGGTCTTATACGTATTTAACACCAGATATTGCTTATCATAAAGATAAATTGGATCGCGGCTTTGATAAGCTGATAAACATTTGGGGCGCGGATCATCATGGCTATATACCGAGAATGAAAGCAGCCATTCAGGCGCTGGGGTATGATCAAAATATTCTTGAAGTGGAAATTATGCAAATGGTCAGCCTCTTTAAAAACGGCGAAAAAGTGAAAATGTCAAAACGTACTGGCAAGGCTGTCACGATGAGAGAATTGATCGAAGAAGTCGGCTTGGATGCCGTTCGTTACTTTTTTGCTATGAGAAGCGGCGACTCGCATATGGATTTTGACTTGGATTTGGCTGTATCGGAATCAAATGAAAATCCTGTCTATTACGCACAATACGCTCATGCGCGTGTATGCAGCATTCTCCGCCAAGGAAACGAGCAAGGCCTGTCTTACAATGCAAACGAAAGCGATCTTTTGAATGAAATTCAATCTGAGAAAGAAATAGAGCTGTTAAAAAAGCTTGGTGAATTCCCTGGCGTTGTCGCTGAAGCCGCAGAGAAAAGAATTCCGCATCGGATTACGAATTACATTTTTGAGCTGGCATCTGTGCTACACAGCTTCTACAATGCAGAAAAAGTGCTTGATGCAAGCAATGAAATGAAATCTAAGGCGCGGCTTGCTCTTATGAAAGCAACGCAAATCACGCTGAAAAATGCCCTTACCTTAATTGGCGTTTCCGCTCCTGAAAAAATGTAACGAATTTAGATGTGGGAAATGATTCGAGTAAAAGGGAAATAGGAACGCTTTCCGATTTTAACCTAATCGCATCTCTTTTTCTAGGATGTTAAAACGAAGAGAGCAGAAAAAGCCTTTTTTCAACAAGTTATTGTGTGAAAAAGGGCTTTTTGCTTTTTTGTTTGCATATATTTGAAGGAGACATGCTATTTATTTTCCGACAGCTGTGCTGTTTGTTGAGTTATAACCCCTTTTGTATTTTGTTTATGATAGGGAAGAGCTTATTCATTTTTTGCTGTATTAAACAGGATCCATCATACTGCTTTTTGAAATGAGGCTGAACCAGCTGAGACTATGGAAAAGCAGACAATGAAAAAAGCGAAAAACAAAAAACGCGATCCAAAAGTAAATTGCAGGCTCTATTGCTAGGTCAAGAGAATTTTCCACAGCGATGTGAACGCTGTTTGAGTTGTTCAGCAAACGCCCGGCAGTCGTTGCAGAGATTATTGGTCGCTTAGTTATATTGAAAACTAACATCCTCATAAATCATTTTGAAAAACCCCGTTCTTTTGCAGAAATGTCATTAACTGTTTTCGGCCGCGGAAAATTTTTGTTTTCACCGTATTTTTAGGCAAATTCATCTGCTGGGCAATTTCTGTATAGGATAATCCCTGCTGCCGCAATAGAATAATCTTTTTTGTATTAGGATCCATTTCGTTTAATGCATTTTGCACGTATTCAATCATTTGTTTTAATAAGGCCTCGGATTCGGGATTCCATTCTGAGCAGTTGTGAAAAATTGCTTCTTGCTGCAGATGGTTTAGCAAATGATTGTTTCGTTGAATTTTTCGAAGATGGTCGGTGGCTGTATTTTTTGAGACAGTCGTAATCCAAGCGCTGATATTGGTAGGCATATCATTCGTTTGAAAATATATATATATTTTAATACAAACTTCTTGGACGATATCATCAACAAGAGATTCGTTTTTCACAGTCCTTTTGACAGTTTTTTTTATTTGATGATGGTGTTGTTTAATGAGCCCGACAATGTCAGTCGTATCCATTTTTCCGGCACTCCTCTAGCAAAATGAACAAATAAATTTTGGAATTTGTTCAATATTTTAGAAATAAATAACTGTCATTATATACGAAACAAAGGAAAAATGGTTCCGATTTTCAACGATTTGGTGAATTGACTGAACGTTCATTCATTATATAATATAATTAAGAAACGTCCGAAATTTCAGTCAAATACAACAGGGGGATTTTATGAATGGGGGAGAATAATGAATACACTATTATGGATTAATTTTTTTGCGTTTTTGCTTGTAACCGTTTACGCGGTGTATTTGTTTATTTATTTAATTCAAACTAGAATTGCTTATATCAAACTTGGAAAAAAAGAAGAATTCGACGGGAAGGTAAAAGAACGTTTCGAACGGATTTGGGTCAATGTGTTCGGACAGAAAAAACTATTAAAAGACAAGAAAATGGGCTGGGTTCATGTTATTTTTTTCTACGGCTTTATTCTTGTCCAATTCGGTGCGATTGATTTCATTTTAAAAGGGCTGATTCCGGGGAGCCATTTGCCTTTCGGACCGTTGTACCCGATTTTCACCTTTTTCCAAGAAATTGTTACCCTCCTTATTTTAGTAGCGGTAGTTGCTGCTTTTTACCGGCGATACATTGAAAAGCTTGTCCGTTTAAAACGAGGGTTTAAATCCGGACTTGTCCTTATTTTTATCAGCGGATTAATGCTGTCTGTACTGCTTGGAAACGGTATGTACATGATTTGGAGAGGATATGAACGAAGCTTTAGTGAACCTGTTGCCTCATCGGCTGCTTTCCTGCTGGGCTTTGTCGGTGAAACAGGCGCCGCTGTTATTTTTTACGTTTTTTGGTGGGTGCACCTGCTCATTTTGCTCACATTTTTAGTGTATGTCCCTCAGTCTAAACATGCCCATTTAATTGCAGGACCTGCCAATGTTTTTTTAAGCCGTTTGTCAAATCCAGGGAAGTTGGAGAAAATTGATTTTGAAGACGAAACTCAAACATCATATGGAGTCGGAAAAATTGAAGATTTCCGGCAAACGCAGCTTCTCGATTTGTACGCCTGTGTTGAATGCGGACGGTGTACAAATATGTGTCCGGCGACTGGTACTGGAAAAATGCTTTCGCCGATGGATTTAATCATAAAGCTTCGGGATCATTTAACAAATAAAGGGGCTGCCATCACTTCCAAGTCCCCTTGGGTGCCTGCCTTTGCATTTCAAAATACGATGGGAAATCAGCTGGCTCTTCAGTCGCTGCAAAAGGGAACAGATGAAGCGGCGGCGGCTCTTGACTACAATCCAAGCCTCATCGGGGAGGTCATTTCAGAGGAAGAAATATGGGCATGTACGACGTGCCGGAATTGTGAAGACCAATGTCCAGTAATGAACGAACATGTCGATAAAATCATTGACCTGCGCCGCTACCTTGTATTAACAGAAGGAAAAATGAATCCGGATGCGCAGCGGGCGATGCAAAACATTGAGCGGCAAGGAAATCCGTGGGGCCTAAACCGCAAAGATAAGGAAAATTGGCGCAAATCACGAGAAGATGTCTACGTGCCAACGGTGAAGGAATTGAAAAAGCAAGGCGAGGAGTTTGAATATTTATTCTGGGTCGGTTCCATGGGATCATTTGATAATCGCAGCCAAAAAATCGCTTTATCGTTTGCTAAACTTTTGAACGAAGCAGGTGTGAAATTTGCTATATTAGGAAATAAAGAGAAAAATTCAGGTGACACACCGAGGCGCCTCGGCAATGAGTTTTTATTTCAAGAGCTTGCTGCAAGCAACATAGCCGAATTTGAAAAATATAATGTGAAGAAAATTGTTACAATCGACCCGCATGCTTACAACATATTTAAAAATGAATATCCGGATTTCGGTTTTGAAGCCGAAGTGTACCATCATACAGAACTTTTAGCAAAACTGTTGAAAGAAAAGAAGCTCGTTCCGAAATATGAAGTGAATGAAACGATTACTTTCCACGATTCTTGTTATCTTGGAAGATACAACGAAATTTATGATCCACCCCGTGAAATTTTGGCATCCATTCCAGGTGTAAAAGTTGTTGAAATGGAACGGAATCGGGAAACGGGCATGTGCTGTGGAGCCGGCGGCGGTCTTATGTGGATGGAGGAAGACACGGGAGTGCGCATCAATGTTGCGCGCACCGAACAAGCACTGGCTGTCAATCCAAGCGTGATCAGCTCCGGATGTCCATATTGTCTAACAATGCTGACAGATGGAACGAAAGCAAAAGAGGTTGAAAATAAAGTGAAAACGTACGATGTAGCGGAGCTGCTGGAAAAAGCTGTTTTTGGCGAATCGAAGGAGCAAGAGCTCATTTCATAAAGATATGATTAGATAGAAAGCAATTTTAAAAGGCGCCACAAGGGCGCCTTAAGATTTTAAAAAATAGAAAGATAGACAATGGAATTTGACGAAAAAATTTAAAATCAAGACACAATACGGTAGCATAAAGTTGTAAAATTTGTTTATAATGAATGGTATGCAAACGTATCATATGGTACATCACTGAAAGGGCGGCATTCATCATTCGGAATTATATCATGCTTTATTCTATTTTCGTTGCCCTTTCATTTAATAAAGATAGATGAAAGACGAGAAAGGGAGTGCCTGACCTTGAGCTTAACGCAATACTCGCAGGAGCAGCTGAAAGAAATGTCGATGGTGGATATCGCTTACCTTATTCTTTCCGAAAAAAGGCAAGCTATACCGTTTGAAGAATTAATGAAAGAAGTTAGCAGTTTATTAGGGCTTTCGGAGGAAGAAGCGACCGAACGCATTGCACAGTTTTATACGGATTTAAATATAGATGGAAAATTTATTTGCATTGGGGAAAATAGCTGGGGCATTAAGAGCTGGTATCCGCTCGATCAAATTGAAGAAGAAACCCAGCCGACGGTTAAAACGAAGAAGAAAAAAGCGAAGATTGCATACGATGAAGAAGATCTTGACGATTATGAAGACTTGGTTGAAGACGATCTTGACTATGACGATCTTGACGATTATGTGGATGAAGAAGATCTTGATCTTGATGAAGAAGACGATGATTTTGAGGACGAAGAAGATGATGAAAGCTTTGATGATGAACTAATTGACGATGATTACGATGTAGAAGATGACGAGTTGGATGCTGATTTCGATCTCGATGAGGAAGAATTGGACGAACAATAATGTCCTAAATTTAAGGGTTGACTTTCATAGTTTTCCTCGCTAATATTTTAATTGGGCTTTAAAAGTACGGAAAACAAATTACAATATGAAAGCTCCCTTTCCGAAAAGGAAGGGAGCTTTCATATTTTTTTGTTGATGCCTTCTGACGATTTATTTTGTGCAAATTAACAAAAGGATAGATTGCAACTGGAGGGAATTTTTGCATGACCAAGTATATTTTTGTAACCGGTGGCGTTGTTTCATCTTTAGGGAAAGGAATTACTGCCGCATCTCTTGGCAGACTTCTAAAAAACCGCGGGTTGAATGTGACGATTCAAAAATTCGATCCATATATCAATGTTGATCCGGGAACAATGAGTCCGTATCAGCACGGCGAAGTGTTCGTGACGGATGACGGCGCAGAGACTGACCTCGATTTAGGCCATTACGAGCGCTTTATTGATATTAATTTAAATAAGTACAGCAATGTCACAACAGGAAAAATTTATTCGGCCGTCATTAAAAAAGAACGGAGAGGCGATTATTTAGGCGGAACCGTTCAAGTCATCCCCCATATTACGAATGAAATTAAAGACCGCGTTTTTCGCGCTGGCAGAGAAACAAATGCTGATGTCGTTATTACCGAAATCGGCGGTACCGTCGGAGATATTGAATCATTGCCGTTTTTGGAAGCAATCCGCCAAATGAAAAATGAAGCAGGCCGCAAAAACGTCATGTACATTCATTGTACTCTTGTGCCATATATTAAAGCAGCAGGAGAAATGAAAACAAAGCCGACACAGCATAGTGTGAAAGAATTGCGCTCATTGGGAATACAGCCAAATGTGATTGTAGTGCGCACAGAAATGCCGATTTCCCAAGAGATGAAAGATAAAATTGCTTTGTTCTGCGACATTGAACCGAAAGCTGTCATTGAATGCCGTGATGCCGATATTCTTTACAGCGTCCCTTTAGCATTGCAAGAACAAAACCTTGATCAAATTGTTTGCGATTATTTGGATCTTCAATGCGGACAAGCTGATATGACGGAATGGATCGAGCTTGTCAATAAAGTCCGCAATTTATCAAAAACAGTCAAAATCGCCTTAGTCGGCAAATATGTCGAGCTTCAGGACGCCTATATTTCCGTTGTGGAAGCTTTGAAGCATGCCGGATATTATTATGATGCCGATGTGGAAATTGATTGGATTAATGCGGAGCATGTTACGAAAGAGAATGTAGCAGACTTGCTTCAGGGAGCTGAAGGTATATTAGTTCCTGGCGGATTTGGAGACAGGGGAGTGGAAGGGAAAATAATCGCGACTCAATACGCCCGCGAACAAAAAATTCCTTTCCTTGGCATCTGTCTTGGCATGCAGGTAGCTTCGATCGAGTTTGCCCGCAACGTTCTAGGATTAAAAGGTGCGAATTCATCTGAAATTGATCCAAACACTCCATATCCGATTATTGACTTGCTTCCGGAGCAAAAAGAAGTAGAGGATTTAGGAGGAACGCTCCGTCTTGGTTTATATCCTTGCAAATTGAAAGAAGGAACAAAGGCTTATGAAGCCTACAACGATGAAGTAATTTATGAACGTCATCGCCATCGGTACGAATTTAACAATGAGTTCCGTCAGCAAATGGAAGAGGCCGGATTTGTATTCTCCGGAACAAGTCCAGATGGACGGTTAGTAGAAATCATTGAATTACAAGACCACCCTTGGTTTGTTGCGTCCCAATTCCATCCGGAGTTTACATCACGGCCAACTAGACCGCAGCCTCTTTTCCGGGAGTTCATTCACGCTTCTCTAAACAAGAAAAATCAATAAGAAATGAAAGAAAAGGTTGTCTGAACGATTGGTTAGACAGCCTTTTTTTGCTCGTAATACAAATTTTTTTATTACGACAAATCTTTCACTGATTTCCGAAAGCAGCGGCTTTGTTTTTCATTTTGAAGAAAGAATCGGCCGGGAAATCGACGCTGTTCTAAATTTAAAAACCATCCCTATAAACGGCGTCGCATTTTTCATAAAATTTTATTAGAGTATCGCAAAAAAGACTTATACGCGATTTTTCATAAAAATGCATTGTAAATCATGAAACAGGTCATCAGCCTCTCTGCACTACAAAATGTATTGATAAAGGTCTAAAGTCTGTACAAGAGAGGACTAAATTTGAAATCAATAGGTTTCTATGCTAATTCATAAAAAAAGAAATTGGCGATTTGCCAATTTCTTCGCATTCTTGCATGTAAAGTTTATTCTTCATGTTCCTCCAATATTTCTTTCACAGTCAAAAATAAGCAGTAGTAAACATATAATGAAGTCATGAGCACAGGGAAGCCGATTCGTTCATTATGTTCAGTGGGAATAATGGGTTTTGTTAATTTGGAATCTACATGTATATCGACAAATTGCTGTAAGCTTTTTTCGCCGTTAACAGCTGCGGAAACCCCAACGGTTGGAATCCCTTTTTCGGCCAATTGCTGCGCAGTATCAATCGCATCAAGATCAGTCGAAAACGGAGTGAAAAGGAGAACGCGGTCTGCTGCGGTTACGTTATCCACATCAGGCAAAGGCTTGCATGCCGGAAAGGATTCTCCTTTTTCAACTTGGGCATAAATTCCTTCAAGAATTCCCCATCCTTTTACATAAATGGCGCCTTCTCCGATTGCAGCTTGCGCCAGAAGACGTGCGGCATCTTCTATTTGGCTGTTTTCTTTCTCTTGAATTCTTTGGAAAAACCCTGTTAATTGTGTCGTAAAAATTTTTAACATTCAATCATCAGCCACCTTTATACAAAGTTCTCTGCTTATATAATAAGAAAAAGAGGCGAAGAATCAAAATATGAATAATTTGTGAACCGGTTGGCAGGAAATTGTAATTTAATCAAGAATACATAACTAAATAAAATTTTAAAAAGTATTGCATTTGTTTAAGTTAAGAGGTGTAAAAATGGATGGAAAAATTTTAATTGTCGACGATCAATACGGAATTCGGATTTTGCTGAATGAAGTGTTCAATAAAGAGGGTTATCAAACTTTTCAAGCTGCTAACGGTTTTCAGGCATTAGAAATAGCCGAAAACCATTCCCCTGATCTCGTTTTATTAGACATGAAAATTCCTGGGATGGACGGGATTGAAATTTTAAAAAGGCTAAAAAAGGTTAACCCTGATATACGAGTCATTATCATGACCGCGTATGGAGAATTGGATATGATTCAGGAAGCGAAAGATTTAGGGGCATTAACACACTTCGCCAAGCCGTTTGACATTGACGAGCTGCGGGATACAGTGAGAAAATATTTGCCTTCCCGAACGAAATAAAGTGTATAATCCATGAATTTATCGGGATAAAGTTGCCGAAATCCTCATAAGTTGGTATTCTATTTAGTAAGAAAAGATGATTGGCATCATACATACATTTTTCTTGCTCAGGTCATGCTAGATTTGAGCTTTTCGCTAATCGCAACATAGGCTACTTAATTTAAGGAGGATTTTTCGATGCCCTTAGTTTCAATGACTGAAATGTTAAATCGTGCAAAAGAAAACGGCTATGCTGTAGGACAGTTTAATTTAAACAATCTCGAGTTCACACAAGCGATTCTGCAAGCAGCAGAAGAAGAAAAATCACCGGTTATTTTAGGCGTTTCTGAAG
The DNA here is from genome assembly GCF_037965815.1 of Aeribacillus sp. FSL K6-2833. Taxonomy (GTDB): domain Bacteria; phylum Bacillota; class Bacilli; order Bacillales; family Aeribacillaceae; genus Aeribacillus; species Aeribacillus composti. The sequence goes on along the minus strand of NZ_CP150189.1, from coordinate 3,814,572 downwards.
GCGCTGGTCGCTATATGGGCGGTTTTAAAACGGTTGTGAACATGGTAAAAGGTTTGATGGAAGATTATAAAATTACCGTTCCAGTTGCCATCCATTTAGATCACGGCTCAAGCTTTGAATCATGTGCAAAAGCTATTCATGCCGGCTTTACTTCTGTTATGATCGATGCCTCTCATCATCCTTTTGAAGAGAATGTCGCTTTAACTTCCAAAGTAGTGGAGCTTGCTCATCTACATGGTGTTTCTGTTGAAGCGGAATTAGGTGTTGTCGGCGGACAGGAAGATGACGTAGTAGGAGAAGGAATTATTTACGCTGATCCAAATGAATGTGAAGAGCTTGTAAAACGGACAGGTATTGATTGCCTAGCTCCTGCATTGGGATCTGTTCACGGTCCGTATAAAGGAGAGCCGAACCTAGGCTTTAAAGAAATGGAGGAAATCAGCAACCGGACTGGCGTTCCATTGGTACTGCACGGGGGAACAGGAATTCCGACAAAGGATATTCAAAGAGCAATTTCTTTAGGAACTGCGAAAATTAACGTTAATACAGAAAACCAAATAGCATCTGCTAAACGCGTACGCGAAGTTTTGGCAGAAAATCCGGATATGTATGATCCGCGCAAATATTTAGGTCCTGCCCGGGAAGCCATTAAAGAAACAGTTAAAGGCAAAATGCGCGAATTCGGTTCATCCGGAAAAGCAGAATAAATAGATAAGGTTTCATATTTCTTTATGCAATTAACGGCCGCCTTTCTTTTATGAAGTATGGCGGTTTCGTTTCTTGTTTTTGCGAAAGCGATCACATAAGGGAGGTACCAGGCATGTTATTTTTTATTGATACAGCAAATATCGAAGAAATTAAGGAAGCTCAATCACTAGGCGTTTTGTCAGGAGTAACAACTAACCCTAGCTTGGTTGCAAAAGAAAAAGGCGTAACGTTTGAAGAAAGATTGATAGAAATTACATCCATTGTTTCCGGATCTGTCAGCGCGGAAGTCATCTCAACTAAAGCGGAAGAAATGATTAAGGAAGGTCAAGAATTAGCTAAAATTGCACCAAATATTACGATAAAAGTTCCTATGACCCCTGATGGTCTAAAAGCAGTCAAAAAATTCTCAGAATTAGGAATTCATACAAACGTGACGCTTATTTTTAACGCCAATCAAGCGCTACTAGCTGCAAGAGCAGGTGCTACATATGTTTCTCCTTTTTTAGGTCGGTTAGATGACATCGGTCATAATGGATTGAATCTCATTTCAGAAATCTCCCAAATATTTGATATTCATGGCATTGATACGAAAATTATTGCTGCTTCCATCCGTCATCCGCAGCATGTAACTGAGGCAGCATTGCGCGGAGCTCATATTGCCACGATTCCTTATAAAGTGTTGATGCAGCTGTTCAAACATCCGCTGACTGATCAAGGTATTGAGAAATTTTTAGCAGACTGGAACAATCGATAAATGATAAAACGGGGGATTTCCCCCGTTTGAAAAATTTTTTGCCGTCGAATCCGGTCTTTTGACTTGCTGTAACGCCTGAAGGAGTAGAATCTGCTCGTTTTTCTGATGAACGTTTTGTCATGCCCTATCTATTTGTGTACAATAAAATTGCCGCCTTTTCGTATGTATTTTTCAACAAATGGTAATCAATGTGTAAAGAGGGCTTTTCATCATGACAGTTTGTTAAAGAAAATCTGGATCCCGTTTTCTTTAGCAAACTGTTAGGTCACAAGAAGGGAGACTGCTATGGAAAAGTTAAAAGTTGCAGGCGGGCAGAAGTTGAAAGGTACGGTGAAGGTAAGCGGCGCCAAAAATAGCGCAGTAGCATTGATTCCAGCAACAATTTTAGCAAGCTCATCCGTTACGATTGAAGGGCTTCCGGATATATCTGATGTACATATTTTGGGCGATTTATTGGAGGAAATAGGGGGCAAAGTTTCGTTTCATCAAAACGATATTACAGTCGATCCGACAAGCATGCTTTCAATGCCGCTTCCAAACGGAAAAGTGAAAAAGCTGAGAGCCTCTTATTATTTAATGGGAGCGATGCTTGGCCGGTTTAAAAAAGCGGTGATCGGGCTTCCCGGCGGCTGTCATTTAGGCCCGAGACCAATCGACCAGCACATAAAAGGGTTTGAAGCTTTAGGTGCTTCTGTAACAAATGAGCATGGTGCCATTTATTTGCGTGCGGATGAGCTTAGAGGAGCTCGGATTTTTCTTGATGTTGTAAGCGTGGGTGCCACCATAAACATCATGCTTGCAGCGGTCTTGGCAAAAGGGCGGACAATTATTGAAAATGCTGCAAAAGAACCTGAAATTATTGATGTTGCAACTTTATTATCCAGCATGGGTGCAAAAATAAAAGGGGCCGGAACGGACGTCATCCGGATCGATGGGGTTGAAAAGCTGCATGGCTGCCGCCATTCGATTATTCCGGATCGAATTGAAGCAGGGACGTATATGATTATCGGTGCCGGCATTGCAGAAGAGCTCATCGTTGACAATGTCATACCTCTTCATCTCGAATCCCTTATTGCGAAGCTTCGGGAAATGGGGGTCCATGTAGAAACGAGCGATGATCAAGTTTATATCGCCCGTCGAAATAAAGAATTAAAGCCTGTCGATATAAAAACTCTCGTTTACCCGGGATTTCCAACCGATTTGCAGCAGCCTATGACAACGCTTTTGACACAGGCGAACGGAACGAGCATGGTGACGGATACCATTTACTCTTCAAGATTCAAGCATATTGATGAATTAAGAAGGATGGGTGCTCAAATCAAAGTGGAGGGTCGGTCTGCGATCATAACAGGTCCGTCAACTCTTCAAGGTGCAAAAGTAAAAGCGAGCGATCTTCGGGCAGGGGCATCGCTTGTAGCAGCGGGTTTAATGGCCGATGGAATAACAGAGGTAACCGGCATCGACCATATTGATCGCGGATACAGCCATTTGGAAGAAAAACTTGCCGGGATTGGCGCCAAAATATGGAGGGAGAAATTAACTGACCAAGAAATTCAGCAATTGCAAAATTCATAAGAATCACCAATTTTGCATGAAATGACATCAAAGGGGGAGGAACACAAAATGGAAAGAAGTTTATCAATGGAACTTGTACGTGTGACAGAAGCAGCTGCCCTTGCGTCTGCACGTTGGATGGGCCGCGGCAAAAAAGATGAGGCGGATGATGCCGCGACCTCAGCAATGCGAACCGTTCTAGATACGATCCCGATGAAAGGAACAGTTGTGATTGGAGAAGGAGAAATGGACGAGGCTCCGATGCTGTATATTGGGGAGAAGCTTGGCAACGGCTACGGCCCGCGTGTCGATGTCGCCGTAGATCCATTGGAAGGAACCAATATTGTGGCGTCAGGCGGCTGGAATGCACTTGCAGTTATAGCGGTAGCCGACCATGGGAACATGCTCCATGCGCCAGATATGTATATGGACAAAATTGCAGTAGGGCCTGAAGCTGTCGGGTGCATAGATATTGATGCTCCGATTATCGACAATTTAAAAGCTGTTGCAAAGGCGAAAAATAAAGATATCGAAGATGTTGTAGCAACTGTTTTAAATCGAAAAAGACATGAGCATATTATTCAAACCCTTCGAGAAGCGGGTGTTCGCATTAAACTGATCAATGACGGCGATGTCGCTGCGGCAATTAATACCGCCTTTGACCATACGGGCGTTGATATTTTGTTCGGATCTGGAGGGGCTCCTGAAGGAGTGTTGGCAGCAGTTGCTTTAAAATGTTTAGGAGGAGAAATACAAGGAAAGCTGCTGCCGCAAAATGACCAGGAGCTGGAACGATGTAAAAAAATGGGGATTGATGTCAACAAAACTCTTCGAATGGAAGACTTAGTAAAAGGCGATGATGCGATTTTTGCTGCAACAGGTGTAACGGATGGCGAGCTGTTAAAAGGTGTGCAATTCAAAAGCTCTATTGCAACGACTCATTCTGTTGTGATGCGTGCGAAATCCGGAACAGTGCGCTTTATCGATGGCCGCCATTCTTTGAATAAAAAACCGAATTTAGTTATTCGATCTTAGTGAGAGGAGACGAATAGATCTCCTCTGCTTTTTAAAAATATACCCTTCAAAATACTTTCCGCTGTTTTTTAGCTTGAAATGTATTGCGAAAAGTAAAAAAATAAGGTAAAAATAAAGAGGTTGTTATAAAAAGATTTCTGCTTTTAAGCTTCCTACCTTCCTGCCTCCTTCTCAATCCATTTGTCCTTACATTTTCAAACAACATAATTTTAATGGATGGAAGAACGAAACGTGAAACATTTTGAATATGGTAAGAAAAGCGTGGTGTAAGTATGAGCGAGATTTCCATTTCAACTCTTGAAAATATGAAATTAAAAGAGTTGTATGAACTAGCACGGCAATTTAAAATTTCATATTACAGCAAATTAACAAAAAAGGAATTAATTTTTGCAATATTAAAAGCAAATGCGGAGAAAGAAGATTTGCTATTTATGGAAGGCGTCTTAGAAATCATTCCTTCTGAAGGATTTGGTTTTCTGCGTCCAATTAACTATTCTCCCAGCGCAGAGGATATTTATATTTCAGCCTCGCAAATCCGCCGTTTTGATTTAAGAAACGGCGATAAAGTATCTGGAAAAGTCCGCCCGCCAAAAGAAAATGAACGATATTACGGATTGCTGCACGTTGAAGCGGTAAATGGCGACGACCCCGAATCTGCGAAAGAACGCGTCCATTTCCCGGGCCTTACTCCTCTTTATCCAAATAGACAAATGAAATTGGAAACCGAACCTAAAAATTTATCAACAAGGATTATGGATTTAATTACACCAGTCGGCTTTGGACAGCGCGGTTTAATTGTGGCACCCCCTAAGGCAGGAAAAACAATGCTTTTAAAAGAAATTGCCAATGCCATTACGACGAACCATCCTGAGGCTGAACTGATTGTGCTGCTTATTGATGAACGTCCTGAAGAGGTAACCGATATTGAACGTTCTGTAAAAGGGGATGTCGTAAGCTCAACTTTCGATGAGGTGCCGGAGAATCATATTAAAGTCGCTGAACTCGTTCTTGAACGAGCGATGCGTCTTGTGGAGCATAAACGGGATGTCATTATTTTAATGGACAGCATAACCCGGTTGGCCCGCGCGTATAACTTAGTAATTCCGCCAAGCGGCCGGACGCTGTCAGGAGGGATTGACCCTGCCGCATTTCACCGTCCAAAGCGGTTTTTTGGGGCGGCGCGGAACATTGAGGAAGGCGGCAGCTTGACGATATTGGCAACTGCGCTTGTAGATACGGGATCGCGAATGGATGATGTCATTTACGAAGAATTTAAAGGAACGGGAAATATGGAGCTTCATCTTGATCGTTCGTTAGCGGAAAGGAGAATATTCCCTGCCATTGATATTCGCCGTTCCGGTACACGAAAAGAAGAATTGTTAATTCCGAAAGAGCATTTAGAAATGTTATGGGCGATTCGAAAATCTATGTCGGATCAGATGGATTTTGCTGAACGCTTCTTAAAGAAAATGCGCCAAACGAAATCAAATGAGGAATTTTTTGAAATGCTAAAAGAAGAATGGAAAACAACTGGCATAAAAAGTTTCTAACTATGTTGCATTTCTTGTAAACCCTTGTTATAATTTTTTTATGTGTGTTTAAGAATGTTGAAGCGTGAAATAATTGCACGTTTCCGAATAGATAAACTCTGTTTCGAAATGATTCAGGGCGTAAAGGAGTTGAAAACTATGAAACCGGGAATTCATCCAAATTATAAAAGAGTACTCGTAAAATGTGCATGCGGAAACGAATTTGAAAGCGGTTCTGTCAAAGATGAGGTGCGCGTTGAAATTTGTTCTGAATGCCATCCGTTCTATACAGGCCGTCAAAAATTTGCAACTGCAGCCGGACGTGTAGACAAATTTAACAAAAAATACGGTCTTAAATAATTATGTAAAACAGGCAGTCTTTTCATTCTGCCTGTTTTTTCACTTATTTGACATGTTTTTATAAAACGGGGAGAGATTTTTGAATATGGCGCAATTGTTTTTTAAATACGGGGCGATGAACAGCGGCAAATCCATCGAAATTTTAAAGGTTGCTCATAACTATGAGGAACAAAACAAATCGGTGCTGATTTTCACGTCTGCCATTGATACTCGTGATGAAGTTGGATATGTATCAAGCAGAATTGGCTTCAGACGAAAAGCGATACCGATCTACGATGATACGAATATTTTCCAAATTGTGAAGGAATATCAGCCTAAGCCGTACTGTGTGCTAGTGGATGAGGCACAATTTTTAAAGAAAAAGCATGTACTTGAGCTTGCGGATATTGTTGACAAATTGAATATTCCCGCAATGGCGTTTGGATTGAAAAACGATTTTCAAAATGAGCTTTTCGAAGGAAGCAAATATTTGCTGCTTTTTGCGGATAAAATTGAGGAAATGAAAACGATTTGCTGGTTCTGCGAAAGGAAAGCAACAATGAATTTACGGATTGACGACAACGGCAAACCGGTATATTCGGGCGAGCAAATCCAAATCGGAGGAAATGACAAGTACTATCCTGTCTGCCGAAAGTGCCACGCGAATCCGCCGTTATGAATCATTGCTTATTTGCATTAGATGGGAAGAAACGTTGTCGGCAAAGTGTGATGAAGAGAATCTTACGATAAGGAAATATTTTCATTTAAAAGAGCTGATCCTTTTGGGCACCTTAAGAACAGGAGGTGCTTTTTATGCGAATATTGATACCATTCATTTTGGCGGCAATATATTTACTGTCAGGGTGTGGAACGGCGGATAAAATATCAGATAATCGCTCATTAAATCTCGATCATAATGGATCCAACCTGATGACGAGGGACGTTAAGCCTGAAAATACAGGAGATGTGGTCGACCAGCAAACACAAAATCCAAACATAAATATTGCGAACAGCCCCTTGACGATCAGGGAGGCAAAAGAACAAATCGTCCGTACACTGGAAACTGAAAAAGGTTTAGAGCTCGATTCTTTTTGGACAAATGGGGACGATGCATGGGCGGTTATTTATACATCGCAAAAATTGACGGAACAACAACGCGAAAACCGGCAAAAGGAGCTGTATGACAAGTTGCAGCGCGCACTGCCCCGATACAACTTGCATGTTCAGTTAATCAATAAAAAATAAAACTCGTTCACCGATTGAGCGAGTTTTATGAAAGAACTTATAAATCGAAAATTGATTTCGTGTATCGAGTGTGTGTCATGAAGACGGGCTTATAAACCGAAAATGGAGCTGAGCAGCGTTTTATATACTGCCTTCTTTTTTCGGGGTTTATCGATCGAAGACATTTGAAGTGAAGACATTTGAAGTTCAGGCATACTTTTTTTGCTTTCAAGCTCTTTTATTTTTCTTTCGAGCGTCTCGATCCTTCCTGTCAGCTCTTCAATTTCCTTTCTTTGCACTAAAAGCTGATATGACACGACATCGTCAGCTTTTGAATAGATCATTTGCTCCAGATCCGCTATTTTTTTCAACAATTCGTTCGAAACCGTTCCACCAGCATTTTTAGCCGATTCTTTTCTTTTCGCTTTTACTATTACTTGTTGCATTGGAACTCCTTGTTTTATTTGATTGTGAACTTCTTTGAGCAAGGCGATATCCTCGTCAGAAAACATATAATGTCCAAGTTCGTTCCGTTCCATTGGAAGATTAAGCTGTTTGATCCAGCGCTGAACTGTTTTCGGAGAAACACCGATTTTTTTGGCAGCATCGGTTGTATTCATCGAACCTCCCCTTTCAAACGATCATAATATACATATTCAGCTTTTTATAGGAGAACCCTTCCTGTTTGACAAAACAAGCGGTCATCCGGCAAAAGTTCTAGAATATCGACAGAGGAGCCGGCAATTATCCGAACGTTTGAAACTGCGAGAGCTTCAAAAAATATATTCTGTTCCATTCGGCCGCTGATTCTATTTCATGGCAGAATCATTCGTCCGCATACATCTGGTTTTGTCTGTCAGCCGACTTGATTTTGTCTTGCACTCTAGATCAAAAACGAAAATTTTTAAAAGGTTGCTAGTTTGGTACAAATGATGGCGGCATATTGGATTGATTAATCGCTTTTTAACAAAACCTTGATGTGATTATAAAAGCCGTCCGAACCTGTAAAATCGACTTTGCAGCATCGCATATCGAAAAAAGCTTTTTTGCTTCCCAATTGTTAAAAACGGTTGTTTTTGACTGGTACAGTTTCCTATACTATAATTTAGAAAGTTACAAACGGTGCACCACATAGGAGTTTCCCTATGAGTGGGCTATGATTAAAAATAGAGGTGAAATTCCGTGTTAGAACGTTTGCAAGCGGTTGAAGACCGATATGAAAAATTGAATGAGCTTTTAATGGATCCGGAGGTTGTCAACGATCCGAAAAAGCTGCGCGAATATTCGAAAGAACAATCTGATCTTCAAGAAACGGTTGAAGTTTACCGTGAATATAAAAAGGTAAGAGAGCAGCTAGAAGATGCAAAAAGCATGCTTGAAGAAAAGCTTGATCCAGAAATGCGGGCAATGGTAAAAGAGGAACTGGCAGAGCTTGAAGCGCGGGAAAGCGAGCTGATTGAGCAATTAAAAATTTTATTGCTTCCAAAAGATCCAAACGATGAAAAGAACGTTATCATGGAGATCCGCGGTGCAGCAGGCGGAGAGGAAGCAGCGCTTTTTGCTGCAGACCTTTACCGCATGTATACTAGGTATGCGGAAGATAAAGGCTGGAAAATAGAAGTGATGGAAGCAAACACGACCGGGACTGGCGGCTATAAAGAGATCATTTTTATGATTACAGGAAAAGGAGCCTATTCCAAATTAAAATTTGAAAACGGTGCCCATCGCGTGCAGCGGGTACCGGAGACGGAATCTGGAGGCAGAATTCATACGTCAACTGCAACAGTCGCCTGTTTGCCGGAAGCGGAAGAGGTAGAAGTAGAAATTAACGAGAAAGATATCCGTGTTGATACATTCGCATCAAGCGGTCCTGGAGGACAAAGCGTTAACACTACGATGTCAGCTGTACGTTTAACACACATTCCAACCGGAATTGTCGTATCCTGCCAGGATGAAAAATCGCAAATAAAAAATAAAGAGAAAGCCATGAAGGTTTTGCGTGCCCGCATTTTAGATAAATACCGCCAAGAAGCGCAAGCGGAATACGATCAAAACCGAAAGCTTGCTGTTGGAACCGGTGATCGATCGGAACGCATTCGTACGTACAACTTCCCGCAAAACAGAGTTACAGACCATCGTATCGGTCTCACATTACAAAAGCTTGATCTCATCCTAGAAGGAAAATTGGATGAAATTATCGATGCCCTCATTTTAGAAGATCAAGCGAAAAAACTGCAATCCCAAGGGGAGTAAACCATGCCGAAAGTTTTCGAAGCCCTCAAATGGGCTTCTTCTTTTTTAAAACAAGCGGGAAGAGATGAGAATGCGGGAGAATTGTTGCTTTTGCATCATATGAAGAAAAGTCGGGCGAGCTTGCTTGCCGATTTAAGAATGGATATTGACAAACAAGTATGGGAAATCTTTCAGCAGGACGTGCAAAAACATGCTCAAGGGATGCCTGTGCAATATATTATCGGCTGCGAACAATTTTACGGCCGCCCTTTTAAGGTGAACGAGCATGTATTGATTCCGAGACCGGAAACGGAAGAGCTAGTTCAAGGCGTGCTGCTCCACTCTGAACGTTTATTTTCTGAAAGGGAGCAAATCGATGTTGTGGATATTGGCACGGGGAGCGGTGCTATTGCCGTCACATTGGCTCTTGAAAATAAAAAAATGCGCGTGTCTGCCACCGATATTTCCGAAAAAGCGCTTGCAGTGGCAAAAGAAAATAGCGAAAAGCTTTGTGCTAATGTGCATTTTTATCAAGGCGATTTGCTGAACCCTATTATAAATGCAAAGCAAAAAGCGGATGTTGTTGTGTCCAATCCGCCGTATATTCCGGATGAAGAAATCATGGAGCTGTCAACAGTTGTAAAGGACTGGGAGCCGACATTAGCGCTTTCAGGAGGAGCGGACGGCCTTTTGTATTATCGAAAAATTGTGGAGCAGCTTCCAGATGTGATCCGTTACCCTGGATTAATCGCATTTGAAATCGGGCACGGGCAAGGAAAAGATGTGAAAAGCATGCTAGAGAATAGGTTTCCAAAAGCAGAGGTACAAATTGAATACGATATGAATGGAAAAGAACGGAAAGTATTTGCTGTCCTTTCGTTATAATAAGCTTTTCGAGCCATTCCCTCCTTTTCTAGCAAACTTTAAATCTGAACCAATTTTATGTTTAAGATCTCTCTCTTCTGTCGATAATGACGTACTGAAGGGAGAGGAAAAACGATGAAAAAGAAATTATCTGTTATATATATTTTTTTAATGCTGTTTGGCAGCCTATTAACAGCTTATGAAATGCCGACAGACGCAAAACAAAATGAGACGGTGATCATTCCTGACGAAGCCATTCGTCTGCGAATTTTAGCAAATAGCGATTCTCCGGAAGATCAAGCTTTAAAACGGAATGTTCGGAATGCGGTCAATGAAGCAATTAATCAATGGGTTCAGGATCTAACTTCGATTGATGAGGCGCGTAAAATCATTCGAGCAAAAATACCAGAAATTAAGGATATCGTCCAAAGCGTTTTAAAACAGGAAAACAGCAGCCAATCCTTTACAGTGGAGTTTAAAAAAATTCAATTTCCGACAAAGCTTTATGGAAATTTCCTTTATCCGGCTGGAAACTATGAAGCCATATTGATCACTCTTGGAGAAGGAAAAGGAGCCAACTGGTGGTGTGTGTTGTTTCCGCCGCTTTGCTTTGTCGACTTTTCAAGCGGTGAAGCTATTCAACAGGATGAAGAAAAGGATAAAGTAAAAGAAGAAAAGAAATTAGAGAAAACAAAAAACTTATTCGCTCCTGAAGAACATGATGAGGAAGTAGAAGTGAAATTTTTCTTAGTAGAATGGTTTACAAATCTGTTTTCATAGGTCTAATTCAGCTTTTGCCTCATACATTGATTACTAGATTTGTCCGAATAAAAGGGGTGAAAGCGTGTATTATTCATTGCGGTTTGCGGAAAGGGAAGACTTAAAAACCATTCAACAATTTGCAGATCAAGCGGGCGTTTCCACGGAAGGCTTCGACAACAGCCATTTTATTATTATGGAGACTGATCATGGTGAAATAGCGGGATGTCTAGGAATGGAAGTCATCAATCAGGATGGTCTCCTCCGCTCTTGCGTTGTGTCCAGCAATTTGAATCAAGGACATATCATCTCCCTATTAAAATCGGCAGACTTATTAATGGAACAGTTTCGTTTGAAAAATATTTATTTTGCAGTCAACAAAAATTCTGTAGCAGAGTTATTAGAAATATTGGGATTCAAGAGGATTCAAGCGGATGAATTGCCTTCCCACATGCTTGCGTCAAATCTGATGAATCAGTTGGTATCCGTTCCAAATGTAGAGTTTATGGTAAAATAACGCTAAGGATACGTATAAATTATACACAATATCCACAATATTTATCCACTGCAATCAACAGCTTTATCCACAATTTGTGGATAAAGCTTGTTCTTGAAAAATAATGGAACAGTTTCACTATTGCTTAGAAAGATTCATAACACTCGTTCATGTATTAGCAAAGGAGTAAACGAAATGAAAACGAAGCATTGGATTGTGGATAATTTAGAGCATGTTACAAAAAATTCTCCACAAATTGTTCAGGCAGCCGAACTATTGAAAAAAAATGAATTGGTTGCCTTTCCAACAGAAACAGTCTATGGACTAGGAGCAAACGCGAAAAGCGATGAAGCAGTAGCAAAAATTTATAGCGCGAAAGGAAGACCGAGCGATAATCCGTTAATTATCCACATTGCTAAAAAAGAACAGTTAACAGAGATTGTGGATAGCTATCCCGATTGGATTGATCCATTAATTGACCGTTTTTGGCCAGGCCCGCTCACCCTTGTTTTGCCAAAAAAAGAAGGTCTGTCGAATCTTGCCACAGCAGGATTATCAACAGTAGCAGTGCGCATGCCGGATCACCCTGCAGCATTAGCATTAATCGAAGCAGCAAATCTGCCGATTGCAGCTCCGAGCGCCAATCTTTCCGGAAAGCCAAGTCCAACTTCTGCTAAACATGTCATGGATGATCTCGAAGGGCGAATCCCGGGAATTGTCGATGCAGGCCCTACTGGACTTGGCGTAGAATCAACAGTACTTGACTGCACCGAGGATATTCCAGTGATCCTGCGTCCAGGTAGTGTTACAAAGCAGCAATTAGAAGAAGTCATCGGTACGGTGCGCATAGATGCTGCGCTGCTGAATCAGGAGGAATTGCCGAAAGCGCCGGGCATGAAATATACACATTATGCACCTGATGCTCCTTTAACGATTGTTGATGGAAGCAAAGAATTTATTGAACAATTAATACAAAAAGAGAAAGAAAAAGAAAAAAAAGTCGGGATGTTGACAACAGAAGAAAATAGTCGTTTTTACAGCGCGGATAAAATTGTTGTCTGCGGAAAAAGAAGCGATTTGCGAACAGTTGCCAGCGCACTGTATGATTCGCTCAGAAAGTTTAATGAAGAACAGCTGGATGTATTATTCAGCGAAGCGTTTCCTGCGGAAGGAGTTGGACAAGCTATTATGAATCGCTTGTTAAAAGCTGCATCCCACCGGATCATAAAAGAACGGTAAACTTTTAATGCCTTGAACAAAAATCGGCGCTCAGGCCGGTTTTTTTGAGTCCAGACTTTCTGATCCTTTGTTTAACAGGCGGAATTGACAGATCAAAAGCAAATATAAAAATGGTAAAGGCTCATCTGCCATCGCACGCATAGGCAGAAACAGATCGCGCAGTTAAATAAACAGAGATCAATGAACCGGGCGCCATTCTTTGTCATAATGTCCCTCTGACGTGCATATCGTTCAATATGCGTGTCCGGGGGAGGTTATCTATATGGCTGCAGAAATAGTAACTTTATTTTTAATGGCATTTGCATTAGGGATGGATGCCTTTTCAGTTAGCCTTGGGATGGGCTTAGTTCGTTTGCGATGGAAGCAAATTTTTGACATCGGTATATATATTGGGATTTTTCATATGATCATGCCGCTTATCGGAATTGTCTTGGGGAAAGTACTATCGGAAAAGTTTGGTTTAGTTGCCATGTATATTGGAGGATGTCTGCTCACTCTTTTAGGAATTCAAATGATTTATTCGTCTTTTAAACGCGATGAATCGCCTTTCATTGCACCGGTCGGCATCGGCCTGTTCCTTTTTGCGCTGAGCGTCAGTTTAGACAGTTTTTCGGTAGGATTAAGTCTAGGTATCTACGGAGCGGAGGTTTTGTTAACCGTCGTAATGTTTGGTTTTATGAGCATGGTGCTCACTTGGAGCGGGTTATTGATCGGCAAACGGGTTCAAGATTGGTTCGGCACATATAGTGAAGCTTTTGGCGGCAGCATTTTGCTTGTATTTGGCTTGAAATTATTATTTTCAATGTAGAAAGCTGTATTGTCTAAACCAATCGTTTGAGCACAGTCATTGGACGTGCTTTTTTTTGTTAATTTTTTTGGTTAAATATGCCTATTATGCAAAAAAATTGTGACTTTTTGTCGATAATAAAAATAAAAAAAATTCCTCATGGTTTCCATTCTTTCGAACTTTTTGATTATAATGAAGGTAACATCAAAAGGGAGAGATAGAAGGGAGAAAACCTTGTGACAAACATTTTATTCGTTTGCACCGGAAATACATGTCGAAGCCCGATGGCGGAGGCTATTTTTAAGCATTTGCAAAAAAACGGCCGATTTAACGTTCGTTCAGCAGGCGTGTTTGCATTGGATGGGCAGAAAATTTCAGAAAATGCAAAAAAAGTGCTGGAGGAAAAGGGAATACATGTTGAGCACAGTGCTTCAAAACTTACGGAAGAACATATCGATTGGGCAACATATGTATTTACGATGACTAAAGATCATAAAAACATATTATGCCAATTTTTTCCTAAAGCAGCCGAAAAAACATTTACGGTAAGCGAGTTCGTTGTTGGAAAAGATGAGGAGATACGTGATATTACCGATCCGTTTGGCAGTTCCGTGGAAAAGTACAGAAAAACAAGGGAAGAGCTGGAGCAATTGCTTCAAAAGCTTATTTCAAAATTAGAAACAAATTAGCAGGCAGGTGGACTCTGTGAAAAACAAGAATCGATACAAATTCAGCATCCGTTTAAAAATCGTCATCTTTATTACGATTGTTGCTCTTATTACATATTCAACAAGCGGATTTTTCATTTATGTTGTATACGAGTATGTGAAACAATATATTGACCGAACATCTTTTACCATTTTGACGCTGACTCTTGGAATCATATGGTCAGGGATTTTAACAGCTATTGCAGCTGGATTTCTTATTTCTCCGCTAAAGCGGCTTGAAAAGGCTGCTCTTATAGCGGCCGATGGCGATATTTCCGTAAATGTTCCTGACATCAAATCAGATGATGAAATTCGGTCCTTAAGCAGAGCCTTTAATGAAATGCTTTCCAATTTAAGACATATGGTGAAAAACATTGAAATAAATTTTGAGCAAACAAATGAGCAGGTGAAACAAATACATGCTGCAACAGAACAGGCAACAAGACAAGCTGAAAGCATTTCATATACGATTAAGGAAATTTCAACAGGAGCCGACCAATCGGCGGCTGCTATTCAGGAAACAGCAGAAGCGGTGGAAGATACGGTAGAGCTTGCTAGTCAGGTAAAAGAAAAAGCAAAAGTATCCGAAAAAATGGCGAATGAAATGGTTCAATCACTTGACCAAAGCAAAAAGATATTTCAATCTTTAATTAAAGGGATTCAATCGTTGGCCGAAAAAAACGAGCAATCTATTTTGGCGGTACAGCGTCTTGAAGAAAATGCCAAAAAGGTGGAGACTATTGTATCCCTTGTCGGCGATATTGCCGATCAAACAAACCTGCTGGCGCTGAACGCGTCAATTGAAGCGGCAAGAGCAGGTGAACACGGCAGAGGGTTTGCTGTCGTTGCGGAAGAAGTTCGAAAGCTTGCTGACCAAAGCGCCAAAGCTGTTCAAGGAATTTCCGAGCTGATCTCTAACATTCAAAAAGAAGTAAGCAATGTTGTTGAACAGATTGGAGATCAAGTGAAAACAGCTCGACAAGAAGCGCAAAGAGGGAAAGAAACAGAGAAAATTCTTGTGGAGATGTCGAAATCGATTTTGCATGTTGCCGAAGCGGTTAAGGTGATCAGCGAGCTGATGGACGAACAGCAAAAAAGCATTCAACAAACAGGAGCGCAATCCGAAGAAGTGGCAGCGATTGCCGAAGAGACATCTGCTGGTGCACAGGAAGTGGCCTCATCTGTACAAGAACAAGCTGATAATATTTCTAACATTAATCAATTAACGAGAGAGCTTGAAGCAAGCGCTCAGCAGCTAAAGAAAGTAATCGATCGATTTACTTATGAAAAATAAAAAGGAGGAGCAGCTAGTGAAAGTCATAATTGCCTCAGATCACGGAGGGGTCAACATACGTGAAGAAATCAAAAAATTGCTTGACGAGATGAATATCGAATACGAAGATATCGGCTGCGACTGTGGGACATCAGTTGATTATCCTGATTACGCATTGCCGGCAGCTGAACGAGTCGCGAAAGGAGAATTTGACCGCGGTATTTTAATTTGCGGAACAGGGATCGGAATGTCAATAGCGGCCAATAAAGTAAAAGGTATTCGCTGCGCCCTTGTACATGATGTGTTTAGTGCAAAAGCAACCCGGGAGCATAACGACAGCAACATGCTTGCAATGGGTGAACGTGTCATCGGGCCGGGACTTGCCCGCGAAATTGTGAAAACGTGGCTGACAACTGAATATGTGGGAGGCAGGCATGCGAATAGAATAGAAAAAATTTCAAAATATGAAGAAACCCATTTATAAGGTGATGATCGAATGCCGGAATTGCAAGAATACCGGGAACAGCTTTTAACAGTGCTGGCCGATTTTAAAGAAAAAGCACCAATTCAAAAAGGGCAGCTGATTGTCATAGGGTGCTCAACGAGCGAAGTAATCGGAGAAAAAATCGGCACTGCCGGAAATACGGATGTTGCCGAAATGATATTTTCTGCATTATCGGAATTTCAAAAAGAAACAGGTGTAGAGCTCGCTTTTCAATGCTGCGAGCATTTGAATCGCGCTCTTGTCGTTGAACGGGAAACAGCAGAAAAGCGCAATTACGAAATCGTTTCTGTCATCCCAATCCCGAAAGCAGGCGGTTCCATGGCAGCGTTTGCTTATGAGCATATGTGGGATCCGGTTGTTGTTGAATTTATTAAGGCAGATGCAGGCATTGACATCGGAGATACACTTATTGGCATGCATTTAAAGCATGTTGCTGTCCCTGTTAGAAGCTCGGTCAAGCAAGTCGGACAAGCCCATGTAAACTTAGCTTTTAGCCGGCCGAAGCTTATCGGCGGTGCGCGGGCAGTTTATACAAAATAAACATTCGAATATTAGCAGTGCGAACTTACGTCATGGTTTGTGCTGCTATTTTTTTATAAAAGAAGTGGAGCGGAACAAAAAAAACATGCACATCATTTCTTTGAAGTATCGGGGCCCCTCCATCTTTAGAAATTATAAGCAAAAGTCGTATCAAACTTTGATGCGATTTTGTTTAGTGAAAATACAGGTTGCCGATCATTTCCTGCTTGACGACTCTGTGCATTGAGTTAGGTACAGAAGCTCCGTTGGTCGAGTTGTACAAGACATGATTCAATTTACGAACTGATAGTTTAAGTATACAGGCAGAATCGAGGTTTTAAGAAATTCCGAATTAAAAACTATTCATGCCAAAAAAAAGTTTGGGAAGAATACGCTTACATAAAAGAAAAGGGTTGCCAAAGGATGATCAATACGGTTATTCTGATTAATAAGTAGATCGGCATGACGATTTTGTCGCTCGCCTGTGCCGTTCAATCGATGAAAGACTAGAGGGGGAACATTTCATGAAATATATTCAACAACAGGATCCTGAAGTATATGAAGCGATACAGAACGAATTAAAGCGCCAGCGTACGAAAATCGAACTGATTGCGTCAGAAAATTTTGTCAGTGAAGCGGTAATGGAGGCCCAAGGTTCTGTATTAACAAATAAATATGCAGAAGGTTATCCGGGACGTCGCTACTATGGAGGATGCGAATATGTTGACGTTGCGGAAGATTTAGCTCGCGAACGGGCGAAAAAAATTTTTGGAGCTGAGCATGCAAACGTTCAGCCGCATTCCGGTTCTCAAGCCAATATGGCTGTTTACTATGCTGTCTTAAATCATGGGGACACTGTTCTCGGAATGAATTTGTCTCACGGCGGCCATTTAACGCATGGAAGTCCGGTAAACTTCAGCGGAATGCAATTTAATTTTGTTGAATACGGTGTTGATCCTAACACTCATCTTATCGATTATGATGATGTTCGAGCTAAAGCTCTTGAGCATAAACCGAAAATCATTGTTGCTGGTGCCAGCGCTTATCCTCGTGAAATTGATTTTAAAAAGTTTCGGGAAATCGCTGATGAAGTGGGAGCTTACTTAATGGTTGACATGGCTCATATTGCCGGCCTTGTTGCTGCAGGTCTTCATCAAAATCCTGTGCCGTACTCCCATTTTGTAACAACTACGACGCATAAAACACTTCGCGGTCCAAGAGGCGGAATGATTTTATGCAAAGAAGAATTTGCAAAACAAATTGATAAAATCATTTTCCCAGGCATTCAAGGCGGTCCGTTAATGCATGTTATTGCAGCAAAAGCGGTAGCATTGGGAGAAGTTTTACAAGAAGAATTTAAAACATATGCGCAAAACATTATCAACAATGCGAAGCGGCTGGCAGAAAAATTAAAAGAAGAAGGACTGACTTTAGTATCTGGAGGAACAGATAACCATTTGATTTTAGTTGATGTTCGCAACCTGCAATTAACAGGAAAAGTTGCTGAACATGTTTTGGACGAAATCGGCATTACTGTGAATAAAAACGCGATTCCATACGACCCTGAATCACCTTTTGTTACAAGCGGAATCCGTATTGGAACGGCAGCTGTCACAAGCCGCGGTTTTGGTTTGGAAGAAATGGATGAAATCGGATCGATTATTGCATTTGCATTGAAATTCCATCAAGACGAAGTTAAATTGGAAGAAGCGAGAAAACGGGTGCAAGCTTTAACAGAAAAATTCCCGCTCTACCCAAATTATTGAGGAAATATTGAGTGTTCGAAGCCACATGCTTCGGACGCTCTTTTTTTTATTTTAATTTTCTGCCTCTTAAAACTATTTAAAATGGATTTCATCGTTTGGAATGTTGTCGAAAAAGGTTGGTGAAAATGTTGAAACTCAAAAATTTTTTCTGTAAAATCTATTGAGGCAAAAGAAAAGGAGATGTGAAACTTGGGCAAAGTGTTTGTATTTGATCACCCGTTAATTCAGCATAAGCTATCCTATATTCGCGATAAAAAAACCGGAACAAAAGAATTTCGAGAGCTTGTGGATGAGATTGCTACATTAATGGCGTTTGAGATAACACGAGATCTTCCGCTGGAGGAAGTGGAAGTAGAAACCCCGGTAGGAGTAGCGAAAACAAAAATCTTGTCAGGAAAAAAACTTGGGGTTATTCCCATTTTGCGTGCGGGGCTAGGAATGGTTGACGGCATTTTGAAACTGATTCCTGCCGCAAAAGTCGGCCATATCGGGTTATATCGGGATCCGAAAACATTAAAGCCTGTAGAATACTATGTAAAACTTCCTTCTGATGTGGAAGAGCGGGATTTCATCGTTGTTGACCCAATGCTGGCTACCGGCGGTTCAGCAGTTGAAGCAATAGAGTGTCTAAAAAAACGCGGTGCAAAAAATATCCGTTTCATGTGTCTAGTAGCTGCTCCTGAAGGGGTAAAAGCAATGGAAGAAGCTCATCCAGATGTCGATATTTACATTGCCGCACTTGATGAGAAATTAAACGACCATGGCTATATCGTACCAGGTTTAGGAGATGCAGGAGACCGTTTATTTGGTACAAAATAACAGGAGAGGGCGAAGTGAAGTGCCCTCTCTTTCTTTTTAGCATAGTATGAAAATTCATTAATATAAGGAGCTGTCCAGAAAGTTAAATCCCCATTGAAAACAAAAAATCATAAACATCGATATATCAACGTTTCTAAAACATTAATAGGCGTCAATAAGCCGTAAAAACGACTTATTAAACAGCTCCATCAATTTCTCACTTTTCCCTTAAAACGACTTTTTTCATGCAATAAACTGATGTTCATAGCGAACAATAAGTGCTGAGGTGATAGAAATGGGAAACCCTTCAGTGCGAATTTGTTTGCTTTTTTTCTTCATTTTCCACGTTTTTGATGTAACTGCTTTTGCAAAGACCTTCCCCGAACATCCACAAATCCCTGAAGAGAATGCTGATGAACAAGTCACAATGATCATTGTTTTGTCAGATCAGAACCTTTCAAAAATAAAAGAGTTGATTCAAAAAAAATATCCGGAAATAAACATTTGCTGGGAATATAAAAAAACGTTTACCGGATTTTCCGTAAAAGGGAAAAAAAGAGATCTAGATCAGCTAGTAAAAGAGCCTTACATTGAACATGCAGAGCCTGTAACGACTTTTCAAGCAACGGTTGAAGAAAGTGTTCCTTTTATAGGCGGCATCGATGCACGCGGCTATTTTGACGCGAAGGATGAAAGATTGACGGGAAAAGGAGTGAAAGTAGCTGTTATAGATACGGGGATCGACTACAACCACCGAGATTTACAAAAAAATTATCAAGGCGGATTTGATTTTGTAGATCAAGACAAAGACCCAATGGAAACAGTCGCGAAAGACAATTCGAGGACAATTCACGGCACTCACGTAGCAGGAATTATAGCGGCAAATGGAAAATTGAAAGGGGTTGCTCCGGAAGCCTCCATCATTGCCTATAGAGCGCTTGGCCCTCATGGGTACGGGACGACAGACCAAGTTATTGCAGCGATTGAAAAATCGATTGAGGATCAGGTAGATATCGTAAATCTTTCCCTTGGCAATGATGTGAACGGTCCGGATTATCCGACAAGCCTGGCGTTAAACCGAGCCGTTGAAGAGGGGATAACTGCAGTTGTATCAAGCGGAAACTCTGGACCTAACATTTGGACCGTCGGTTCGCCTGGCACTGCAAGCAAAGCAATTTCCGTCGGCGCATCGACACCGCCGCTTGACGTAAAGTATTTAACCCTTTCAGGATTTCAAAAGAAAATACCAGCTGAATCTTTGTTCAATTCTGCCCCTTGGACAACAATTAGAGGACGGATAGAGTATGCAGGCTTAGGGGAGAAAAAAGACTTTAAACCTTCTGTTAAAGGAAAAATAGCCTTGGTGAAGCGCGGGGAGATCACGTTTGCCGAAAAAGTGAAAAATGCAAAATCAGCCGGAGCCCAAGCGTTGATTATTTGCAACAACATGAAAGGGAGATTTACCGGCAATTTAGAAGAAAAATTGGACTTTCCTGTTGTCTCCATCTCAAAGGAAGATGGCGAATGGCTGCTGAAACAATTGAATGAAAAATCGTTCATCAAAACAACCATTCGGATAGAAAAAGATCGCCTCGCACCCTTTTCATCAAAAGGACCGGTAACAGTCACATGGGAAGTGAAGCCCGATCTTGTCGCACCTGGTGTAGCAATTGACAGCACAATACCTAAAGGGTATATGGCTCTTCAAGGAACAAGCATGGCTGCTCCGCATATAGCAGGTGCAGCGGCATTGATCAAACAAAAGCATCCAGATTGGTCGCCGGAACAAATAAAAGCAGCTATGATGAATACTGCTAAACCGCTTTATGATCAAAATGGAAGGCTGTACAAGGTGTTTGAGCAGGGGGCGGGAAGAATCGATATTTTATCGGCTGTTCAGACAAGAGCTCTCATTTATCCGGCATCTCTATCATTCGGTCAATTTCACAAAAATATCGGCAGGAAAAAGAAAGAGATCACGTTAACTCTTGAAAATCTCTCCGATCAAGAAAAAACGTTTGTTTTTTCTAAACCGCATTATCAAAAAGGGGTTCAATGGCAGCTCCCTATTTCCGTAAAGGTTCCTGCTAACGGGAAAAGAGAAGTATCCGTCTCGATTGATGTTGCACCAAAATCATTGAGGGAAGGATTGTATGACGGGACTCTTGTTGTAACAGCCGGCAGCCAGACAATCCGCCTTCCATATTTATTCGTTGTTGGCGAACCGAATTATCCAAAAATCATGGGATTTGAATTTGGGCTTGCCGATCAAGGGAATATGTACCATTATGAGCTTTATTTGCCGCAAGGGGCGGATGAATTCGGGATTGCCCTGTATGATCCGGACACTTTAACATTCAAAGGCTTTTTAGACTGGCAAAGAAATATTCCGGGAGGTTTGTTGAAAAGAGACATTTCCGGGCAATTTAAGGACATTCCAAACGGCGTTTACAAAGCGCTTATTTTTGCAAAAAAAGACGGGGAAGAAAGCAGCTATGAAACGACAATCATTTTAGATAAAAAAATATTAAAAAGTCAATAGAAACACCAAAAATATTTGTGAACAAATTGTGATATTATTAACAAATAGCTCAACTTTTGACGTGAAACAGATTGACATTGATTGGTGCCTATTGTATGCTAAACGGGGTGGGATGATAAGGTTTTCAACAGCCTTTTAACATAATGAAATATAAGGTAATTTTATATTGTGAGGACATACCCAATGCGGCAAAAAGAGCACCATCCGCTCCGAGCATACGCTTTAATGACCGCCATTCTTTCCTATTTGGCAGGGTCAGTGCTCGTTGGGATTTTTGCAGGAAGATGGCTTGATCGACATTTGCATACAGAACCCGTTTTTTTGATCATCGGTCTTCTAATTGGACTGGCTGCGGGAATAATTGCGATGCTGAGATTAGTCCAACATTTTTTTCAGGAGAATGAACGGTAACTATGGATCGTATAGAAAAATTGTTTGTGCGCAGCAAAAAATATTTGCTGTTTTTGCTTGCCATCTATGTGTTAGCGTGGGGGTTTACTCCTTATCAAGATATTTTCCTCGGTCTTGCCCTTGGTACAAGCTTTAGCCTCTATAATTTATGGATACTAGTGCGTAAATCAAAGCAAATACAGCAAGCAATTGAAGAAGGCCGTACAGCACGTTCGCTTGGAACGGTTTCAAGGATGGCAGCCGCAGGATTGGCGGTATTAATCGCACTTAAATTCCCTGAACTTTTCCATTTAATTAGCGTGGTTATTGGTTTAATGACAATCTATATTGTCATTATGATAGATTCTATTCTATACATTTGCGGACAAGCTTGGGAAGAGAGGTGAATTTTGTTGGGTCACGAAGCGCCGATAGTAAAATTATTAGGGCTTGAATTTAATTTGTCCAATATTTTAATGATTCTTGTATCTAGCGCAATTGTATTTATCATCGCCGTATTGTCGACCCGCTCTTTGGCAATGAAGCCAACGGGTATGCAAAACTTTTTGGAATGGGTCATGGATTTTGTGAAAAACATTATTAACAGCACGATGGACTGGCAGACAGGCGGCCGATTCCTTACTTTAGGAATGACGCTCATCATGTACATTTTTGTTTCCAATATGCTTGGTCTACCATTCGCTATCGTTGTTGACCATAAGCTTTGGTGGAAATCGCCTACGGCTGATCCTACCATAACGCTGACACTGGCCATTTTAGTCGTCGGTTTATCGCATTATTACGGGATTAAATTAAAGGGCTTTTCCGCCTATGGAAGCGACTTTTTCAAGCCACTGCCGTTTTTGTTCCCGCTTAAAATTATTGAAGAGTTTGCAAACACGTTGACGCTTGGTCTTCGTCTTTACGGTAACATCTATGCTGGGGAAATTTTGCTAGGTCTGCTTGTCAGCTTGGCAACTAGCGGAGCATTCGGCTTCATCGGGGCAATTATTCCGATGATGGCGTGGCAGGCATTCAGTATTTTTGTAGGTGCAATCCAAGCTTTTATCTTTACAATGTTAACAATGGTTTATATGGCGCATAAAGTTAGCCATGACCATTAAAAATAAATGACTTCATCATAATTTTTGTGTAAAAAATTATTTTTAAACAAATAAAGGAGGACTTTATTCATGAATTTATTAGCAGCTGCAATTGCAATTGGTTTAGCGGCACTTGGTGCTGGTATTGGTAACGGACTTATCGTATCTCGTACAGTAGAAGGTATTGCTCGTCAACCTGAGGCGCGCGGTATGCTTCAAACTACTATGTTTATCGGGGTTGCGTTGGTTGAGGCGATTCCGATTATCGCGGTTGTTATTGCATTTATGGCTTTTGGTGCGTAATTTGAAAATTTCAAAAGAGCCTTGCCTAGATTGGTGTTGAAAAAGGCTTTTTAGAAATCGGCATGCAATCAATTTGCGTGAAGTCCGAATCGAAAGGACAGCAAGTGAAAAAGAGGAAATGGCGAAGTTATTTAAGCATCTTCGCCATTCCTTTATGTTGTGAATGGTAACAGAGTCCCAATATAGCCGGTAGTTGGAAAACGGAAGTTTTGAAGGGAGTGAAACGAAGCCGTGTTAACAGTTGAATTTGCCCTCGGAGCTGGAGGCTTCGCAGCAGGAGATATGCTCGTTCAGCTCGTTGTATTTTTAGTTTTGTTAGCATTGCTCAAAAAATATGCTTTTGGTCCGCTTATGGGCATTATGAAACAGAGGGAAGAATTTATTGCAAATGAAATAAACGCTGCGGAAGAAAAGCATGCGGAAGCCAAAAAGCTTGCCGAAGAGCAGCGTGAGCTATTAAAGCAAGCCCGCATCGAAGCACAGGAGCTTGTTGAAAATGCGAAAAAACTCGGCGAACAGCAAAAAGAAGATATCATCCAAGCGGCTCGTGCGGAGGCAGAAAGACTGAAAGAAGCAGCCAAGAAAGAAATCGAACACGAAAAAGAGCAAGCCGTTGCTGAATTGCGTAATCAAGTGGCATCATTATCCGTTCTTATTGCTTCTAAAGTGATTGAAAAAGAATTGAATGAAGCTGAGCAAGAGAAGCTGATCAATGATTATATTAAAGAGGTAGGAGAACAGTTATGATTGGCGGAGTGGCAAAGCGCTATGCGTCAGCTCTTTTTCAAATTGCAAAGGAAAAAAATCAAGTGAAGCAGTTTGAAGAAGAATTGCGGATTGTAAAGCAGGTGTTTATTGAAAATCAAAAATTGTTGCAAATTTTAGAGCATCCGAAGGTGTTGCTCGAAAATAAAAAATCATTGGTCAATGAAGCGTTTTCTTCATTGAGTGCTGAAATTATCAATACTCTTCTTCTGCTTATCGATCGCCATCGCATCCGCTTAGTTCCTGAACTTGTAGATAACTTTGTGGAGCTTGCAAATGAAGAACAGCAAACAGCAGAAGCAACGGTTTACTCCGTCCGTCCGTTGAAGGATGAAGAAAAGCAGGCTCTTTCAGAAGTATTTGCGCAAAAGGTCGGAAAAAAATCGCTTAAAATCACAAACGTCATTGATCAGAACTTAATTGGCGGACTGAAACTTCAAATCGGCAATCGTATTTTTGACGGTAGCATCAAGAGTAAGCTCGAACGCATCGGGCGGAATTTAGCGAAAAGTTCGTAGATAGGGGTGAAACTCATGAGCATCAAAGCTGAAGAAATTAGTGCACTGATAAAAAAGCAAATTGAAAACTATCAGTCTGAAATAGAAGTTAGCGATGTCGGCACAGTTATTCAAGTAGGTGACGGGATCGCACGTGCTCATGGCCTCGACAATGTCATGGCCGGTGAGCTTGTCGAATTTTCAAACGGCGTTATGGGATTAGCCCAAAACCTTGAAGAAAATAACGTCGGTATTGTTATTTTAGGCCCTTTTAAAGACATTCGTGAAGGCGATGAAGTGAGAAGAACAGGACGGATTATGGAAGTTCCTGTTGGAGAAGAGCTGATCGGCCGCGTTGTAAATCCGCTTGGACAACCAGTGGACGGGTTAGGCCCGATTGAAACAACAAAAACACGTCCGATTGAAAGCCCTGCCCCAGGCGTCATGGACCGGAAATCTGTTCATGAACCGCTGCAAACGGGTATTAAAGCGATCGACGCTCTTATCCCAATTGGCCGCGGACAACGCGAGCTCATCATCGGTGACCGTCAAACAGGTAAAACGCAAATTGCGATCGACACAATCATTAACCAAAAAGAAGAAAACATGATTTGTATCTATGTTGCGATCGGACAAAAAGAATCAACAGTTCGAAATGTTGTTGAAACACTCCGTAAACACGGCGCATTAGATTATACGATCGTTGTAACGGCATCTGCGTCTCAACCGGCTCCATTGCTTTATTTGGCCCCATATGCCGGTGTATCTATGGGCGAATATTTTATGTACCAAGGAAAACACGTCCTTATCGTATATGATGATCTTTCAAAGCAAGCTGCCGCTTACCGTGAGCTTTCTCTATTACTACGCCGTCCACCTGGACGTGAAGCGTTCCCTGGGGATGTCTTTTACTTGCACTCCCGTCTATTGGAACGCGCAGCAAAACTTAGCGATGCAAAAGGCGGCGGATCTTTGACGGCATTACCATTTGTTGAAACGCAGGCTGGCGACATCTCAGCTTACATTCCTACGAACGTAATTTCCATTACAGACGGACAAATTTTCTTGCAATCTGACCTATTCTTCTCAGGTGTGCGTCCTGCGGTAAACGCCGGATTGTCCGTTTCCCGCGTCGGCGGTGCAGCGCAAATCAAAGCGATGAAAAAAGTTTCGGGTACGCTTCGGCTAGACCTTGCAGCATACAGAGAGCTTGAAGCATTCGCTCAATTCGGTTCTGATCTAGATAAAGCAACTCAGGCGAAGTTAAACCGCGGTATGCGTACAGTTGAAGTATTGAAGCAAGGCATCAACAAGCCGATCCCAGTTGAAAAACAAGTCATGATCCTTTACACCTTAACAAAAGGATTTTTAGATGATATTCCTGTTGAGGATATTCGCCGCTTTGAAGAAGAATTTTATGCTTATTTAGATCAAAATGAAAAAGAGCTTCTTGAAGAAATCCGTTCGACAGGAAATCTGCCTGAAGACGAGAAAATGGAAAAAGCCATCAAAGGTTTCAAAAAAACTTTTGCAGTTTCTGAATAAAGAACGATAAGGCTGTGAAAATACGGGGATTCTTTTCACAGCCGTTTTCAAAACATGATCGGCTATTTTTCAAAAAGGTGGTGAGAACCTTTGGCATCGTTGCGCGATATTAAAACACGCATCAATTCGACGAAGAAGACAAGCCAAATTACAAAGGCGATGGAGATGGTTTCAGCTTCGAAGCTGAATCGGGCGGAAACCAGCGCCAAGTCATTTGTGCCTTATATGGAAAAAATTCAAGAAGTTGTGGCAAACATCGCCCTTGGGAGTACGGACGTAAGCCACCCGATGCTTGAAAAGCGTCCGGTCAAAAAGACAGGATACGTTGTCATTACATCGGATCGCGGGCTTGCCGGTGCGTTTAACAGCAACGTGCTGCGCGCCGTTTATCAAACGATTCAAGAACGGCATCGTTCGACGGATGAATATGCCGTGATTGCCATCGGAAAAGTCGGCCGCGATTTTTTCAAAAAACGCGGTATGCCTGTCGTTGAAGAAATTGTCGGATTAGGCGATGATATAAGCTTTTCGGATATTAAAGAAATTGCTTCCAATACAGTCAAGCTGTTCGAGGATGGAAAAGTAGATGAAATTTATATGTTCTACAACCATTATGTCAGCGCCATCCAGCAGGAAGTAACGGAGAAAAAGCTGCTGCCGCTTTCGGACATCGCTGCGAATAAAAAAATGACGTCTTATGAATTTGAACCGTCTCAGGAAGACATTTTGGCAGTGCTTTTGCCGCAATATACTGAAAGTTTGATTTACGGCGCCTTGCTTGACAGCAAAGCAAGCGAACATGCTGCGAGAATGACGGCAATGAAGAATGCAACAGACAACGCAAAGGAACTGATCAATACGCTGACTCTTTCCTACAACAGAGCTCGTCAGGCAGCGATTACGCAAGAAATTACAGAAATTGTTGGCGGGGCATCAGCGCTTGAATAGATCACTGAAACAGTACGTTAGGAGGGAAACAGGAACATGAAAGGACGCGTAGTTCAAGTAATGGGTCCGGTAGTGGACGTAAAGTTTGAAAGCGGACATTTGCCGGAAATTTATAACGCCCTAAAAATTTCACATAAAGCGCGCAATGAGAACGAGGTAGACATTGATTTAACGTTGGAAGTAGCGCTTCATTTAGGGGATGACACCGTTCGGACAATCGCTATGGCTTCAACGGACGGCGTAACGCGCGGAATGGAAGTCGAAGACTTAGGCGCTCCAATCTCCGTGCCAGTTGGAGATGTCACATTAGGACGGGTATTCAATGTGTTAGGGGAACATATTGACCTTGGAGACCCGATTCCAGCGGAAGCGCGCCGGGATCCAATTCATAAGCCTGCTCCGAAATTTGAACAGCTGTCAACACAAGTTGAAATTTTGGAAACAGGAATCAAAGTTGTTGACTTGCTTGCTCCATATATTAAAGGTGGAAAAATCGGCTTGTTCGGCGGTGCAGGAGTTGGAAAAACGGTTTTAATCCAAGAGCTGATCAATAACATTGCACAAGAGCACGGCGGTATTTCCGTATTTGCTGGAGTTGGGGAGCGTACTCGTGAAGGAAACGACCTATACTTTGAAATGAAAGACTCCGGCGTTATCAGCAAAACAGCAATGGTGTTCGGACAAATGAACGAGCCGCCTGGAGCGCGTATGCGCGTTGCATTAACAGGTTTGACAATGGCTGAATATTTCCGTGATGAACAAGGGCAAGACGTTCTCTTCTTCATCGACAACATCTTCCGCTTTACACAAGCTGGTTCCGAAGTATCTGCGTTGCTTGGACGTATGCCTTCTGCTGTTGGATACCAACCGACGCTTGCGACAGAAATGGGACAATTGCAGGAGCGGATTACATCAACAAACGTAGGTTCTGTTACATCGATTCAGGCGATTTACGTGCCTGCTGACGACTATACAGACCCTGCTCCGGCTACAACATTCGCACACTTAGATGCGACAACAAACCTTGACCGTAAGCTGTCAGAGATGGGTATTTATCCAGCGGTGGATCCACTTGCTTCAACGTCACGTGCATTGGCTCCGGAAATCGTCGGTGAAGAGCATTACAACGTTGCCCGCCAAGTTCAGGCAACATTGCAAAGATATAGAGAGTTGCAAGATATTATTGCAATCCTTGGTATGGACGAGCTTTCAGATGAAGATAAGCTTGTTGTACATCGTGCTAGAAGAATCCAATTCTTCTTATCACAAAACTTCCACGTTGCTGAGCAGTTTACAGGGCAGCCTGGTTCATATGTGCCTGTAAAAGAGACTGTACGTGGATTTAAAGAAATTCTTGAAGGTAAGTACGACCACATTCCTGAAGATGCGTTCCGCTTAGTGGGCACAATTGAAGATGTCCTTGAAAGAGCGAAGCAAATGGGCGTTGAAGTATAATATTTTGGGACCCTAGGAGGAACTGAATATGAAGACCGTACAAGTCAGTGTCGTCACTCCCGATGGCCCAGTTTATGATGCGGATATAGAATTGGTCAGCGCCAAAGCTCAAAGCGGCGAGCTTGGAATTTTGCCTGGTCATATTCCAATGGTTGCGCCGCTTGCAATTGGCGCAGTTCGGCTGAAAAAAGGAAATAATACAGAACTCGTGGCTGTCAGCGGAGGTTTTTTGGAAGTTCGCCCTGATAAAGTCACGATCTTGGCACAAGCAGCTGAAAGAGCTGAAGATATCGATGTTGCCCGCGCGGAAGCTGCAAAGAAACGTGCTGAGGAACGCTTGCAGCGCAAAGGCCAAGGGCAGGAAGACATAGATTTTAAACGTGCTGAGCTGGCGCTGCAACGTGCCATCAATCGTATTAACGTGGCGAAAAAGAACTTTTAATTTCTCATTTAAGACGTCCCGGCGCTTAAGTTCGGGCCGTCTTTTTTGAAAAAACTAAGAAATCATGATCATGGCTATTTTGCAATGTTGGCTCTAGCCTGGATGCAAAAAATCGGCAACTTACTTTTATTGACAGCAAAAAATGGACAACATGTAATCGCATCATTCAACTCTAAAACTGCAAATCAAAAAATAACGAATTGACCTCCTATCTACATTCCACATCAATGAATGCTTCATTTATAAGAAATAACAACATGAAAAAACTGCCTAACCATTGTTTTTCACAAAATCAAATAAAAAGTGTGCATGAATAGGAAAGATTTTTATATAATAAAGTGGGTTTGTGAAACAAGAAAGGAAGATTTCGGAAGGAGGAGTAATGTGACGGGGCTAGGCCAGCAGGCGCTCATTAGCATCATAGTAAATTTAGTATTTATTTTTCTAACTTGGCGGGCTTTACAGGCTCTTCAAATTGAAAAAATCATTCGTAAAGGAAGAGTTGTCGAGACAAGGCTTTTGCTCATTTTATTGACCATCGCCATTGCGTCATCAGTGAGCAATTTTTTCTTGAACTATTTTTTTTGGTCACAGCAGCTGCAATATCTTTTTTAAACATGTCGAGGGACAATGAATACATAAAGGCTGTTGTCTAATCTTGACGACTTTTTCCACGTATGCCAAAACCCTTTCCGGCAACACTTTTAATAAGGAAAGGGTGATGGCGGTGAAAAATTTATATTTTGTCTTTATTTTCATATTTTTATTCGGTTTTCTTTTGTCAGCTTGGCACACAGAACGAACGAATGCTGAAAGACACGATATTCATGTAGAGGAAATCGTGGAGCAATTTCATCAACAAAACATAGATGTGGCAGAATGGTCAATTTTTGCAAAATTTTCTTTTTCTCAAAAAAGCAAAAAAGTGAAACGAATCTACACACAGTTTCGTCAATTTAATTGGTCTTACTTGGAAAGCGGTAATTTTGAAAAGTGGACCGGCACTTATTACAACAGCGATAAGCAGATCACTGAAACATTGCAAATTATTAAACCTCATGCAAAAGCAAGCCCGAAAATTCAAGTTATATATGAAGCAACAGGGAAACGTTGGAATGGCCGTGCATGGATGAAGCTGGAGCGCTATTTTAACCGTCACATTTTCGACAAAATTCCAGGAAATCCTACATTTTTCACTTGTGTCAAAGGCTATACAGATGATAAGATGAAAGGTGTTTTGTTTTTTGAGGCAAATAACCTTTTAAAAAGGTTTCATGCAAAACCGGTGGAAAGCTTAAACGAGCAACGCTTCGTTTCCATATCCGGTTTTACAAACGATTGGGATCATTCTATTAAAACGAAAAATGGAAAGATGAACATTCAAATTTCGCTCAGAAGTGCAGGAATGGGCGAAAGAACTACTGTAACAGTAGGAACACCTATTATTACAACTGAATATTAATATAGAGAAAATGGGACGCGGAGGGGAATACCTTGGAAAAAATCATCGTCCGCGGCGGTCGAAAGTTAAACGGTACAGTAAAGATCGAAGGAGCCAAAAATGCCGTTTTACCTGTCATCGCTGCATCTTTATTAGCTAGTGAAGGAAAGAGTGAAATTTGTGATGTTCCTAAGCTCTCCGATGTTTACACGATAAACGAAGTTCTCCGCTATCTCGGAGCAGAGGTTCGTTTTGATGGTAATCAAGTAGTTGTCGATGCATGCGGAGAGCTTTTAACGGAAGCGTCATTTGAATATGTTAGAAAAATGCGTGCATCTGTGCTTGTTATGGGACCTCTTCTTGCCCGCAAAGGCCGTGCACGTGTTGCTTTGCCGGGAGGATGTGCCATCGGATCCCGTCCGATTGATCAGCACTTGAAAGGCTTCGAAGCGATGGGTGCAACGATAAAAGTCGGCAACGGCTTTATTGATGCAGAAGTGAATGGCAGACTTCGCGGAGCCAAAATTTATTTGGATTTCCCAAGTGTCGGCGCAACAGAAAACATTATGATGGCAGCCGCACTTGCAGAAGGAACAACTGTAATCGAAAACTGTGCAAAGGAGCCTGAAATTGTCGACCTTGCGAATTTTATAAACAAAATGGGCGGAAATGTCCGTGGCGCAGGCACTGGTACTATCAGAATTGAAGGTGTAGATTCCTTGCACGGTGCAAAGCATTTAATTATTCCAGATCGTATTGAAGCAGGAACATTTATGGTTGCTGCTGCCATTACGAAAGGGAATGTCCTTGTAAAAGGAGCAGTTCCGGAGCATTTGACATCATTAATTGCGAAAATGGAAGAAATGGGCGTAACCATTATCGAGGAAGAAGAAGGCATTCGTGTCATTGGTCCGGAAACATTGAAGGCAGTGGATATTAAAACAATGCCTCATCCAGGTTTTCCTACTGACATGCAGTCTCAGATGATGGCCCTGCTGCTTCAGGCAAACGGAACTAGCGTAATTACCGAAACGGTATTTGAAAACCGCTTTATGCACGTAGAAGAATTTCGTCGTATGAACGGAGATATTAAAATCGAAGGCCGCTCTTGTATCATCAACGGTCCTGTAAAGCTTCAAGGTGCAGAAGTAACGGCAACCGATTTAAGAGCGGCAGCTGCATTAATTTTAGCCGGGCTTGCTGCAGAAGGGTATACACGGGTTACGGAGCTGAAGCATTTAGATCGCGGCTACGTCCGTTTTCATGAGAAGTTAAAAGAGCTTGGCGCAGATATTGAACGCGTCAATGATGAAGCAGACATCCCGGCAATTGAACAACAAGCCGTTGCAACGAATTTAAATGTATAATTTCACAAAAGAAGCTAGCCTCTTTTAGGAGATGCTAGCTTCTTTTTCGTATTACCCGCTTATTTTTTTCATATTTTTTCGTTTTATACATAAAACTCCCCCTGCAAACAGCATCTCCGATTTCAGTCATAAAAGGTTGTCCTTCCCCATAAACTTTACTGAAGTCAGCGATAAAAGAAATGGGGGCTGTAATATGAAACGAGTGAAACCGTTCTTTCTTTTTTTTGCAGCAATATTTTTCATTATTTTGATGGTGCCAAGTTTGCTGGTAGCCCCGTTTGCCGAAAAGACGAAAGCTACGCTTGGCGAGGAACTAGCCGAGAAGAAAACAACGGATGTGCTACAAAAGGAATCAAAAGTTTCTGTACCAATTTATCGTTCCCAAGAAAAAAAAATTGATGAAGTTCCGCTTGAAGAATATGTGGTCGGTGTTGTCGCCGCCGAGATGCCCGCGGAATTTGAAAAAGAAGCGTTAAAGGCTCAAGCTTTAGCTGCTAGAACGTACATCGTGAAAGAGCTGTTTACGGGCCAAAATGTCGGCTCTCCCGAAGGAGCGGTAGTCACGGATACTGAGCTCCATCAAGTTTATAAAAATGAAGAAGAATTAAGGAGAATTTGGAAAAAAGATTTTGATTGGAAAATAAAAAAGATTAAAGAAGCTGTTGCCGAAACAAGAGGCCAAATTTTAACGTATGACGACAAGCCGATTGATGCTTCTTTTTTTTCAACGAGCAATGGATATACGGAAAATTCGGAGGCCATTTGGCCGAACGCCCTTCCTTATTTAAAAAGCGTGGAAAGCCCTTGGGATGAGAAATCGGAAAAATTTCTCGCTAGGGAGGTATTCACCGTTCAAGAGTTTGAACAAAAATTAGGGATTAAAATAGGGAAAGGCAATTCAATTGGAAAAATTATCGAAAGGACGCCAGGACACAGGGTCGCTCTAGTCGAAATTAACGGGAAAAAGTTTACTGGAAGGGAAATAAGAGAAAAGCTAGGTCTAAGGTCAACGGATTTTTCGTGGACATTGAAAGGCGACCAAATTATTGTTACGACAAAAGGATACGGACACGGAGTCGGCATGAGTCAGTACGGTGCCAATTTTATGGCGCAGGAAGGGAAAAATTATAAAGAGATTGTCTCACATTACTACCAGGGAATTGAAATTTCACAAGCCAACCCGTTTTTATCAAAATATATGGCGAAAAAATAAAAAATCGGTGCGTTTTGTGAGAAAATCGGTAATCGGTTTTCTCACATTTGTTTCTTTAGGGGAACCGCTGATAGTGCCATTAAGCTGCCAACTTCATTTCGAACTAAATGAAATATTGATCGACTCGATAAATTCTTTTTTAGAGGGGCTGTCCAGAAAGTCAAATCCCCATTGAAAACAAAAAATCATAAACACCGATATATCAACGTTTCTAAAACATTAATGGGGGCGCCAATAAGCCGTAAAAACGACTTATTAGACACCCCCTCTTTCTTACCTCTAGTCAAGTATTTTTTATTAAATAATTTGGTTAATATAGATTTTATTTTGGAAGGAAGGGGGACCCCTTCCTTCCAAAATAAATTTTCGCATGACAAATAGACCTCACGATTTCCATTTTTTTCGTCAGGTCTTTGTGATATAATCTTACTTACGATTACTGATGCATTGTTGCCTTTTCGTAATCGTATTTCAGATTATGTGTGATAAGGTGATAAGCCGATTTCAAGAACTTATTCACGCATGCTATGGACGCAACTTTATGAGGTTTCCTCTGGGGTTGCGTTTTTAATTTATCATAATAATCTACAATATGATTTTGTGTGTTTTTCCGTAGTTGGATCATGGTCTGGATCATGTAAAATAGAATCTTTCTAAGTTTGTTATTTCCTCTTTTATTAATCTTGTCTTTATAAAAGGTATTCCCAGATTGATATCTCATAATATCAATACCGACGTAAGCATTCAGTTGTTTATGGTTTTTGAATCGTCGAATATCTCCTAATTCTCCAATTAAACGAACTGCAGTCGTTTCTCCGATTCCTGGAAATGAAATTAAAATCTGATACTCTTGTTTATCTTTCGATAATTTAACCATCTTTTGGACAAGTTGATCTCTTTTCTCCTTCAAGTCTGCAATCCGTTTGGCATAATCCCGCACTTGTTCACAGCGAATATCATCTTTTGAAATTGCTGGATACGCTTCTTTTGCTGCTTCGATTAAAGCGATCCCTTTTTCTTCAGCACGTGCCAATGATAAGTTTTTTCTTGTGTTGGCTTTTAAACGATTACGAATCACTGTTTTTGAACAAACTAACACATGATCCGGATGAGGGTATAATTGAACGACATTCAAAAATAAAGCAGAACGTTTACTGAATAGCTTTTCTAACTCGGGAAAACTCAATTGTAGAATCGCATGTAAACGACTATATAAATGCGTCATTTCACTACTTAATTCATCATAATATCTCGTCATTGCACGCATTTGTTTATAATATTCCCCTTCTTGATAAGTTTGTTCACGTTCAACTCTAAAGTGAGTTTTCGCAAGTTCATGAGCGTCGCTTTTATCTGTTTTTTGTCTCCTCATTGAAGCCATTTGAATATTCGCTTCGAGTGGGTTAACTCGATAATACATATAACCTTGATCACCTAAGAATCGTTCTAGTGGTTTTGAATATACGCCTGTTGCTTCAAAGACAATATCAGGTGCCTGTGCATCTTTTTGTGTTAAAGATATAAGGGTTTCGTTTAATTTCTCGAAAGAGTAGCGGTTATGGGTTATTTCACCCTCATATTCGCATTGACGATAACGGTCATAAATGACCATTGTACTTTTCCCCATACTGACATCAAATGCCACTACGTGTTTCATATTTTCTGCCTCTCCTTTTTAGCCAAACATAGAAGTTCTTCACATTGCCTTATTGATTCCATTTTCTTATACACGGTCTCTTCGGACCCAACATACTAAACTGATTCAAATAAGGATGTGAAGTTGGTCTGTTTTTAATACGGACTCTATTTGGTCCCAGGGGATGTTCGACCTTCCTTCACTTCTACTATAAAAAAATAGTAGCACAAACCTTGGCCTAGGTCTGTACTACTAATGTTAGTATGTTTTTAATGCTGCTAATTTGCAAAAAAACGTTTTCAGCTTCGATTCGTCTTTTTGGAAATAAAAGATTTTGACGATATAGTAGGATGCGAAAACACCGATTGTATCCTTAATAAGATCAATGATTGTCGCAGATCTTGAGGGAACGAAATATTGATGAATTTCATCACACAGCCCGTAAAAAACAGCGATCATCGCTGAGGCGAAACTTAATTTTTCTGTAAGCTTTTCATGGACAGCGAAGGCGAAAATGAAAAGCCAATAAAGAATTCCGAACTCAATGAGATGAAGCGACTCTTTCAATAAATGGTCGAACGAAAACGGCGTTTTGACGAAAGTGTCAGCTGGATAGCTCGACAAGATCCAAATGACCGCCATATACATAATCGGTAAAATACTGATTACATATACCGCAAACTTCTTCATGATCCAAACTCCTTCAAATATTTTTCAACAATATGCATAGAAAAAAACAAATAGCAAAAAATAAAAGAAAAAATTTTATTTTGATGTATAGATTCTCTCAAACTTGTTCACAATGGTTGCTGAGGTGATGAACAATGAGAGAGGAAGAAAAGAAACGTACTTCTCAAGGCTCGAAGTTCCAACAGTTTTTCAGAAAAAAATGGGTTTTTCCTGCTATTTATTTAGTCAGTGCAGCCGTTATTTTAACAGCCGTTTTATGGTATCAAGCAATCCGCAACAATGATGCAAACGATTTATCAACGGACGATGGTACAGACGTTTCCTATAATGAAGATCAATCGGTGGAAGTAAATCAATCCGTCGAAAACTTCAAAATGCCGGCCATCGATCCTGATGCTGTGAAGGTAGTAACAAACTTTTATGACTTTAATGCTTCAGAAAAAGAACAAGAAACGGCACTTGTCTTCCATAATAACACATACCATCCAAACCAAGGTATCGATATTGCATCAAATGATGGAAAAGCATTTGAAGTCACTGCATCTTTAAGCGGAACGGTTGCAAAAGCTGAAAAAGATTCTCTTTTAGGATATGTCGTAGAAATTGAACATGAAAACGGTGTAAAAACCATTTACCAATCGCTTGCCGATACGAAAGTACAGGTCGGCGACAAAGTTAAACAAGGAGAAATTATCGGACAAGCTGGGAAAAACCAATTCAATAAAGACGCAGGCGTCCATGTTCACTTTGAAATCCGCAAAGACGGTAAAGCCTACAATCCATTAAACTACATGGACGAGCCGTTAACAAGTTTAACTGAAAAATCTGTTGAAGAGCCTTCTGACGGGGCAGCACAAAAAGAAGATAATAAAGATGGAGAGGAAGCTACTTCAGACGAAACAGCCCCATCAGATGAAACTCAGCCTGATGAAGAACAATCTCAGTCAAAGGAAAATTCAGAACAAGAAAAATCTGATAATTCTACAACTAAACCTTAACCAATACAATCCTACTCAAACGAGTAGGTTTTTTTTTGTCTAAATCATATCTGGTAAAAATTAAATGAGCATAGGCGCTGAAATTTTCATAAAGAACAGACCGAAAAATTTTTCATAAACGGTACAAGAAACAACGTACGGTAAGGTGCAAGCGAGAAAGCAGGCTTGCCGAAACATTTTTTAAAAACATAATGTGAAGCGATTATCGAAAATTCACTTTATTCCATATATAATAGAATCAATCTCAGCAGGAGAAAGGAAGAAGCACGTGGAAAATATTCGCTTTCGAGATGCAACGATACATGACTTGCCTAAAATCGTCTCGATCTACAATTCAACGATCCCAAGCCGGATGGTGACAGCTGATACTGAACCTATTTCAGTGGAAGACCGTATACAGTGGTTTCATGAGCACAATCCAAAAACGAGACCGTTGTGGATGATCGAGCAGGATGGAAGCGTAGCTGGCTGGCTCAGCTTTCAATCCTTTTATGGAAGGCCTGCTTATAACGGAACTGCGGAAATTAGCATTTACATTGATGAACAGTACCGGGGAAAACAAATCGGCGATTTTGCCTTGAAGACCGCTATAGAAAAGGCTCCAAGCCTCCAAATAAAAAATTTGCTTGGCTTTATTTTCAAGCACAACATCCCGAGCTTAAAGCTGTTTTACAAAAATGGCTTCCGCGATTGGGGGCACTTTCCCCGTGTGGCGGTACTGGACGGTGTTGAGCGAGATTTAGTGATAGTGGGGAAACGTGTAGCCGATTGAACGTATTAACAGTGTCTCCGCTCGCAATATAGTATTTTAGTTTCTTTTTCATTCGCCAGTTGAGAAAAAAGCGTCTTTTTAGCCAAACTGCAATCCTTTTTTAGAACATGATTGTTCGGCTGTTTAAATTTGGCTGAATCTATAGACTGGTGTTGAATTTTCCTGCGGAAATTGTTCATTGCATGATTATGGGCGATCCTGTTTTTCTGGCAGTTTGTGCAGCGAAAGAATTTCAATCAGATCTGCCATCTGCGAGTATTTATATTTTAATTGCGTACCAGAGTATTAAATAAATTTTTGCTTCCATTGAGTGATCGGGGCTTTTTTATGTCGATTTCTTTTTGATACGAACGTTTCGATTAACGATTTATGTGGACTGG
Organism: Aeribacillus sp. FSL K6-2833; assembly: GCF_037965815.1. Taxonomy (GTDB): domain Bacteria; phylum Bacillota; class Bacilli; order Bacillales; family Aeribacillaceae; genus Aeribacillus; species Aeribacillus composti. The sequence goes on along the minus strand of NZ_CP150189.1, from coordinate 3,776,997 downwards.
AAAACTTGCTTAACAGCAGCAATCCACCAGTGCTGAAAAAAACATCCGCAGCAGCCGTTTTGGCCGGGTTGACAAGCTTTACACAGAAGCTGCAAAAGTAAGTGTTTTGCTGCGTAAAAGCACTTTTTCAAAAGGAGGGTGGAAACGGTGGAATTTTCGATTCAACCGCTTGGTGATACAGGAATCATCATTCAATTCGGCACGGAGATTTCCGAAGCAATTTATCAACAAATCCGCCAATATGTATATCGGCTGGAACAAATCCGCATTGAAGGAATAGTCGAATGGGTTCCTGCTTACACCACCCTTGCTGTTTTTTATCGACCAAATATTATTTCGTACGATGAACTTTCTCAAAAGCTTTTAAAAATTGGAGAAAAGATAGAAAGCATGCCAGTGCCGGATCCAATAGTCATTGAAATTCCGACATTATATGGCAAGGAGGCAGGACCAGATATTCAGTTTGTTGCTGAAACGAATGGATTGTCGGAAGAAGAAGTAGTGAAGATTCATTCATCCTCCGATTATTTGATTTATATGATTGGGTTTGTTCCAGGTTTTCCATATTTAGGCGGAATGGACAAAAGAATTGCGGCGCCGAGGAAAAAGACACCCAGATCTAGAATTCCTGCCGGTTCAATCGGAATTGCCGGGGAGCAAACAGGGATTTATCCTTTGGAAACACCGGGAGGCTGGCAAATCATCGGGAGAACGCCTGTCAAATTGTATGATCCGCAGAAACAAGATCCAACATTGCTAAAAGCCGGCGATTACATCCGATTTGTCCCCATTACGGAAAGAGAATATGAAAAAATTGAACAGCAGGTGCTAAAGGGTTCATATAAAGTGGTCAAATATAAAAAGGAGGCGGCAGAAACATGATATCTGTTGACTTAAACAGCGATTTAGGGGAAAGCTTCGGCCATTTTAAAATTGGCAATGATGAAGAACTGCTTCGCTGTATTTCTTCAGCCAACATTGCTTGTGGATTTCATGCCGGCGACCATAATGTCATGATGCGGACTGTAGAGCTTGCGAAAAAGTTTGATGTGGCGATAGGCGCTCATCCAGGGGTGAACGATTTAGCCGGATTCGGACGAAGGGAATTGAAAGTATCTCCTGAGGAAGTCTACAATATGGTCGTTTATCAAATTGGAGCTTTGCAGGCTGTGGCGGCATCAAAAGGGATGAAGCTGAACCATGTGAAGCCCCACGGTGCTTTATACAATATGGCTGAAAAAGACAAGGCGTTAGCGGAGGCGATTGCTCAAGCAGTAAAAGATGTTGACGAGTCGCTTATCCTATATGGACTCTCAGGGGGCGTCCTTTGCCGTGCGGGGGAAAAGATCGGGCTTACGGTCGCGCATGAAGTCTTTGCCGACAGAACGTATCAGCCTGACGGAACATTAACTTCAAGATCAGAAAAAAATGCAATCATACACGATCCAGAGGAAGCGGTAGAAAGAGTTCTCCGTATGGTGAAGGAGGGAAAAGTAGCGGCAATAAACGGGCATGACATCCCCATTCAAGCTGATACAATCTGCATCCATGGCGACGGTCCGAAGGCATTAGCATTTGCTGAAGCTTTAAAAAGCAAACTGGAAGAAGAAAATATTCGTATTGTCAATCCGGGAGCGAAAAAAGATGAAAGAAATATTGTTAGTTGAAAAGCCTGGTTTGTTAACGACTGTTCAAGATTTAGGAAGAACGGGCTATCAGCAATACGGAGTTGTTGTTGCCGGCGCTATGGATTCGTTTTCCATGCAAATCGCAAATCTTTTAGTCGGCAACCGAAAAGATGAAGCGGTGCTGGAGGCAACAATCGCAGGTCCTTCCTTAAGGGCCGTCCGTGATATTGTGATTGCGATATGCGGAGGCGATCTAGCGGCAAAAATCAATGGGAAAGACGCTCCGTTATGGAAAAGCGTGCTGCTGAAAAAGGGAGATCAGCTTTCTTTTACCGGCTTGAAAAGCGGAGCGAGAGCCTATATCGCAATCGCAGGCGGAATTAACGTCCCTAAGGTCATGGGGAGCAAATCAACGTACTTAAAAGCGGGAATAGGAGGATTAAATGGAAGAGCCCTTCAAAAAGGGGATGTAATCATGGGTTCAGAACCTGTAAAAACAAGCACGATTGGCCGAATGTTATCCCCTTCCCTTATCCCGAAATATGAAAAGCACATGACCATCCGCATTGTCCCGGGTCCACATGAAGAGGCGTTTACAAAAGAAGGAATCGATACTTTTTTTTCTTCTGTATATGAAGTCACACCGCAATCGGACAGAATGGGCTATCGGCTGAAAGGGCCGAAAATTTCTCATAGAAAGCCTGCCGACATTTTGTCGGAAGCTGCTCCCCTTGGCGGAATTCAAATACCTGCTGACGGACAGCCGATCATTTTAATGGCTGATCGGCAAACAACGGGCGGATATACGAGAATCGGAACAGTCATTACAGTGGATTTGATGTACGTTGCTCAAGCAGTGCCAGGGGCAAAGATTCGCTTTCAGCCGGTTTCCGTTCAAGAGGCTCAAAAGCTTTATCTTGAGCAGATGCGCATCATACGCCAAATTTCAGTCGGAGCTGGCATATATGATGAATAAACGAAAGTTTGGAAAGTGAACATGTAGGATCATTGAACGAAATTTTATAAAATACGACCCTATAAGGTCTGAACAATTTCGGTAATCTGCGCTAATAAAAGCCTGAACAAGTCAAATATTTTAGGAACATAAAAAAGCAAGAGAGAACGTGTCCACATTGCGAAGAGCTCATCAAAAATTTTTTTCTGTTTTGTCATAAGAATCAAACCATTCCCCATTTCTCGACATCTGTTCCAAAAAGGAGCAGATGTTTTCTTTTTTTCACTGGAATTATACATATTTCCCGGAAAATGATTGGCGTATATCGTCGAAAAACTAATCAATGAAAAGTGTCGAAACATGCCCTCGACTTTAAGTGGAAAATAAATTTTCATAAATCCCTTGTCCTTCTTGACTTTTCAAGAATATATCTTCACCCAAGCTAATAAAATGTTACAAACCTAACAAGAGAGTGTTTGAGGTGAGGGATCGTGGAGATAGATGATCAATACAGCAAAAATGGCAACTTTAGATTCTACATCATGTATATAGCTGTATACACTGTGCATGCGAATCTCATTTCACACTTCTCACATCCACATTAGGGAGGTCGAGTGGTGTGCACGATTACATCAAAGAACGCACAATCAAGATTGGAAAGTATATCGTGGAGACGAAAAAAACTGTTCGTGTAATCGCGAAAGAGTTTGGCGTTTCCAAGAGTACCGTCCATAAAGATTTAACGGAAAGGCTGCCGGAGATAAATCCTGATTTAGCAAACGAAGTAAAGAAAATACTAGATTATCATAAATCGATTCGCCATCTTCGTGGCGGAGAAGCAACAAAATTAAAATATAAAAAAGAAGAACAGCAAAAAGAACCGATAAAACGATGATGATTCTCGACGCCAACCGACAAAACTCTCCGAAAATCTTGTCTTTTTTTACAAAATCATACTTTTTATGCAATTATATGATACAATAAGAAATTAGGATATTAGTTGGAGAGATGATGATTGGCAAGGGAGGATCATAGTAATATGTTTTCAAAAGATGTAGGAATCGACCTAGGAACAGCAAATGTGCTGATTCATGTAAAGGGCAGAGGCATTGTGTTAAATGAGCCTTCTGTTGTGGCGCTTGACCGCAACAACGGAAAGGTGTTAGCGGTTGGCGAGGAAGCGAGACGTATGGTTGGCCGTACACCTGGCAATATTGTTGCCATACGCCCGCTGAAGGATGGTGTCATCGCAGATTTTGATATTACAGAAACAATGCTCAAACATTTTTTGAATAAGTTAAATGTCAAAGGCATTATATCAAAGCCGCGGATTTTAATTTGCTGCCCGACAAACATTACTTCAGTGGAGCGGAAAGCGATCCGAGAGGCAGCTGAAAAATGCGGCGGCAAGCAAGTCTTTTTAGAGGAAGAACCAAAAGTAGCTGCAATTGGCGCTGGGATGGAGATTTTCCAGCCGAGTGGAAACATGGTGGTGGATATTGGCGGCGGGACGACGGACATAGCTGTACTATCCATGGGTGATATCGTTACCGCCTCGTCCTTGAAAGTGGCTGGAGACAAATTTGATCTTGAAATTTTAAATTATATTAAACGGGAGTATAAGCTTCTGATCGGTGAACGAACTGCAGAAGATATTAAAGTGAAAGCGGCAACAGTATTTCCAGGTGCACGCGACGAAGAAATCGATATTCGGGGTCGTGATATGGTCACAGGACTGCCTCGGACGATCACTATTAGGTCGAAAGAAATCGAGCAAGCATTAAAAGAACCTGTCGAAGCCATTATTCAAGCAGCTAAAAATGTGTTGGAGCGCACACCTCCTGAGCTGTCTGCAGACATCATTGACCGCGGTGTTATTTTAACAGGCGGCGGAGCACTCCTGCATGGGCTTGATCTGCTCTTGTCTGAAGAGCTTAAGGTTCCGGTTACCATAGCGGATGATCCGCTGCACTGCGTTGCTGTCGGAACAGGAATCATGCTTGAAAACATGGACAAACTGCCAAAAAGAAAGTTTATATAACAAAAACGTAGCAATCAGTTTTTTAGAAATCGGCTTTTACGCCGATTTTTTTACTATTAAATCTGAAAGACCAATTCTTGCTTTTACATACCCATTCAGATCCCAACATCCAAATGATATTTTTCTTTATGAACAGTTTGGAAAGGAGACGGAAGATAAAAGACCTATCAGAAAATTGTGATCTTTTACCTATAAGATAATAAAAAAATTGTAATGAGAATCATCGAAAAGTCCTTTATAATATAAAATTAGGAGAACATGTCGGATTTGTTGGATGGGGTGAGAAATCATGCTTCGAGGATTCTATACAGCTGCAGCAGGAATGCTCACACAGCAGCGCCATGCGGAAATGCTTTCAAACAATATAGCCAACGCTAACACGCCGGGATATAAATCTGACCGGGCTGCAATACGGGCTTTTCCGGAAATGCTTTTGTCAAGAATTGAAACAAAAAACGGTGTGACAAATATTTCGGAAGTTGGATCTGTCAATACAGGCGTTTATATGCAAGAATTGATTCCACTATTTACCCAAGGGGATATCCGTGCAACTGATTTGCCGACTGATGTAGCTTTAGTGGAAGAAGCGGTTCCAATTCATGAAGAAACGAATTTAAAAGGCACTCTCTTTTTTGCTGTTGAAACGGGAAATGGTGAAGTGAAATATACGAGAAACGGCCACTTTACGATTGATGAACAAGGCCGCCTGACAATGGCAGGAAACCCTGTCCTGTCTGTAGCCGGAACGCCGATTATTATTGAAGGAAACGATTTTACTATTACGCCTGAAGGAGAAGTTCTGGAAAACGGACAATACACAGGTCAAACGATCGATATTCGGTTTGAAGATGATGTCCGCAATCTTGTCAATGAAGGGAACGGCTTGTTTCGAACGGCTGACGGAACAGAGCTGCCAAGTGCAATTGGCAACGGCAATGTGCAATATGTGCTGCGCCAAGGATATATTGAACGTTCCAACGTTGATGTTGCAAGGGCTTATACGGATATGCTGACAGCCTATCGTTCTTTTGAAGCAAATCAGAAGGTGCTGCAAGCATATGACAGAAGCATGGAAAAAGCAGTCAATGAAATCGGCCGCATCGGCTGACAAAGAGGTGTTGTAAATGCTCCGCTCAATGATTACAGCGACTAATACGATGAATCAGTTACAGCAGCAATTGGATGCAATCGGTCATAACTTAGCGAATATCGATACAAACGGTTATAAAAAAACGAGCACAACCTTTCACGAATTGATGAGACAAGAGCTGAACAATCAGCCGGATCTTCAAAAAGAAACAGGCAGATTGACTGATTACGGCCTTCGTCTTGGCGTCGGCGCCAGACTGGATAAACAGCTTGTCTTTCATCAAGGCGCTATTAAAACGACAGGCAGAGAGCTAGATGTTGCGCTTTTACACAAGGATCAGTTTTTACAAGTGGAAGTAGACGGCGAGGTCCGGTATACAAGAGACGGTGCTCTTTATTTATCTCCTGCAAACGATGGTACGAACCGCCTTATGCTGGTGACGAAAGACGGCTACCGCGTGCTTGATGAAAATCAAAACCCGATTTACTTGGACGGAGATATTCGCGAGATTGTCATTTCTGCAAACGGGACGCTTACAGCAGCGCCACGGAATGAAGGAGAACTGCCGCAAACGGTTAACCTTGGAGTTGTCAGAGTAGATCGTCCGAGCATGATGATTTCACTCGGCAATAATATATACGGCTTGCAGCAATTAGGAAACGTGCCCATCACAGATGTGCTGACGAATTTGGAAGGGGATTTGCGGACGGAAATCGGCATGCGGCAAGGGGCTCTGGAAAGCTCAAATGTCGACCTGACTCAAGAAATTACAGACTTAATGATCGCACAACGCTCCTACCAACTAAATGCTCGGTCAATCACGATCGGCGATCAAATGCTTGGACTAATCAATACGGTGAGGTAATAGGGCGATTTCTGCAATTGTGTTGAACAGTTGAAAATCGGCAAAAATGCAATTTAACAAGTTTTACCTCTAGCCTTAAACGGGTGTTAGCGTGAATATAGAAATAGGTCTTTTTGATCTTTGACCTTAAAAGAAGCTGCTGTATCAGCTTTTTAAAACTTGTTATTTTTTAAGGGAGTTTTTATGATGGCTGCTCAGGAAAAAGTTGATATTTTAACAAGGGAAGAACGGAAAAAAGCGAAAAAAGAGGACGGAGTCAAGAGAAAAACGCGCACACGAGTCCGGCTTATTCCAATTTGGCTTCGTCTCATTTTACTTGTTTTTGGAATGGTCATCAGCATGGCAATCGGTGCGATGATCGGATATGGAGTGTTGGGGGACGGACGTCCACTAGATGCACTTAAACCGTCTACATGGCAGCACATCATAGATCTTGTTGAAAAGGACGCGTAATTCTAATATACTTGATGAAAGGCTGGGGGAATTTTCCTCCTTGTTAAGATCTTCTGCAAGATTGGTTCTAAGAAACGAGCTGATGCATTGCTCAGATGCCGGAGCTCGGGAGACGAAAAAATGGGGCATAATTCGTTCATTAGAGCCATAAAAAGCTGCGGAAACAGACTATCGTTTTAATCCTTAAGGAGGCATCTTCATGTTGGATATTCAGCAAATAAAAGAGATCATACCACATCGATATCCGTTTTTGCTAGTCGATCGAGTTGTTGAATTAGAGGAAGGCAAGCGGGCGGTCGGCATCAAAAATGTCACAATTAACGAACCGTTTTTTAACGGACATTATCCGGATTATCCGGTTATGCCAGGCGTTTTGATCGTTGAAGCACTGGCTCAAGTAGGCGGAGTTGCCATGATGAAAAAAGAAGAATATAAAGGGAAGCTCCCTCTTTTTGCTGGCATTGATAAATGCCGTTTTAAAAGACAAGTACGCCCCGGGGACCAACTAAAACTGGAAGTGGAAATTATCGTACAGCGGGGTCCGATCGGAAAAGCAAAAGGAATTGCAAAGGTTGATGACGAAATCGCTTGTGAAGCTGAATTAACGTTTGCTGTGAAATAAACGGGTGCCTTATAATGGCATCTGTTTTTTATTAAAAAGCAAATTAGACAGCCGCTTTTTTCAAAAATTTTCAAGGAGGCTGTTGTATTGACCTCGTTTTGAATGTACTTGCATCTTAAAAGATCTTCTTTCTGTATTCTCTCCCAAAATTTTCGATGTGCTCCAGTACGGTGTATTCATCTCTATATCTTCATTTTTTATTTCTTCTGATGTTGAAAATATGGCTTTCGTTTGTTTTTCCCCGATTATGAGCCCTTCTAAAGTGTTTTCTCTTCTTTTTTACATTTGGATATGAAAATGTTGGATTGCAAAAGTTTATTTTCGAAATCGTTCCTTTTACGAATATTCCTTCTTATCATTTCTTCAATCTATGTCATCATATACTGAAGGTTGAAAAATTCAATCAGTGTTTTAGAAAAATTTGTTGAATGTGTTAAAAATACTTGGGCATGTTAAGAACGTATGAACAATAAGAAAGGAGCAATCATATGAAAAAGAAATGGATGTTCATGTTGATTAGCATGCTAATGGCGTTGATGGTGGTGACAGGGTGCAATACAAATAATGAGGTCCCTCCGGACAATAATGACGATACAGAAGAAAATCTAGGTCCAACAGATGAAGACAATAACGGGAATACATTAGATGAAGAATTGCCACCAGATGATGAAGAAGGCGCCGATAACAATCAAGATGATACTACTAACGATAATAACGACGAAAACAACGTAGAACAAGAAAATCAATAATTAAGGGGCTGTCCAGAAATCAAATCGCCATTGAAAACAAAAAATCATAAACACCGATATATCAACGTTTCTAAAACATTAATGGGGGCGTCAATAAGCTGTAAAACGACTTATTAGACACCCCCATTTTATTTTTAGGAGTTAAATGAGGTGTCTCATAACTGATTTAAGTTAAAATTGATTAGATGTGGAGCATCTGCGGTTTCATCTAGGCAAATCTGGCCAGGATTTTTGTTGGCTTTCACATTAAAATACGCAAGACTATCCTTTTTCATGGAGGACTATTCAATTTTTTTTAAATCGGCATTTAGTTTTTGGATCATGGATTTTATGGATTGTTTTACTAAATGCCTCCAGCAGCTCTTGTCCGGATAGACCTTTTGAAATTAGTTCTCTGAGGACCATTTCTGCTTCCTGCTTGGAAGTTCGGTTATTATAGATTCTGCCGTCAAAAAGGACAGAAATATAATCCTTTAACATAGTGATCGAACGAATTTTTGCAATGATATGAGCGGGTCTATTATTTTTTTTAGTAATCGTGGCTAAAAGCTTGAGTTCATCATTATTTTGCAAATGGTGTTCAAAATAAGGACGAAACTGTTTAGAAAGAAGCGCCTCAATTAACCACGAATTTTCGCCGTCCTCTTTATTAATGATCAGCCCATCAGCAAGAGGTAAATTTTCGATGCGGTTTTCCTGATCTTTCCTCTCAACTTTCAATTCGACAAGCTTAAAGGTTTTCATGGTTCAAGGCCCCCAACTAGAGTTTATGCTTTATTATAACATAAAATAAAAAAGGCTTGACAAAAGTCAGCCTTTACTCTATTTTCAACAGTTCATGAATCATCGTAGCAACATACTGGGATAATTGCTGTTGATTATGATTTGTTTTCGCTAATTTTTTAATCGCATCGTATAAATTGGGATGTTTTATTAAAAAGTCAATTACTTCCTCCAAATGTTTTTCTGACCGATACGGTTCAAGCACTTCTGCCAACATGCTCGGGGTACCGCCTTGACCAACTAGATGATCAATGCTGATTTCGAGTGCTTCACTAATCGAAACAAGCTGCTCCAGACTAGGCTGCTGCACTCCAGTTTCCAATTTGCTGATTACTGATCTTGTCATATTCAATTTTTCGGCCAGCTGTTTCTGAGTCCATCCTTTTTCTTTTCGGAAAAATTTCATATTCATTTGAAATTTTTGTTGTGCGTCCACGATTCCACCAACTTTTCCATACCATTAAAAATATGGTAAAGGAAAAAGAAGTCATCGTCAGATCGTAATAAGATCAATAAAATAAACGTTCAGTATTAGAACAAAATTAAAAAATGAAGAAAAAACAAGAGATAAGGAGAATTTTCGACAATTTATAGGAAAAATGAACTAAAATACATATATTACAAATATTTCGTAAATATAGATAATTTTTACATTAACGATTATACTTTTTTAAAAAGGCCTAAGGGGGGATTTGATGACGAAATATAAACTCAAAAAAATTCATATTATCCGCGGTCATGAAAATAGAACTAGAAATAAGGAATTCATGATGTTGAGGATTGGCGATTTTTCCGAAAATGAGCTTAGCTATCATTATTTTCAAATCCCGAGCGATGCGGTAATTGATGTATATTTTCAAATGGAGGATAAATTGTCAATATTGCGGGTAATGTTTGGGATGCAAGAAAAGCAGTTTTATGTTCAATTGTTTACATACGACCACACAACTCTTCGCTATAAAGAAGAAATCATCGATGAGCAAATGAAATCTTCTCCAATCTTCTCAAGGCTCTTGCAGAACATACACATCTATGGGTCGAATCATTTTTCCTTCATTGCGACAAAAAATATGAAAAATCCCGAAAATTAATAAATCGTTGTTTATTTTCGAAAAATAGCTATAGGAAAATGAGAAAATCAACGTCGTTAAAGGCGGAAAAATCTAAAAATAGACATTTTTCTATTTTTTTAACTTCAGCTACAATAAGGGTGCACATTACGAGAAGGGAGGGATGATGTGATCAACCATGTGACGCTCGTCGGTCGATTAACGAAGGATCCTGAAATCCGCTATACAAGTGAAGGGGCTCCTGTTGCCAATATTACGCTGGCTGTGAGCCGCAACTTTCGCAATGCGGCAGGGGAAATCGACACAGATTTTGTTCATTGTACACTTTGGAGACGAACAGCTGAAAATACTGCAAATTACTGCCGGAAAGGATCGATCGTTGGCGTAATCGGAAGAATTCAAACGCGCAACTATGAAAACAGCGAGGGCAAAAAAGTGTACGTAGCAGAAGTTGTTGCGGATTCCGTTCGATTTATGGGCACTCCGCCGCAAAGAATGCGGGCAAGAGAGCTTTTCGATCCGGAATCCGCACCTGAACAGTCTGAGGCATAGTAAGTCTGACTTTAGAGGAAAAACAATCCTTTTCGTCTTCAGCAAAATAAGGCATGTTTGATGTAAAGTAAGTTTGCTTTTGATTCCGCAGAAGAAACGAAAATCAATCTTATGAGAAGAAAAGTCCACCTTTTGACTCAAATCGAAAATGGACTTCCGTTAGCTAAGTCGTCCGCTTTTTTCCTTCCAGTGAAAAGAAAAAATCACAAGGCATCCCCTAAAAGCTCCCTCAACCTTTGGCCAGCCGTTTTTTTGAGGCTGGCTGTTTTGTTGAGAGGAAAGGAATTATCAGCTAATGAAAGGCAACAGCCGTTTTTTAGAAATGACGTTTTGATACATTTTGTTCAAATTTTTTAGAGATGAAAATGATGCTTCATTTTATAAAAGCTTCAACCGCTCCATTCTTGGCTTCCTTTTAATGTATTTATGCTGTTTCGTCGAGACTGCTTCCAGCTTCCGGTCTTTTCCTCAGCTCAGCCTCATTAAAATTGATAAGACTCCAAGATCTTTTTTTGTGGTGTATAGACTCCGCTGCTCACTCCCAAAAAGAGTGGTTAAAAGAGTTCTTATTTATTTGCAGCTTTTATTAATTCTTCATAAAGTTTTTCCCATTCCGCTGCATGTGCTTCCGTTTTAGAATCTTTTTTTGCCAAGAAGATTCCCTCCTTTTTTAACAGCTTAAGAATGGAATAATCCCTTTGCTTTCAAACTTTGATAAAAGAAGTCGCTAAAGTAGACACGGTCACTTTTTAAAAAGCTTTACATTAAAAAAAACCTTAACGCTTTATCTCTTTTTTTATTCCTCAGTCGTTTTCGATCGATGCAGACACGCTTTATCGTCTTTCTTCATTTCTGAGTGCAATTAAGTCCTTCAATTCTTCTGTGGAAAGTTCGGTGATCCAGTTGTCGCTTTGGATCAGCTCTTCGTTTAATGCTTGTTTTTTCTCGATCATGTCGTCGATTTTTTCTTCAATTGTGCCGGTAGTAATCAGTTTATGCACGTGGACAAACCGCTTTTGGCCGATGCGGTAGGCGCGGTCGGTTGCCTGGTTTTCAACGGCCGGGTTCCACCAACGGTCAAAATGGATGACGTGGTTGGCGGCTGTCAAATTTAATCCTGTGCCTCCGGCTTTCAGCGACAAAATAAACAAGCGGCTGCCTCCATTTTGAAACGTCTCGACAAGTTTGTCCCGTTCTGTTTTGGATAAGCCTCCGTGCAAAAATAAAACGTCTATTTTAAATGTTTTTTCAAGCAAGTTTTTCAGCATTTTCCCCATTTGAATGTACTGGGTAAAAATTAAACAGCTTTCGTCTTGATTCAAAATAGCTTCAACTAATTCAAGCAGCTTATCGATTTTATGAGACCGGCCTTGAAGAGTAGAAACAGCCTCTTCCTTCAAATAAAGAGCGGGGTGATTGCAAATTTGTTTCAGCTTGCCCAGCATTTTTAAAATGAGTGCTTTCCGCTCGAAGCCGTCCGCTTTCATTACTTCCTCAAGTGTGTCTTTGACAAGCTGTTCATATAATGATGCCTGCTCGACGGTGAGCGGCACGTACTCCTTCTGTTCTTGTTTTTTCGGTAAATTCAGTGCGACATGCTCATCGCGTTTTGTTCTTCGAAGCAGAAACGGCCTGATCATGCTGCGCAGTTTTTGAATTTTGTCCGGTTTTTCCCCTTTTTCGATCGGAAACACATATTGCTTCTGAAATTGGTGAAGGCTTCCTAAAAGACCTTTATTGATAAAATCAAAAATGGCCCAAAGCTCCGTCAAACGGTTTTCTATCGGCGTTCCTGTCAGCGCAATGCGCTGATGGCTGTTCAATTTCCGGATAGATCGCGATTGTTTCGTATGGGCGTTTTTAATATTTTGCGCTTCATCGATGCAGAGGCTGGACCAATGAACAGAAGAAAGTTCGTCAAAATCAACGTGACTTAAGCCGTAAGATGTCAAAACAATATCGGAGCCCAAAACCTTTTTTTGAAATGCTTCGCCTTTTTTCCGGTTTTGGCCGTAATGTAAATAAACGTTTAATTGAGGAGCGAATTTTTCTATTTCCTTTTGCCAATTGCCGAGCACGGACGTCGGCACGATGATCAGTGCGGGCGTTTCCGGCTTCTCCCGTTCCTTTACATATTGAAAATAAGCAATCATCTGCACTGTTTTCCCGAGCCCCATATCGTCTGCCAAACATGCGCCAAAACCGAAGCGGCGTAAAAATAACAGCCAATCCAAGCCTTGTTTTTGATAAGGTCTGAGGGTGCCGGCGAAATGCTTCGGCATGCTTACGGAAGGGATTTCCGAAAGCTCCCCCAGCTGCTTCACCATTTTTTTTAATGTGCTGTTTAATTTGATTTCGATCCCAGCAAATGGGCGCTCTAGCTCGTCCCCCTCTTCGCGATTTCGCCCAAATTCCTGCTTTAAAATATCAAAAATGTGGAGGCCTTCTTTTTCTGCACGCTTCAGCATTTTTTTCATCTGCTCGATCATTGACGGATCAAGCATGATCCATTTTCCCCGTATGTTGACGAGCCGCCGTTTTTGCTCAACCAGCTGTTCAAATTCTTCTTCGGTCAGCTCCACGCCGTTTGTTGCGATCCGCCAATTAAAGTCGATGAGGGAATTCATCCCGACAAACGATCTTCCTTTCGGGACGGTATTCACATGCGCTTTCAATGCCAGGCTCGATTGCTTCACCGCCTGCCACCAGGATGGCAAAAGAATCTCGATGCCTGATTTGATGAATGTTTCGCTTGCTTCAAATAAAAAACGCCACGCCTCCTGTTCGCTTAATAGAGCTTCTCCATTTTCAAATGCAAGCCATGGGACGATTGCAGTAAGGCGCTGCTGTTCACGCTCAATTGTGTCCGTATATTTCCGCCATTTAGCCGGCAGCGAGCTTTTCCCTTTGTATAGAAGCAAAGAATCTTTCTCTGTTTGATCACGCAAAAACATTTCCAGCTTCCAAATGCCACCATCCTGTTCAGGTTCATTTAAACGGAAGCCGATTTGAAACGGCCGATCGTTTAATCGCCAGCCTATATTCTCAAGCCAGTCCTGTTCGTCAAGAAAATGCCCTTCAAATGATGTGAGCAAAGGATATGTTTCGACAAGCTGATCCCAAGCACGTTTCGCTCCTGCGCTTCTTTCCAAAAGGTCAGAAACGGCAGCGGAAAACCATGGAAGATCAATTTCCTTAACCGTGTTATCCTTCGGCTTCCAGCCCAGCTTTCCTTTTTGCCAAGATGAATAGTCAGGCATGAAGTTACCGGTCTGAACAAGCTGAAAAATCAGTTCAGCTGTTTGCAATGTATAGGCAAGATCGCTGGAAAAGGAAATATTGAGCAAAGAGTTGACAGGTCGTTTGGCAAAAAATTCGACCGCCTGCCACGGCGAAAGCAGAATACAATTGTCTGATACACGCAAATCGGTGCCGTAAAAGGAAGAAGTATGCCAAATAAATGCATATTGCTGCCATTCCTTAAGCGAAAGAAAGGTGCCAACTTCATCTGTACACCAAATGCTGTATTGATGATTTCCGATTTTCTCGGCGCAAATCACAAGACTAGTTGTGGTGAACATGTCCCCACTTCCTTTTCTGTTGAATACTTTTGATATTTAAGCGTGTGTATTACATCAATTTTCCTTTTACGAGCTCTTCTTGAAAAGCGCGAAGGCGTTTATACTCGCTCGTAATATGCTGAAAATAGTGTTCCCAAGTGTCCATATCGCCCGTTTTTTTATAAACGCGTTTCAGCCTTTTTAAATATTTCACAGCGTCTTTGTAGCTTGATCGGTTTTTGGAGGCGATTTTGTCGGCAATTTCTTGATGCAAGAGGGGAAGCAGCACACCGGGCGCTTTTTTTTCAATGATAGTAAGAAGCCGGCTCTCTACATCATCTAGAGAGAAGCCGATTAAAAGCTGGAGCTCCGCCCATGTATGAAACAGGCCTCTTTCAATTAAATATTCATGATAAACTGCATAGCTGTACGGAAGAAGCTTTCGGCAAGCGTGTTCGAACGTCTCGTCATCCCCAGCTTGAGCACGGTAATGTTCAAACTCATTTAATAAATAATATATCGTTTCTTGTCGATCGTAAAAAACTTCCACTTGAATATACAAATTGGCTTGATAAAGAATCACCGGGACCCATTTTCGGAACCGTTTAAATTCTTTTCGTTTGTTCATCGATATAATCCAATCAAACAAAAACGGCAAAAGAGGAAGATCAGTTTCATGCAAGTAATGGATGATATGGTCGTCGTTTTTGTCTAAAAAATCAAAATGGAAAATAGCGAGTTCGCATTCAAGAATGAACAAACCGCCTTTTTTCATTTCATCATCTTTTTGATGTTCAAGAATCGTCCGCTCTTCTTCCATCCACTTTTTTCTGTTCAGTAAATACTCCCAGATGATCCGGTAAATAACGACTCGCTCATAGAGAAAAGCTTTGCCGCAAAACAAAAGCTCGCGGATGTGATCCCTCATGTCATGTAAAATGGGATCAGCGGAAAAAGGTAAAGGCGTTGTTTTTATTTGCTTTACATGTTCAATGATCTCAAGCTGCAATTCTTCTATCACCTGAGCAGCATACTGGAAAAGAGCTGGCGAATTTGTATTTGTTTCGTTTTGATGGCAAAAACGGCAAATTTCAACAAGCAGACTACTTGCCAGCATTACATGATAGAGAGGTTTTAATTCTCGGTTTTCAGGCTCCTTTTTTTTCAGAAGCGGATACACTTTATACCAAATCGCGTAAATTCTTTGTGTACCGAAGAGCGTTTCGACATTGTCCAGTTCGGCTTTAAAAAGCTCCGCCCAATCTTCAGCCGATTGTTCACTCGGCTTCATTCCTTTTTGAATCAAGCCTTCCTCCTTCAACACGGCCAGCTTTTTATTCGGTTTTTCTTTCCACTTGTTAAAAAAGTCACCGAGATCGTCTGTTAATGCATAAATATATAAAAAAACAGCAATGAGATGACGGCATGGAAACTCATTAGTACAGGAGCAGCTTGACAGCTGAAAATATTCCAAATCAAGCTTGACATGAGCGCGCTTTACGTCCTCAACTGCCGCCGTAATAAATATTCCCTCTTGCTTGACATTAAACACGTTTCCTTGTCTATATAAAAGAAACCCTTTTTTTATCCACTCACGGTGTTCCTCTGTTTCAGGGGAAAGCATGTTTATCACTTGTTCTGAACAATGAAGCACTAATTCTTTATCGAATATATGGGAAGGCATGAGAAATCCGCTCCTTTGTCGTTTATAGCAACACGTTCCTTACGATTATAGCGCAAAATGCGAAATCGAACACGATTCTTGTCTAGTAAACTATTGCAACTTTAAATTGATGTTAGTATAATTGTCATATCTTGCTGTTTATTTTTGTAAAAATATGAAGAAAGGAATTTTTCAGAATGAAAGAGACAAAGAAGATCCAGGACGAATTTCTGAAAATTCTCCTTAATGCGTATAAGCAAGGTGAAACAAACGAACATGTCACAACGAAAGAGTTATTAAAACAGCTTGAACACGAGATTAAAAAGGTGTATGTATCATAGCTGTGGGATTGTGGGATTATCCCACATCATACTGAAAGTAGCAGGCATCCGCCAGATACTTTCAAGCAAAAATAGAAAAATACGAAATCAAGTAGAGAAAAACGGTTTGTTTTCTCTACTTGATTTATTTTAAGTGACTTATCTGACATCTCCTTTCATTCTGCATGTTTTAAAAGCTAGGGAACGTTTGATTGTTCTATCTCCCCCGAACTAAAAATAAGCCTTTTTTCCTGTAAACATCATAAGGCGGCTGACCGATATGGGTATTGTAGTTCTTACTTCATATTATTTTTGTAAGGATTTTTGAAGTTTTTAATGACGCTTTCTTGGTATTTGCTAGGAGAAGCGCGTCAGGGGAAGGGGAGGGTGAAGGGTTGAAAGGTCAATGGTTGACACCGGAAGAAATCGAAGCAAGAAGAAAAATCAAAAAAATGTGCCTTTATATCGCTTTTCCGGTTTTTGCTGTTGCCATTGGGGCGGCTGCCGCAATTTTGCTGAATACGATGTAGGAAGAAAGTGTAAGGAGGTGAATTGAAGCGATTCACCTCCTTACGCTTTTTTCTGAAAAAGGACAAAATTCTCTATAAAAAATGTCGAGTCAACTAGATGTTGGAAGAATTTAATATTATAATAAATTGATAGGTAATGACATATTTTGCAACGGAGGTAAACATGGAAGAAACAATTAGTTTAAAAGAGATATTGGATACATTGAAAAAACGGATCAGCTTAATTATTCTCATTACGGCGATTGCAACAGCGTCAAGCGGCATTGTCAGCTATTTTTTTATTACTCCGATTTATCAAGCTTCCACCCAAATTTTAGTCAACCAAACGAAGGATGACCAAGCCGCTTTTCAATACAACGAAATTCAAACGAATTTGCAGCTCATTAATACATACAATGTCATTATTAAAAGCCCAAGAATTTTAGAGCTGGTGATTGAAGAGCTGGGTTTAAACGAGACGGTCGACGAATTGAATGAAAAAATTACGGTCGGAAGCGAAAAGGACTCGCAGGTCGTCAACATTTCCGTTCAAGATCCTGACCCGCAGCACGCAGCAAATATTGCCAACACGGTTGCAGGCGTTTTTCAAAAGGAAATTAAAAACATTATGAACGTTGACAACGTCAACATTTTGTCGAAAGCGGAAGTGAAAGAAAATGCTTCCCCTGTCAAGCCGAAGCCTGTCTTAAATATGGCAATCGCGTTCGTTGTCGGATTGATGGCCGGCGTCGGGCTTGCGTTTTTGCTTGAATATCTTGACAATACAGTGAAGACGGAGCAGGATATTGAGAAGCTTTTGGAGCTTCCAGTGCTTGGGGCAATTTCTGAAATGGACAATGAAATGAACAGCTCGGCTGTGAATCAAGCTGTCAAAAAATCGAGAGTCAGGGGAGAGACGTATGGCGCCTAGAGCGAAAGGAATGAAGCAAAAACAGCGCACATTGATCACAGCGCTAAACCCGAAGTCGCCGATCTCTGAACAGTACCGGACGATTCGGACAAACATTCAATTTTCATCTGTGGACCATGAAATTCGTTCGATCATGATTACATCAACTGGCCCTGGAGAAGGGAAGTCGACAACGGCGGCAAACTTGGCTGTTGTATTTGCCCAGCAAGGGAAGCAGGTGCTGTTAATTGACGCCGATTTGCGCAAACCGACAGTTCATTATACATTCAGGCTGCAAAACATTCACGGATTGACGAGCGTGCTGTTAAGAAATGCGACTTTACAGGAAGCTGTATCGGTAAGTGAAGTTGATCATTTGGACGTTTTAACGAGCGGACCGATTCCTCCGAATCCAGCCGAGCTTTTGTCATCGAGAAGCATGGTGGAGCTGCTCAAAGAAGCTTATGATCAATACGACATTGTAATTATCGACTCTCCGCCTCTTTTAGCGGTAGCGGATGCGCAAATTTTGGCTAATCAAGTCGATGCGTCGATCATGGTGGTGGCAAGCGGAAAAACGGAGAGAGAAGCAGCGTTAAAAGGAAAGGAATCATTGATAGCGGCGCAAAGCAAGCTGCTAGGAGTTGTATTAAACGGCAAGCCGCAGAAAGACAGCCATTATTACTATTATTACGGCGGGAAAAATTAGGTATTTTCTCCTATTTTCCTTTGAAAAAAACAGTCTACTTGTTTAAAATGAGAAATATCTGATTTTTTTCCGTGATTTGAAGGATGGTGTCGTATGATGATTGATCTGCACTGTCATATATTGCCGGAAGTGGACGATGGAGCGAAGCATTTGACTGAAAGTATCGAAATGGCGCGAGCGGCTGTCCGTCAAGGGATTTCGGTCATTACCGCTACACCGCACCATAAAAACGGGAAGTTTGACAATGAATGGAGTTTCGTTATAGAAAAGACAGAAAAATTGAATGAAACATTGAAACAGGAAGGAATTCCGCTTACAGTTGTTCCCGGCCAAGAGATCCGGCTGTACGGGGAACTGCTTGAAGACTTTTCGGCTGGGAACTGCGGCGGTTTAAATCAGTCAAACTATATTTTAATTGAGTTTCCTTCAAACCATGTGCCAAGATATGCGGAACGGTTGATATTTGATATGATGATGGCCGGGCTGAATCCGATCATTGCCCATCCAGAGAGAAACAGCGAAATTGCTCAAAATCCCGACCTTTTGTACAAGCTTGTAAAGCAGGGAGCGGCAGCCCAGCTGACAGCAGCAAGCATTACGGGAACGTTTGGCAGCAAAATTAAAAAATTTTCTTTCGAGTTGCTAAATTCCAATCTTGTTCATTTTATTGCTTCAGATGCGCACGATTTGAAGTATAGGAGCTTTCACATGCAGGAAGCTTTTGCAGAGGTGGAAGAACAATTTGGCATAGATGCGGTCGAATATTTCAAAGAAAACGCCGACTGCGTCATTCGAAACGAAGCGATTTACAAAGAACCGCCCGAGCGCATCAAAAAAAAGAAGTTTTTTGGAATTTTCTAAATTACAATATATGACTGGCTATTTGCCAGATTGTTTTGTGAAATAAAAGATGCCTTAAAAAGGTGATGTCTCTTTACCTTTATCAATAGAGGCACTCGGCCGCGCTGTGGGTGCTTCCAAAAGGACACCTTAGACGCTAGTCGTCGATGGTGCGGTGTGAGGGCGGGTTAGATGCCCGGTTTATTAACACGGTATATTGAAAGATATGCCTATAGACCTGTATCTTTTTCACGTGCTTCACCGATTTATTAACACGATATATTGAAAGAATTCACTGGATAACGCCCAAAATTGTAGGCAGCTGTTAAGCATTCTTTTTTACTCTGAATGGAAAGGAAAATTATACTATTTTATGAATGATTGGATTGAGTAAAAAAGCAATATTGAACAAACACAAGAAAGTATTGATAAAATTAACAGGAAAACATTGACTTATATAAAAAATCTTAATTGAAATTTGCATCAAACATATTAAGCTTTGTTTATTAAACAGTCTGCAAATTGTCAGTAAATAATTTACCTAAAACAGAGAGAACTAAATAAAGAGTATTTAAACAAAAAATGCTAAAACTAAAAAACAAAACTGGAAAACCACTAGAAACAAAAAGTGGTTATTGTTTTCAAAACCGATATGAATCTACGTATGCTCTATTGATGAATAGATTATACGTAGGTCCGTATAAACAAAAAGTACAAAGGGAAGTGAGTGAGTATATTGAAAAAAGTGAGGAAAGCCATCATACCAGCTGCGGGGCTCGGAACAAGATTTTTGCCTGCAACGAAAGCGATGCCGAAAGAAATGCTGCCGATCGTTGATAAACCGACGATTCAATACATAGTAGAGGAAGCGATCGAATCCGGAATTGAGGACATCATCATCGTCACCGGAAAAGGAAAAAGAGCGATCGAAGATCATTTTGACAACAACTTTGAACTCGAACACAATTTAGTGGAAAAAGAAAAATTTGATCTCTTGGAAAAAGTGCGCCAATCTTCCAAAGTAGATATTCATTACATACGGCAAAAAGAACCAAAAGGGCTTGGACATGCTGTCTGGTGCGCCCGAAAATTCATCGGCGATGAACCGTTTGCTGTACTTCTTGGAGATGACATCGTGCAGGCGGACAAGCCTTGCTTAAAACAGCTAATGGACGAATATGGAAAAACGGGAGCATCGATCATCGGCGTACAGCCTGTTCCTGAAGAAGAAACACACCGCTACGGCATCATCGAGCCACTCGAACAAACGGGCCGCCGATACGAAGTCAAAAACTTCGTCGAAAAACCGGCAAAAGGAACCGCGCCATCCAATCTCGCCATCATGGGACGGTACATACTGACACCTGAGATTTTTCAATTTTTAGAAGAACAAAAAATCGGAGCTGGCGGCGAAATCCAGCTAACAGACGCCATCCAAAAACTGAACGAAATTCAGCGCGTCTTCGCCTACAACTTCGAAGGAAAACGGTATGATGTCGGAGAAAAGATCGGATTTATTAAGACGACGATCGAGTTTGCGATGAAAAACGAAGAACTAAAGCAAGAGCTGATTCAGTTTATGGAAGAGTTGATAAAAGAGGAAAGGATAACAAAATAGAGAAAAAGGGTGAGTCGATTTGGCCTTTGTGAAAGCATCTAATCAAGAGGATACAAATCAGCAGCTATTGTTAATTGACAAAACAGCGGTTAATCATAAAAGAGGATATTTGCTTGCGAAACGAATTATGGATTTATTAGGAGCGTTTCTTGGAATTATACTGTTATTACCTGTTTTTATCATTGTAGCTATTTGTATCAAACTTGAAGATCCAAAAGGCCCTGTGTTCTTCAAGCAAATACGCGTCGGCAAAGACGGCAAAAATTTTTATATGTATAAATTCCGATCGATGGTTGTAGATGCGGAAGAACGACTAAATGATTTATTAAAATATAACGAAGTATCCGGTGCGATGTTTAAAATAAAAGAGGATCCAAGAACTACGAAAATAGGGAAATTCATCCGAAAAACAAGTATTGATGAACTTCCGCAGCTTTGGAACGTTATTAAAGGAGATATGAGTTTAGTTGGCCCCCGTCCTCCACTGCCTAGAGAAGTAGAACAATATACAAAGTATGATATGCAAAGACTGCTTGTGACTCCTGGATGCACAGGCCTTTGGCAGGTGAGTGGAAGAAGTAATGTAGGGTTTGAGGAAATGGTGGAGTTGGATATTAAATATATAAATGAGAGATCTATCTTTTTAGATATTAAACTTATATTTAAAACAATAATAGTTATGTTTACTTCAAAAAACGCTTATTAATATGCACAATTAAAATTAATTTAAAAAGAGAGAGGTTTAAGCAATGTATAATTTAAATGGTAAAACTATTCTTGTTACAGGTGGAACAGGATCATTTGGCAAAAAATTTGTTAACAAAATTTTAAAATATGATATAAAAAAAGTGATTGTGTTTAGTAGAGATGAATTAAAACAATATGAAATGGCGCAGGAATATACGGATCCTCGTATTCGCTTTTTTATTGGTGATGTACGGGATAAAGATCGTTTATACCGTGCGTTTGATGGTGTTGATGTTGTTATTCATGCAGCAGCTCTTAAGCACGTTGGTGCATGTGAATACAATCCATTTGAGGCGATCAAAACCAATATACATGGTGCTCAAAACATTGTAGAGGCAGCGATTGACCGAGGGGTTCAAAGAGTTATTGCATTAAGCACAGATAAAGCTTGCAGCCCTGTAAACTTATATGGTGCGACGAAGCTTGCGTCTGACAAACTTTTTGTAGCTGCAAACTCTTACGTAGGTGAAAAAGACACGAGATTTTCAGTGGTTCGTTATGGAAATGTTGTTGGGAGCCGCGGCAGTGTTGTTCCATTCTTTAAGAAAATTCGACATACTGGTAAATTGCCTATTACAGATGAAAGAATGACTCGTTTTTGGATTACACTTGATCAAGGTGTTCAATTTGTCATAGATAATTTACAGCGTATGCGTGGCGGAGAAATTTTTGTACCGAAAATTCCAAGCATGAGAGTAGTAGACTTAGCGGAAGCAATTGCTCCAGAATGTGAAATCGAAATTGTTGGTATTCGCCCAGGTGAAAAACTTCATGAAGCGATGATTTCAGAAGACGATGCCCGCCGCACTTTAGAGTTTGATACATATTATGTGATCCAGCCTGAATTCCCTTGGTGGTCAGAAGAAGCTTTGAAAGGTGGAACTCCTCTTCCAGATGGGTTCAAATATACAAGTGATACAAATTCTGAATGGTTAACTGTGGAAGAGTTGCGAGTATTGGTAGAAGAAATGTAAAACGTTTCTTCTACTTTTTTCTAGTTTAGGAGTGAGATATATGGAGAAAGATAAAATTTTTGAACCTGTCAGACAATCGTATTTACCATATGGAAGGCAATGGATTGATGAAGATGATATTGAAGCTGTTATAGAAGTACTGAAAGGAAGCTATTTAACAACGGGTCCATATCTTGCAAAGTTTGAACAAGCTGTTGCAGAATATGTTGGAGCCAAATATGCTGTTGCTTTTTCGAATGGAACGGCGGCATTACATGGAGCTTGCTTTGCAGCCGGAATAGGCAATGGAGATGAAGTCATTACGACACCAATGACTTTTGCTGCTAGTGCGAACTGTGTGATTTATCAAGGCGGGACACCTATTTTTTCTGATATCGATGAAAAAACATATAATATAGACCCTAATAAAATTGAGGAAAAGATTTCTGATAAAACGAAAGCAATTATTCCGGTTGATTTTACAGGTCAACCTGCTGAATTGGATGGAATATTAGAAATTGCGAAAAAACATAACCTTGTAGTGATTGAGGATGCTGCACATGCCTTAGGGGCTGTATATAAAGGGAAAAAGGTTGGTTCCATTAGTGATATGACGATGTTTAGCTTTCATCCAGTAAAACATATTACTACAGGTGAAGGCGGAATTATTACGACAAACAATAGAGAATACTATGATAAATTACTGCAATTCCGCTCACACGGGATTACACGTGAGAAAGATAAACTAAACGAATTTCATGGTCCTTGGTATTATGAGATGCAGTTTTTAGGATATAATTATCGCATGACGGATATTCAAGCTGCTTTAGGGACAAGTCAGTTGAAGAAGGTTGATAAGTTTGTTGAACTTCGTCGAAAATATGTTGCAATGTATAATGAAGCATTCAAAGATATAGATGAAATTATAACTCCATTCCAACATGAAGATGGACAATCAAGCTGGCATTTATATATTATTCGATTAAAATTAGATAAATTAACAGCGTCAAGGCGCGAAATTTTTGAAGCGCTGCAACAGCAAAATATTGGTGTCAATGTTCATTATATTCCTGTCCATTTACAACCTTATTATCAACAATTGGGTTACAAAAAAGGGATTTGTCCGAATGCTGAAAAATTATATGAAGAAATGATTACATTACCTCTATTCCCTGCAATGAGTGAAAAAGATGTTCATGATGTAATCAAAGCAGTGAAAAGAACGATAGACTATTATAAGAAGTAAGAAGGTGGAAAAATGAAAGTTGCTGCTATTATCCAAGCTCGTATGGGTTCTACGAGACTTCCGGGGAAAATATTAAAAAAAGTATTAGACAAAACATTACTTGAATATCAAATTGAACGAGTAAAAAGAGCAAAAAGTATTGATGAAATCATTATCGCCACAACTACGAAAGAAAGTGATGACCAAATTGTTCAACTTTGTCAGCAACTTTCAATACCTTATTATCGAGGATCAGAGGAAGATGTGCTGTCTCGTTATTTTGAAGCTGCTACACAATTTAATGCAGATGTCATTGTTCGATTAACATCAGACTGCCCAATTATAGACCCAAATGTTATTGATAAGATTGTAACACATTATTTGGAAAATAAAGATCGATACGATTACGTTTCAAACACATTAACTCGCACATATCCAAGAGGACTGGATACAGAAGTGATGTCATATAAAGCGTTAAAAAGAGCTCACGAAGAAGCTAAAGAGTTAATGTATCGTGAGCATGTAACTGCCTATATATATCATCATCCTGATCAATTTAGATTTTTTAGTGTGTCAAATGTAAAGGATGAAAGTAAACATAGATGGACAGTAGATACAGAGGAAGATTTCCACTTAATTAAAAACATATTAGAAGTGTTATATCCGACTAAGCCATTATTTACATTTGAAGATGTTATTCAAATTTTGCGATCAAAGCCTGAGTGGGTGCAGATTAATGCACATATTGAACAAAAGAAACTATAGGTTGTGTTTTTAAAAATGAATGTACTATTTAGGACTGACTCATCGCTAACAATTGGAACTGGGCATGTGATGAGATGTTTAACATTGGCAAATCAACTAAAAAAACAAGTTAATGCCAATGTTTCTTTTATATGCAGAGATCTTGAAGGCAATTTAATTAATTTTATTAAAGACAATGGTTTTCGCGTTTTAGTTCTCCCAAAAATTCAAATAAATAAGGCTGACCATCTTGCCATTTTTCAATGGTATGAAAAAAATTGGAAACAAGATGTATATGAAACTCAATTCTTGTTTAAAAAATATAATTTTTCAATAGATTTATTAGTTGTCGATCATTATGGATTGGATAGTAAATGGGAAAGCAAGATAAAGCCTTTTTCAAAAAAAATAATGGTGATCGATGATTTGGCAAATCGGAAGCATGTTTGTGATTTTCTCCTTGATCAAAACTGGTATTTAAATTATCAAGATAGATATAAAAATTTAGTTCCTCCTGAATGTAAACAATTATTAGGACCCAATTATGTGTTGTTAAGGGAAGAATTTATCGAAGCTTCTCGTCAGAAACGCATTCGTGATGGGAAAATTCATAACATCCTTGTTTTCTTTGGCGGAACAGATCCTACAAATGAAACGATCAAGACACTGAATGCATTGGCTTTATTAGAAAATAACATAAAAGTAAATGTTGTTGTAGGTTCATCTAATAGAAGAAAACATGAAATTCGAGAATATTGTGATCGATATCTCAACTTCTTTTTTCATTGTCAAGTGTCAAACATGGCAGAATTGATGAATGAAGCAGATTTAGCAATCGGAGCTGGCGGAACAA
Source organism: Aeribacillus sp. FSL K6-2833 (assembly GCF_037965815.1). Taxonomy (GTDB): domain Bacteria; phylum Bacillota; class Bacilli; order Bacillales; family Aeribacillaceae; genus Aeribacillus; species Aeribacillus composti. Next base: position 3,751,538 of record NZ_CP150189.1, on the reverse strand, counting down.
CAACATGGGAGAGATGTTATTTAGGGCTTCCATCCATTACAATTATTGTAGCGGATAATCAAATAGAGTTAACGGATTCTGTTAGCAAGTTTGGTGCGACCATTAATCTTGGATGTAGTCATGAAGTTACGTCTGATCAAATATTTGAGGCTGTAAAGGATTTAATCGAGCATCCTAAAAAAGCTCAATTACTATCTGAACGTGCTTCTAAACTTGTCAATCACAAAATTGTAAATACTTATCCAGTTGTTAAGGTAATTATGGAGGAACTAAAATGAACTTATTAGAACGTACAAGACTAGAAGATATGAACTCCTCACATTTAGAAATGGTTTTAAATTGGCGAAATCAGGAACATATTCGATCAGTAATGTTTCATGATCGGGTTATTTCGCTAGAAGAACATAGAAAATGGTTTGACAGAGTTAAAAAAGACAAACGAACCATTGTAAAGATTTTTTACTTAGAAAATGTTCCAGTTGGGGTTGTGAATTTTACTAATATAGATTTGGAAAATGGCAAATGTTCTTGGGGATTTTATGTTGGTGATCAAAGTGCGCCAAAAGGTTCAGGAACTTTAATGGGATACTTAGCCTTAAATTTTGTATTTGAAGAGTTAAACATCCGTAAATTATGTGCCGAGATAATCAGCTTCAATGAAAGAAGCATTCGTTATCATCAGCGGTTAGGTTTTAGAACAGAAGGTGTTTTGAGAGAACACGTCCTTAAAAATAACCAATATGCAGATGTGATATTAATGGCTTTATTTAATAAAGAATGGAAAGAACAAAAAAGTAAAATAAAACATATGATTGAAGGAATGAGAGTATGAACGAAATTATTGTTGAAGGAAGAAAGATTGGACCAAATCATAAACCATTTATTATCGCAGAAATGTCTGGGAATCATAATCAATCCTTAGAACGTGCTTTAGCGATTGTTGAGGCAGCTTCCAAGGCTGGAGCACATGCGTTAAAGATTCAAACATATACAGCGGATACAATGACATTAAATTTGGAAAATCCGGAATTTAAAATTGAAGATAGCGATAGTTTATGGAAGGGACATACGTTATATCAGCTATACCAACAAGCCTATACTCCTTGGGAGTGGCACAAACCTATTTTTGATCGTGCTCGAGAATTAGGGATGATTCCTTTTAGCACCCCTTTCGATGAAACAGCAGTAGACTTTTTAGAAGAATTAGATGTACCGATGTATAAGATTGCATCTTTTGAAAATACCGATATTCCACTCATTAAAAAAGTCGCTTCAACAGGGAAACCAATGATCATTTCAACAGGAATGGCAACGGTAGCCGAATTAGATGAAACGGTAAGAGCAGCGAGAGAAGCAGGTTGTAAGGATCTAGTTCTTTTAAAATGTACAAGCACCTATCCAGCTTCTCCTGAAAATACAAATATACTAACCATTCCGCACATGAGAGAATTATTTAACTGTCAAGTGGGCTTATCGGATCATACCATGGGAGTTGGAGTAGCAGTTGCCAGTGTTGCGTTGGGAGCAACCGTCATTGAAAAGCACTTTACCCTTTCAAGAGCTGATGGCGGGGTAGATGCTGCATTTTCAATGGAGCCTGATGAAATGAAAGCATTAGTAGAAGAAACTGAAAGAGCATGGCAGGCATTAGGGGAAGTAAAATATGGACCAACGGAGAAAGAAAAGGCGTCGCTAAAATTTAGAAGATCGATTTATGTAGCAAAGGATATAAAAGCTGGGGAAAAATTCACGAAAGAAAATATTAGAGTTATTAGACCGGGATATGGTTTAGAGCCTAAATATTTTGAAAAAATTATTGGCTTAACAGCTAATAAAGATTTAAAAGCTGGAACTCCATTATCGTTTGATTTACTTTTTAAAGAATAGGTTAAATTCTTTTGTAATTGATAAACGCAATTAAGGAATGATCTAGTACAACAACATTGGCTAGAATTTCTTTTTATCTTAAATGCTATTTCTTGGTTCTTTTATTTTAGATTTATCTCACAAGATACTCAGTTGATTAAGTAATTCTGATTATTTGTATTTATTGAACTATAAGCGACTAAACGTATTTTATGAATAGGGGATCTTTGAATTAAATGAAGGAACAAATAATAAATATTATTTTAAGGGGTCTTACGTTATTTGCTAAATTTATTGTTGTTTTTCTGTTTGCTAGATTCCTAAACGAGATGGAGTTGGGTGAATATAGTTTAATTGTATCTTTTATTACAATAAATATATATATTATAGGTTTTGAGTATTATACAAATGTAACTAGACTTTATATAAGATTCTCGAAAATAAAGTTAAAGAGTAAACTTTTATTAAATCAATTATATTTTCATGTTTTTATGTTCTTTTTAAGTAGTATTATTCTATGGGTAATAGTTGAAATTGATATTATAGATAAAAAATATTTTATTTATTTGTGGATACTCTTATTTTTTGAATTTGTCAGTCAAGAAATTGCTAGAATACTAATTAATATTTCAAAATCAATCTTATCCAATTTAGTAGTTTTTATTAAAAATGGACTATGGGTTTATTTAATAATTCCTGTGTTTTTAATATCTCCTGATATTTTAAATGTTAGGAGCATACTAATATTCTGGATTATCCATAGTTTTCTTAGTGTGTTAATTGGTCTAATTTTTATTAGAAAACAATTCATTTTTCGTACTTTGAAAAAAAACCCCAGCTATAGAATTATAATTTATGGTATAAAAAGGAGTATTCCTTTTTTTCTCAGTACAATTTCATATGTATTTTCTATAAACATTGATAAGTTTTTTTTGAAATTTTTTTATGGGAATAGTATTGTAGGAATTTATTCTTTTTATTTTAGTATTATTAATGCTATTTATTCCTTTATATTTGCAGGATCAATTTCTATTTTTTTACCAAATATTATAAGATATTATAATGAGAAAAACTTATATAAATTTGAGGCGACATTGAGGAAAATGAACTTTAATTCTATTTTAATTTTAGTTATAACTTCCTTGTTTTCATTATTATTTCTTGATTGGGTTATCTTTTTTGTAAAAAAAGAAACATTTCATGATTACAAATTTATATTAGTAATACTATTAATTGGTTTGACATTCAACATAATTTCCCAAGTCTATCATTATAGATTATATGTGGGAAATTATGATAATTATTTAATGAGAGCTAGTTTTTTTTCATTAACTATAATTATTTTATCAAATCTAATTAGTGTACCGTTTTTCTCTATTTATGGATCAGCTTTTTCATATTTGTTAGGAATGTTAAGTTTATTAATTTTAAAAATGGGATACTATAAAAAAATTTCGGGTGAATTTGCATGAATATTTGTTTTATAACTTGTTTTTATAAAACTGAACTTTTTTTTGAAATTTCAAAAGAAATTAAATCCAATAAAAAAATTTATTGGATAACTCCAAGTTATAAATGGTATAACTGGTTGTTAAAAAAGGGGATAAAACCGGAAGAAATTCTTTTAATTACTAAAGATAAAGTTAGAAACAATAAAAGAAGCTTATTAACAGTTGAAAATAATTCTTATGGTTTAAATTTAACTAGTATTGCTTTAATGGATAGAATATTAAGAAGTATGAATGGCGATTACTCTATTAATTATCTTACTTCATTGGGAGATTTAATAAAATCGTTTATAATAGATAAAGATATTGATGTAGTATTTGGAGAAGCAACGGCTGCTCATGAAATTTTAACGTCAGTGATATGTGATATATTGGGAAAATATTTTTTTAATCCATTTACTGTTAGGATTCCTAGTAATAGATTTGTGTTTTTTAAAGGTCCTTTTCAGTCAGAAATTTATCAGTTTAAAAAAAGTCGGATGCATAAAACCGATATGAATAAAATTATAAACGAAATTATTGACTCTGTAGTTATATATAATAAAAAGCCTGATTATTATTATATCAATAATCAGATTCCTAGGTTTAATTTTTCCCTAATTAAAACTATAATAGTTAAGTTATTTGAATCCTTAATCGAAGCAAAATATGATCAGTCTGTAAAATCGTTAAAGTATCAATTACTTATTGAAAAAAAATATTTGAGGCCATTGAGATATAAAATAAATATTTTAAAATCTGTTTTTCAAAATGCTGACTATAACCGGGACTATGCACTTTATACACTTCATAAACAGCCTGAAGCTTCGATTGATGTTTTAGGATATAGGCACAGCAATCAACTTGAGTTAATAAGAGAAATTGCTCTAAATTTGCCGGATAATGTAAAATTGTATGTAAAAGAACATTCTAATAGTTTAGGTGAAAGAAGTTTATATTTTTATAGAAAATTAACAAAAATTCCTAATGTAGTATTAATAAATCCATTTGAAGATACAAGAAAGTTAATAGAGAATAGTTTATTAGTATTAACTGTTTCAGGAACAGTAGCCTTAGAAGCTGGGATAATTGGAAAAAAAGCTGTAACATTTTCTAAAATGTTTTTTAATGAATTAAATAATGTATTCTATATTAATGATCCTATGGACATAAAAAAAATATTATATTGTAACAAAAAGAATGATAAGAAAAGTCCAGAAGATTATTATCGATATATAATTCAAAATTCCTTTGAAGGAACAATTTCAGACACAATAAGTACACCCCAAGTACTTGATAGAGAGAATGTAAAAAAAATAGCATTTGGATTTAATTCTTTAATAGATGACTTGAAGGTGTGATATTGGTAAATGAACTATATCTCTCCACGTTGGCTTATTATGTTATCATTTGTCATTTGGATCTTATTTAATCTTGTTTCACCAATACAATATATTATTCAACCTGATAACAAAGCAATTTTATTTTTGTTTTTTTGTTTTGTTTCTTTTTTTATTGGAACATTTTATACTCACTTATTTTTTTCAAAAAAAGTAGGAAAAGATACTAGAAATACTACTAATTTTAACAACAATAAATATATAAAATTTATCAGGATAGTTAATTGGATTGGCCTTATAGGTCTAGTTTTCAGATTTTATGATTTATTTTTTATTAGAGAATTTCTGTCTTATGGTTCAATTTCTGCCTATCGATTATACGGTAATACTAATGAGATTTCTGTAATTGGAATAGCGTCTTCGTTTCTTTATCCCTTTTCAATTATTGCATTGGTTGTTTCAATTCATATAAATGGTATAAATTTAAAAGATAAAATGTTCATATTTGTAAATACATTTTTGTTTATTGTATATATTTATTTACTTGGAGGGAGAACCAGTTTATCATTATTAGCTGGAATGGTACTTATATCGTTTATAATAAAGAAAGAAAAATTGTCACTTATATTTAATTTAAAAAGGATATTATTAATTATATCTGTATTTTTATTGTTTTTTCTTTATTCTAGTATATTATTACATAACAGGCTTGAAGAAATGGGGTTTACTATTTATGATCATTTAAATTATATGCAAAATGAGAGACATTTTATTGTAAAAGGTTGGTTTGCTGATATTTACTCAGATAATATGCTTGTTAATAGTTTAAAATACACTTTTATTAGTTTAGTACACTATCTTCTACATGGATATTATCAGTTTTTTCTTTTATTCGAATATTTTGATGTTAATAATTTAGGTTATGGTTCATATCAATTCTATCCTATTTTTAAATTTGCAAAATTTTTGGGGTTTGATATTCCAGATTTTGATGAACTTTTGGATAATTTAGAATCACAAGGAGTATATACAACTTTTTTTGGTCCACTGTATACTGATTTTGGATTTGGAACTTTAACATTTCTATTAATGTTTATATTTGGTTTTTTTTGTCAATTAACATATAAAAAAGCTATAAACGGAAAATTATCTAATATATTAATTTACAGTTATCTAGGTACAGTATTAGTTCATAGTTCATTTATAAATATGATTCAATCAGGAATGGGGCTATATGTTTTTATATCAATTCTTTTATCTGTTTTATTGTTGAAGCTTTTATAAATTGCAATATTAAATGCAACGATTGATAAAATTCAAGCTAAACCATTTTGAAGAAACTACTTAAGTGTGGTTGGTTATTCAATAGGAAACTTTATATGGAGTGGAGATGAGCCTTAATATGTGAGCCAGCTTTCTGTGTAGCTGGCTTCTTGGCTGGAAAGTCATGCGTGCAGAGCCTTAAATGTCAGGTTGCATGAGGCTTACTTTAAGATAATGGAGTAAGCTCTACCTGAAAGTATTTTCAGAGGTTTGAAGTCTACAATCTTTCTTGATCATATGATAGTCGTATTTGAGATGAATGAGATCGTTTTTCTTTAAGGAAATAAAACTCCCGTATTTGTCCATTACAGATGAGAATAAAGTAAATCCCTGTATTTTCTCTAGGAAAAGAAAGATTTTAGGGGTTAATCTTTCAGTTCAGTTAGTGTCAGAAAGGTCTTGTCTTTACTTTTTTTACCGATAACCGTATTGATTTCCCAATGGTAAAATTCTTTTTTTAGGCTGTTCAGCTTCTAACAGATCGTTTTTCAATGAGCTTCGACAGTTTTTTTTAAAAGCATTGTCTTAGGTATTGAAACGCCTGGTCGTCGCTTTTTACGAATAAGTCCAAGATCAATATAGTTATGTAGCGTCTTTGTGCAAACAAGATCATTTCCGATTTTTTTATTATTTTATGTATCCATTGACAGCATATGGTGATAAATTATCATTATTTCCTACATTTTGTCTTAGGAAACTAGATAAATTTAATAGCTGTATTTATTTTTCTTACCTTAGGATTTTCGATTTTCTTCATATCGAACTTATCTTTTTCTGGAAAATAGGTTTCGAAAAAGTTCTGTCCGGTTTTATTTTAGGTTACCGTCCAATGTTTCAGTCCACGTAAGATGAAAATTTGCGACATCAATCTATGACCACAACTATCGTTTTACACAGATTTTTTATTCAACACTTAGTAAAGTCTATTCAATAGCTGCGATTTAAATGGTGTTTATTTGTTTAGAAATCAGAAAATCAACTTAGGTTGTGCTTTGTCGACTTAATCATAACACGGCTTAATCCTATGGATTTCATTTTTATTGTTGTATTTATACAACTAGAAGAAACTTTTAATAAGGATGATAAAAAGTGGTTGATAAGATTTTATTTATATCAGATTCACATGGGACTGATTACGGAGTGAAATCTTTTGTTTCTATAATTTGTGAAAATTTAGTAGATAAAAAAATAAAAAAGATATGTTATGGAGGAAAACCGCTAGATTACTTTATTGAAAAGATATTATCATTAAATAGGGATGAGAAATTTGATTTTGTAATTTTACAAATTGGTAATCCTGATGTTCATCCTAGAATGCCCCATAAAATTTTGAAATATTTTAGAAATAAAGGTTTAAAATTTTGTAGAGATTCTTTATTTTCTATTCCTCCTTCTTTTAATTTAAGCTATATACTAAGGCTTCCTTTTTTCTTTTTTAGATTAATATTGATTCGATTTTATAGGGAATATTATAATTCAATTAATGAAATTCAAGATAAATTAACTTTTTTAGTTGAACAACTAGAGAAAATTGCGGATAGGATAATAATAATGCCGTTATTTAAAGTTAATCACCATTTGTACGGAGAATATCATAATAAAAATGTAGAAATAATAAATGATTTTTTAAGAAAGAGTTATCCGGATTACATTTTTTTAAGTAAAAATCTAGATTATTCAGTATATAAAAAATATTATAACTTAGATGGTTTTCATTTTAGGAAAAATTTTCATATTAAATTATCAGAGGAATTAATTAAAGTTATTAAATAATGTTATTAATTACAAATTATTGCTTAATAGAGGAGCATTCCTGTTAGAAGCTTTTTCGGGAACTTGCATAAAAAGAGCCCTTGTACTCAAAATCACAAAATTAATCAAGTCACCGAAAAAACGCTGGAGTCGGCATGGATATTGCAAAACGCAAACATTACGCCTGCTTTGTCGATGATCGCGGCCGAATCCTGCAAAAGACTTTCCCGGTTGCACAATCCAACAAAGCTTTGAAGGGTTTTACCAGTGCATCCTGTCAGCTATGAAAGAATTCGGCAAAACCGAAGTCATCATCGGAATTGAGCCAACAGGCCATTATTGGCTCAATCTGGCCTATTTCCTGGATGAAAGAGGGATCCCTCGTAAACAGACCTATCGCTACATCCATATTTAACCAGTAGCGACCGCGGATCGTACCCATTAACTGTAAGAGAATCGCATATTTATAAAATTATGTTAGTGATCGTGTCGAAAATATTTTTTGACACCCCTAAAACGGTCAAACCGTTGATAAATCAATATTTATAGAGGGAAGAGAAATATCAAACTTGATAGAAAATAAGGAATTCGTATCGGAATATCGGAAATAGTAACATATATACAGTAGAGTTATTTAAATGCATATCTTGGACATCAAAAAAGTTATTTTTTCTTTGTTTTGTTGCTTAATTAAATCAAGTTTAGCTGAGCCTCTAGTGATTATGATTCCATTGAAAAGAAGTAAGGTCAGATACATAAACTTGGCACTACCACGAATGTTATTATACTCCTTCCGATATGAAAGTAGGTCCACTTTCGTCGAAAATTTATGATAATAGGGTCAGTTGTCTTTGTTCTTGCTTTGGAACTCATGATGTTTTTCATCAAGTTAAACTGTGTATGCGATATCGGTTATACCAGATATCACATGTTTATTGCATCTTTTCTGCCTTAATTATTGTTCTATTTCTTATCGAGAACATAAACTGAAAAGCTCTCATTGTAAATTTTGCTTCTAAATCGGTTAGAAATAGGTAACCAAGAGAAACCAGTAACCAATAATTTATAGGTAATCAATTATACTTATTAAAATAGGAAAAAGTTTTCCTTTTTTTATTATTGTTAATAACTTTGAGCCGATTATAATATTCGGTCATATTGCTTTATTTTTCTTTAAACTAAATTAAAATTTTGATTTTAAATAATCTTGAATAAGGATTGAGGGAGTTTTATGTCAAAAAGAGTAGCAATCCTCCACGACTGGTTAGTTATCTATGCAGGAGCTGAAAAAGTATTGGAACAATTACTCAAGATTTATCCTGATGCTGATTTGTTTAGCCTTGTAGACTTTATAGATAAAGATCAGAGAGGTTTTATTTTAAATAAACAGGTTACTACCTCTTTTATTCAAAAGTTGCCGTTTGCTCGAAGAAAGTATCGCAGCTATCTTCCTTTCATGCCGTTGGCTATTGAGCAATTGGATGTATCGAAATACGATATTGTCATTTCTAGTTCACATGCAGTTGCGAAGGGTGTTATTACCGGCCCTGACCAACTGCATATTTCTTATGTTCATTCGCCAATCCGCTACGCATGGGATTTGCAACATCAATATTTAAAAGAAGCGGGATTAGACCGAGGAATGAAAGGCTGGATCGCGAAGACAATCCTTCATTACATAAGAAATTGGGATTATCGTACGTCCAATGGAGTTGATTATTTTGTGGCCAATTCAAAATTTATCGCCAGAAGAATTTGGAAAGTGTATCGAAGGAAAGCGGATGTTATCTATCCACCGGTAGATGTGTCCGCTTTTACTTTCCACGATCAAAAAGAAGATTTTTATCTTACAGCCTCTCGAATGGTTCCATATAAGAAAATCGACTTAATCGTTGAAGCTTTCTCACAGATGCCAGATAAAAAATTAGTCGTTATAGGTGACGGACCGGATTTTCATAAAATTAAGGCAAAGGCTGCTTCTAATGTGAAGTTGCTCGGATACCAGCCTTTTGAAGTTTTAAGAGACCATATGCAGCGGGCAAAAGCGTTTGTATTTGCCGCAGAAGAAGATTTCGGAATCACACCTGTTGAGGCGCAAGCTTGTGGTACTCCAGTTATTGCCTATGGGAAAGGTGGAGCATTAGAAACGATTCGCGGATATGGACAAACTGAGAATCCAACAGGTTTATTTTTTGAAGAACAGACAATAAAATCGTTAGTTGATTCTATTAAATCATTTGAGAATATTTCAGGTGATATTAAATACGAAGATTGTCGTGAAAATGCGTTGTGTTTTTCCCCAGAAAGATTTAGAAAAGAGTTTGAAGACTATGTAAATAGTAAGCTTGAAAATATGTAGATAAAAAATTAGGAGGTTTCCGATGAAGCTTGTATTACTTTCTGGTGGTTCCGGCAAACGCCTTTGGCCTTTATCTAATGACGCGCGTTCAAAGCAATTTTTAAAAGTGTTAGAAAATCAAAACAGCGAACTGCAGTCGATGGTTCAGCGTGTATGGGGTCAGTTAGGAAATGTCGACCTAGCTGATTCCGCTGTGATTGCTACAAGCAAATCCCAAGTCGATATGATTCATAGCCAATTAGGTCAAGATGTACCGATTATTATTGAACCGATGAGGCGCGATACGTTCCCAGCGATCGCTCTAGCATCGGTTTATTTGTATAGTGTAGAAGGAATCGATTTAAATGAAGTTGTCGCCGTCTTGCCTGTCGATCCTTATGTGGAGGATCGCTTTTTTCATCGAGTAAAAGATTTAGAAGAAACCGTACTCGCAAGTGGGACTGATTTGGCGTTAATCGGTGTCGAGCCAACGTATCCGTCTGCAAAGTACGGTTATATTGTTCCAGCTTCCAAATCTAGTGATAGCAATTATTTAAGAGTAAGTCATTTTACAGAGAAGCCAACTGAAAAAAAAGCAGCGGAATTAATTAAACAAGGCGCACTTTGGAACTGCGGCGTGTTTGCTTTTAAACTCGACTATATTATTTCTTTGCTGCAAGAAAAGGGATTTCCAACTCAATATGATGGGCTATTAAAGCAGTATGATAAGTTGCCGAAAATTAGCTTTGACTATGAGGTCGTGGAAAAGACAGAACATATTGTTGTGTTTCCATATGATGGCTATTGGAAAGACCTTGGTACGTGGAATACATTAACGGAAGAGATGGCAACAAACCAAATTGGTAAAGGTGTTATTAGCGCTGATTGTGAAAATACCCACCTCATTAACGAGCTAGACATTCCTGTGACAGTATTAGGAGTATCAAATGCTATTATTGCGTCAAGTCCTGATGGGATTTTAGTTGCAGATAAGGCAAAAAGCCCAAAAATTAAAGAGTTAGTGAACGATTTTGATCAGCGTCCAATGTACGAAGAACGCCGCTGGGGCTGGTATCGAGTATTAGATTATACGAAGTTTGAAGATGGAAGAGAAGTATTAACAAAACGAATTGGTGTTACCGCAGGGAAAAACTTAAGCTATCAAATGCATTATCACCGCAGTGAAGTGTGGACCATCATTAAAGGTGAAGGGGAATTTGCTTTTAACGGGGAAATTCGCCGTGTGAAGCCGGGGGATGTGCTTGAAATTCCTGTCGGTGCGAAACATGGAATTAAAGCGATTACTGATTTAGAATTTATCGAAGTGCAAACAGGAACGGAGTTAATTGAAGAAGATATTGTTCGTATTTATATGACATGGGAAGAAGTAGGAGCAAATTGCTTCTCTGTGAGTAAATAATGGTTTGTGCTGCTGGAAGGATGTGTTTCTTCTAGCAGCGAGTTTTTTCTATGAAAATGCGCGCTTGGAGCGGCTATTTTCATGCCGGGTGGAGAGCAAGCAAAGCACGTTCATGGAGCTTTTATTAGAATATTTTAAAGACAGCAAAGTTTTTTTATACTGTTTGCAACTTTTCAAAAAAATGCGTCTAATTCTGAGAGAAATTTGAAAAGATTGAAATTCGAAGGATTGGGTATCATTAATGGGGAACATATTTCTAAGCAAATTCAACTTCGTCAACTAAATGGGATGGCATCAGCGGAAAAGGTAAGGAGGACAAGCCACCCAGTAACAAGGGCGGCTTGTAAGTTTCATTTTTGTTGATTTATCCGAAAAATGCATTGACGATGAGTAACGTAACCAAAGACGCTGCCCATGCCAGTGTGGTTGGAATAGACCATGTCAAAATTTGTTCTTTCACTTCTTTTATTCCTAACATGCGGTTAATGACCCAGAACAAGCTATCGTTAAAATACGAGAAGATCATTGCCCCTAAGGCGGCTGCCTGTGCAGCCAATGCCATATTGACATTCAATTGTTGCAAAATAGGCGCTGAGATGGAGGCGGCGGTAATCATGGCCACGGTTCCGCTGCCTTGAATCAGCCTCACAATCGTTGCGATGATGAAAGGGATTAAGATGGCTGGGAGATGTAATTGCGCAACTTGTTGGGCAATATACTCTCCGCTTCCACTCTCCCTTAGGACGTTCCCGAGCGCCCCACCGGCACCGGTGACGAGGAGGATGATTCCGGACGTTTTGATTCCTTCCTCCATGTGGTCAAGCGCTTCAGAGCGCTTCACATGGTGATATAATCCGTATATGGAGAAGATCAGTCCGATTCCAACTGCAATAATGGGCGAGCCAAGAAATGTGATGTAGTCGTAAATTCCTCCCTTTAATTTGAGGGCGGTGACGGTTGTATTCGCAAAGATTAATATAATCGGAACGAAAATAGGAAGCACCGATCGTGTTAGTGAAGGTAAGTCTTTCTTTTCCTTAGATTCAAGAAATTCCTGAACCGTGATCGGATTAACCGGTCGTACATAACCTAAGCCTGTTTCATCAGGGATTTGATATATTTTCTTTCCAAGCCATTTGGCATATAGGACGCCTACAACGGTAACGGGGATGGCAAAAACTAATCCCCACGCAATCATCAATCCGACGTCAACTCCAAAAATTCCCGCAACACCTAATGGACCGGGTGTTGGCGGCACTGCATGGTGGGTGGCGACGAGCCCGGCTCCGAGTGCTACGCCAATGGTGAGAATCGATTTTCCGGTTTTTTTAGAAAGGGCTTTCACAAGCGGCGTTAAAATCACAAAGGCTGAGTCCACAAAGATCGGGATGGAAACGATATACCCTGTGATCGCCATGGCCCATTCTTCTTTTCGTTTTCCGACCCATTTTACAAGAGTATATGCCATTTTTTCAGCAGCACCGGATACTTCTAAAATGCGTCCCATCATCACTCCGAATCCAATCACGATTCCTATAGATCCTAAAGTGGATCCGAATCCTGCAGTGATCGCGTTGATGACGTCGGGAGCAGACATGCCCCCAACCAGTCCAGTAATGGAAGCTGCTATGATCAGAGCCAAAAATGCATGAATTTTCGTCTTAAGTACTAGGAAAATGAGGATCGCTACCCCTAATACAAGCCCGAATATCATTTGGACGCCCGATGCTTCCAACGCTTATACCCCCTTTTTATTCCCCTTTTGTTGTCTAGATCATAGAAGAGTTATGCCCATGAAGGCTGAAATTTTGGCGCATATTTTGCTGCAATTGTAATGGCTTCTTCCATACTTACGCTGCTTGCAATTCCCTTTCCGGCAATATCGAAGGCTGTTCCGTGGTCGACAGATGTGCGCAAAAATGGAAGACCGTTTGTAATCGAAATCGTTCTTTCAAAATCCGCCATCTTCCCGGCAATATGACCTTGATCATGGTAAAGGGATAGTACAGCATCATAACGCCCATTTAGTGCGTGATGAAAAACAGAGTCAGCAGGGACTGGCCCAACGGCGTTAATCCCTTTTTCTTGAGCCATTTGAATGCCTGGGAGAATCTCATCGATTTCTTCCCTTCCAAACAGCCCGTTTTCTCCGCCGTGTGGGTTTAATGCTGCAACGGCGATTTTGCGATTTTCCACTCCTAGGCGTTGCAATGCTTGATCACAACGAATTAAATAGTCGCAAACCCTCTCTTTTGTCATTGCGGCGATGGCGTCTTTTAGGGACAGGTGTCTCGTTAAAAAGAAAATTCTCATGTTTCTTACTTCAAACATCGTCAGTGGATCATGGGTGTTGGTCAATGCGGCTAATATTTCTGTATGTCCGATAAAAGGAACGTTTGCCGCTTTCAACGATTCTTTATTGATTGGTGTCGTGGCTAAAGCTGACACTTTTCCGTTAAGGGCTAGATGGACAGCTGTTTCAATATATTCATAAGATGCCTTTCCGCATTGTGCCTGAACTTTCCCCATTTCAAGGGTGTCTATGTTTACGTTGTTTAATGAGATAACATCTATTATTCCATGTTCGTATTTTCCATCTGAAGGATCTTTAATTTCACGGATGTTCAGCGAGATACTTGTAAAATTCATAGCCTTTTTCAATACTTCACTATGACCAATAACAAGGGGTGAGCAAACTTCATATATTTTTGGCTTATTCAAGGCTTTAACTGTGATCTCTGGTCCGATTCCTGCCGGATCTCCCATTGGAATTGCGATAATCGGTTTAGTTTGTGCTGACATGTTTTCCACTCCTTTGGTGATTGATTTTCATTTGCAAAAACCGTAAACTTTTATAAATGGACCGTTGGTCGCCAACCATGCCTCCCTTTGTGACGACAGGGAGTCCGTCCAAGTATCCTCCCGAGAAGTATCCGAATGATGTCAATGGGAGAACTTCGTCTTCAATTTCAATGCCATTTGCTCTTCCTACGGCGCAAAGGGATGCGGTTACATCGCCGCCGCTTGTGAAGCATCCAGAAATGGGATACTTGGAACTCTCGATAATTTTCCTGCTAATTACGGCAAGTCCGTCTGTTATTCTTTTAGCTAGTGCATCTTCAGATACTTGCTCTATATATGATAACGCTTTCAAATTGATCAGTTTATTCGCTGGGTGGTACGTAGTCACAATTAAGATGTTTTCTGTTTCTAATCTTTTTAGGCCAATGGATACGGCCCGTTCAACTTCTTCATTCCAGCTATTTGTGAAACTCGCTAATTTTTCTGGATTTACGTATACCGGGTTAGCGTTTGTTTTAGCTAAGAGATAATGAAGTTGTCGGCCGGTTAAAGAGGTCACACTTCCGATGACGATTAATATTTTTTGCGTGTTGAGTTCTTGATGTAAGTATAATCTTACATAGTAAGCGGTTAAGGGACCTGGATCGACGGGAACAATGATTTTATCTTTAATCTTTGTCATCGCAAGGGCAATTGTTTCGATATGTTCATCGTTTACTGCATCAACCACGATGATTCGGTTTCCCTGTTCGATTTCTTCCCGTAATTTATTGGTGATTCTCCCGACGCCGGAAAGAACGGCATCCAGCCCTATCAATGAGACTGAATGGATGCTTTGTTGTCGAATGATGTCTGGGACAAACGACTGATTGACGGGCATAAGAGGATCTTTGGCTACGTCGGTTTCCTGGACAGGTACACCATCAACGAGCAAATATCCCCCGGTTGTTATTCTTCCCGAGTCGGGAAAAGAAGGGACGACGATGGCGATAGAATGTTCGCCAAGTTCATTTAAAACGGTATCAATTTCGATCCCAATATTACCACGGATGGTGCTGTCAATTCTCTTGCAAAATATCTTCACATTCCATTGTTTGAGGTTTTTGATTGCCTGGCGTACGCGATTTTCCGCAATCTCCCTAGAAGCGTATCGGCTATCGGTATCAATACAAATAGCATCGTAGTTTTCTATATTTGTCAAAGGTGCGTTTCTGACGAAGGTAGCTGTTTTGAATCCTTGTTTGGCCAATCTGACTCCTGTTGCATTAGCGCCGGTCAGATCATCTGCAATTACTCCTATTCTCATAAGTATTGTTCCCCCTCCCTGTCTATCAAAATCGTTTATATCGCTGCCGATGGATCACCCCCTTATTTTTGTTTATCACCAAGCAGGACAGTAAGGGGTTTTTCATATGACGTTGATTTTTAGTTGAAGTTGGGACTGCTTATACTCATTCTCATTCAATAGGGCGTACAACAATCACGTTTACATGTTCACTATATTTACACTGGTCTTCTTGGCTTAATCCCGTGTCTGTAATAATCCCTTCCAACTCTGAAAGTTGGCAAACGAGAGAAAAAGCCTTTTGGTTAAACTTGCTGGAATCGGCCAGCAACCAAGTAGATTCGGCCGCTTGCATCATCAGTTTTTTGATTAGCGATTTTTCAAAAGTGGGCGATGTTACTCCTGATGCAATATCGACAGCATGGGCCCCTAAAAAGAAAATATCTGCATGGATGTTTTTCAGTAACTCTTGGGTAGGCCAGCCATACAAAGTACCAACTTGGTTTTGCAATTCACCTCCCGTCACGATCACCTTTAATTTACTTTCCATTAATTCGGCTGCAATCTTAATGTCATTAGTAATAACAGTTAAATCTTCCCTGTCTTTAATCAACCTAGCGACTTCAATAGTGGTCGTTCCTGAATCTAAAATGACATTAGCTCCTTCTGGAATCAATTCGACTGCTTTACGGGCAATGGCTTTTTTCTGCTCGATATTTTTTTCTTTTTTCGTTGAGTAAGGTGTTTCTTGAATTAGCGATTTCGGATGAATGGCACCCCCATGTGTTCGGACGATCTTGCCCTCTCTTTCAAGAAGAGCCAAATCTCTTCTGATCGTCATTGTTGACACGTTTAATTGTTGCGACAGTTCTTCGATATCCACTTTACCTTGGGTGATCAATTGTTTTTCAATCCATCGGCGTCGTTCTTTTGGCAACATGTGTATTCATCCTTTAAAAATGTTCGATTTTAACAATTTTTTGTTAACTTTTAACGATATTTTATTTCCATTTGTTCACTTTTGTCAATAAGGGAAGTAGAAAATTTTTTTTCAATTCTAAGATGGGTTCGGTGCCTGTCTCCGCTCAAAATTTATCTAAATATTTGTAATTGAAAGGTAAATGGAAGGGTATTACAATAATGGATAAGAACTAATGTTCTGTGATTGGGAGGGATGGATGAGTGACGGTGAAGATTTTAAGCATTGGGTTAAGGGGGTTAGGAGGGTATTGGGTGCGTGGGGTGTAGGGGATGCCGGGAATTACGGCGATGGTGATTGTTAGGTTGCCGGATGCGTCGGTGAAAGAGGCAAAGGAACGTGTTCTTGCTTCGCTTTATGCTTTCGGATGCGACTTTTTTGATAAAAGGCTTGTTGTTCATTTGTCTCCGCCGGAGCGGAAAAAGCATAGCCCGATGTTTGATTTGGCCATGGCGATTGGGATTTTGAAGGCAATGGGCAAGCTGACAGCGCCGGCTTCCTCCGATGCAGCGTTTTTAGGTTCGTTATCGTTGGATGAACGATTCAGCCGGTGGATGGCATGCTTCCAGCGATATTGGCAGCAAAGAAGCTCGGTTTTCAAAAAGTATACCTTCCGTATGATCCCACACTTCCGCTTTATCATTTGAAAGATCTCGATTGTATCTTTGTTCAGACGTTGGAAGAAACGGTGCAATATCTGCAAGGACAACGTGTTCTTTCGTTACCCCCAGCTTTTCGCACTCCTGAAATTATGGACTCCCCGCGAAAGCATCATCGGGATTTTCAATCGAGTATTGGCCATCATCAAGCAAAGCGTGCATTGGAGATCGCAGCGGCAAGCGGACATAACGTGTTAATGGTTGGACCGCCTGGGTGCGGGAAAAGTTTGTTAGCGGAAACGTTTTCGTCGATTTTGCCGGGTCTTTCTCATGATGCGCAGTTAGAGGTGATCAGTTTGTACCAGCTGGCAGGAGAAAAAATTGAGAGCGGCTATCCGCCTTTTCGTCATCCGCATCATTCTGCTTCATCGGTTTCTTTAATTGGCGGGGGAACGCACCCAAAGCCTGGCGAAGTGTCGCTG
Source organism: Aeribacillus sp. FSL K6-2833 (assembly GCF_037965815.1). Taxonomy (GTDB): domain Bacteria; phylum Bacillota; class Bacilli; order Bacillales; family Aeribacillaceae; genus Aeribacillus; species Aeribacillus composti. The sequence goes on along the minus strand of NZ_CP150189.1, from coordinate 3,733,865 downwards.
GCACATCGCGGTGTTTTATTTCTCGATGAAATGGCGGAATTTGCAAAAAAGACGCTGGATATGCTTCGCCAGCTGTTAGAGACGGGGAAAGTGACGATTAGCCGTATTTCGTCGACGGTGACATATCCCGCGGACTTTATTTTGCTTGGGGCAATGAATCCGTGTCCGTGTGGATATTTAGGCTCAAGAACGCGCTATTGCACATGTAGTGCGAAACAAATTCAAGCGTATCGAAATCGTGTTTCCGGGCCGATTTATGACCGGATGGATGTTTTATTACCATTGGAAGTCATTGATTTTTCCAGAAACGAGAGTTTCGGAATCTTCGGAAACCATAAGGAAAAGAGTGGAAAAAGCAAGAAGAAAGCAATATGAACGTTGTTTTTCTTCAAGACTATCAAACTCGTAAGCAAGCGGAACAAAGCATATTTGAATATATTGTGAGTTTTTATAATGATCAACGGATTCGTATGAAAAACTCTATTACAGTAGGAATCAAGATATTACAAAATGGCATTGTCGAAACAGATAACGATTATCACGGAGTTGGATCCTATTAACGCAGATTATAGATATTCTTTAGCTAGATAGAGACTAGAAAGAGGGAAATATATTTAAATAATTAGATGATATAAGGATCGAATATATTATTATTTCAAATAAAGTTTCAGAGAGTCTTATTTTATAAATACAATTGTTCGATGTTAGGCTAACATAGGAGGATGAAGGGACGGTTTTGATTGCTGAAAAAGAGACTGCTTTGAGGTATTCAATTATATCTGCGTTTTATTTAATAAAGAAAGCAGGCGAATCATCTGGATTATATAGATGATTCGCCTGTTTTTACCTGATTAAAGTAGGGGCCTTTCTGTGTTTTGTGGCTTGTTCGTAAGCGTAGGCCATTCCAATTAGTGCGGATTCGCTCCACATTTTTCCAAATAAGGCTAAGGCGAACGGGGATCCGTTTTCGAAATAGCCAGCTGGAACTGTGATCAATGGTAAACCGCTGATATTTATTTCTGATATTGTTGTTGATTGTATATTTTCCTCTTGGATGTTTGGAATTGCAGTCGGCATTTGAGGATAGACAAATCCGTCAAGCTGTTGGTCCTCCATCACTTGATAGATAATTCGGAGCAATTCACCTTTCACTTCATTGAATTCTGTCAAATCTGGTAAAACACTATGATCTGCCATAGCTTTCTCTTCATTGACAAAATCCGAAACTAAAGCAAGTGGTCCATCTTCTGTCCATGGGACCGCCCCCGCTTTGTCGAATACAGTTTTAATGGAAAGGGTTTTATCCTCTGGATCCAGATTTTTTGGGTACTTTTCAAGGTCATAAAAAAAAGTTTCCATTCCTAAGAAAGTATTTTTGGATGAAACATACTCAGCGAGCCCTGTCCCGGCAAACGGATCTTCAACTACCTCTGCACCTTGTGCTTTTAGCATTTCAATGGCAGAAGCATAAAGCTTTTTTGTTTCATCAGAGAGTTCCTGTGTACGCCATCCCGGTCCGTACAAGCCGACGCGTTTGCCTTTTAGATAATTTTTATTAAGAAAAGCAGTGTAGCCTTCTTTAGGAATATTCCCGATTGCAGCAATTGTTTTAGGATCTTCTTTTGAATACCCAGCCATCACACTCAGCATAATTGCAGCGTCTTGGACAGTACGAGCGTGCGGTCCCAAGACATCCCGAGTACTGCCGGCAAGAGGTGTCACCCCAGTTGTTGGGATTAATCCGAAGGAAGGTTTAATTCCAACTAAGGCTTGAGCTGCTGCAGGAACTTGAATGGATCCGGCCGTTTCTTCGGCGACGCCCAGCACAGCTAAGTTTCCTGATACAGCAGTCGCCGTACCACTGCTGCTTCCGCCTGGTGAAATCGACCGATTTACTGCGTTATATGTCGGACCGTCCCAGCTATTGTTTGCATTATAGGCACAACTAAAAGCAGGAATATTAGTCTTACCAAGAATAATCGCTCCCGCTTCTTTAAGTCTTGTTACAACCGGGGCATCCTTTGTTGGCATTAATTCGATCCCGCCTGCTTTTTTACAAAAAGGTGCCCAGCCAAATGTCGATGGATATCCTGCCATATCCACCGCTTCTTTTATAACAATTGGAATCCCTGCCAGTGGTCCAAGTTCAGCTCTTTCTTCATACAGACGATCCATTTCTTTCGCGTCTTCCAAAGCATTAGGGTTCATGAAGGTGAATGCGTTATAAATTTTTTCAAATTGTTCAATTCTATTTAAATAGGATTGAACAACCTCTTGAACTGTGTATTCACGATTTTTGTACCCGGCTATGAGTTCGTCTACAGTCACTTCTTCAAATCGGAAACCTTCGCCAACAGATTTTAGTAAAGTACTTTTTTCCAATTGTAATAACACCTCTTTGTTTTTATTTTTATATTCCCTAACACTAGCATTGCAGTAATTAAATCTGATGATTCAAAATGCTAAGAATGTTCAATTTTTTATTGATTTCGAAACAAAAAAATCCTTTACAATGGTAGTACAGGTGGTTCCTGTCCAAATCCAATCGTAAAGGATAACCGTTATGGACAAGAATACACTAATTTCATCATTTGGTAAATGGGTTTCACCCATAAATATTCAAAAACTTAGCGAACAAGTCAAAGAATTGAAACAGGACTATTACACAAAAAAGCTGACAACAGAAGCCTATATTAAACTTTTATTGGTAGCCCAGCTGCTCGAATTTACGAGCTTAGAGGAAATGAGTGATGCACTTGTAGACGAAGATCTTCAAAAAGCACTCGGATTTGAATCGATAAGTGCCTCTCAGCTATCCCGAAAAAACAATCAGATCAACCCACTAATTCTTGCAAATTTGTTCTTGGATCTTGTTTGGAAAATTCAACGGTACCATTATCAAAACGGAAAGAATATGCCACTGAAAATCATTGATTCAAGTACACTCCCGTTGAATTTGACCCATTATAAATGGGCAAAATTCCGTAAAACAAAAGCTGGTGTAAAGCTACACTTACGGCTCGTTTTCATGGATAAAGACACCGTCTATCCTGAAAAAGCAGTGATTACGACAGCAAAAGAACATGACCGAAATCAACTCGAAGTCCTAGTGGATGATCAAGAAGCCATGTATGTGTTTGACCGCGGTTATGTGGACTATGAACGTTTTGATCGGATGACAGATGATGGCTATTTCTTCGTTTCAAGACTGAAGAAAAACGCAGTCATTCGTGAAGTCTATACATTTTCACTTCCTGATGATTGTCACGTTCTATCCGATAAAATGGTCTACATTGGTACCACACAAAATCGTACTGAAAATGTCTTTCGTCTACTAGAAGTTACGGACACAAAAGGGAACTTACTTCGTTTCATCACCAACCGATTTGATTTAAAACCAGAAGAGATAAGTGATATTTACCGATCTCGCTGGGCTATTGAACTCTTTTTCAAATGGCTCAAGCAACACGTAGAAATTAAGCACTTTTATGGAATGAGTGAAACAGCTATTCAAAATCAAATTTTCTTAGCCCTTATCACGTATTGCTTACATGTTCTCATTCAATTGGAGATGAAAAGTAAGAAATCCCTACTTCGAATTACTCGTTGGTTAAAGAGAGCTCTGTGGAAACCAGCTTATGTTTGGTTGCGAAAATTTGATGGGCGAGCCAGTCCATAATTTCCCTTTTGTCGTTGTCCCTCTGGTTTAACTGTATATATTTACCAAATGGACAGTGCCATCTTTCTTTAGGTTTTGTCTTTTTGGCACAAATTCACAAAAATTAATTAACAGAAAATTCTAACTTTATTTATGCAATGCTAATGATTCCCTAATACAAATTTAAAATCCTATTATTTGGATTGACTTAATTTTGTTACATATATAAAACTCACTGTATTAACTTGGCAGATCATCTTACATAAAAATTTGAAAAATCAAGAAATGTGTGCTAATGTTTGACGTTGGCAATCCAATAACCCGAACGTTTAAGATCAGTAAACCCTGCCTTAATTTTAATTAGATGAAACATAGGTCAATATAACAACCTCGCAATTCTGAAAAAGGAAGAGATCTACAGAGTCAACTATTTGAACTTTCAAGCTGCCAGAAGAGCCTTATTCGAATTTATAGAAGGCTGGTACAATCGGAAACGGATTCATAGCTGCCTGGGCTATATGACGCTACAAGAAACAGAAGACAGTATCAAAGGGGCAGCGTAGTGCTCTTCACAATTTTACAAACATCCGCTTTACATGGAGTGGCGGGTGTGGTAGGCTTGTTTGCCATGCGAAAGAAATTATTGCCCCTTTCGCCCTTCGCATAACACCACGCCCGCAGAGGCTCCATGTCAAGCGACCAGCGATGTCAATGAGATCAAAATTAAATTTCACTTATTGGTGTCCAAAATATTGACTTAAATCCAATGATCAACAGCAAAAGGGTGTAATGTATAGTGTATGCTTGCAAAGCTGTCTTGTTTGATTTTCATGTCATGTGGAGAAAATGGGTAGTGGACAATGTTTAAAGGAATAGAAATCATTATACAGTTTATATTATGATGGTGTTAAATGGACGATATTTATTGGAGTGATGATGGTGAAACTGGCATTCACTAATATTGGTATGGTGGAAAAGGCGGAAATTGAGTTAAATGGCTTAGTATGCATTGCGGGCGAAAATGATACTGGAAAAAGCACCGTTGGAAAATTGTTATTTTCGATTGTCTATGCACTTAATCATTTTGAGGAAATGTTTGAGCAAGATCGCACCCATTATTTATTAAATCAAGCAGAACTGTTTTATTTCAGGCTTCGCCGCTTAATTCGTTTATCTGACGAAGATCGTTTGTTTTTTGGAGTGGAATTTCAACATGAATTATCGCATTGGCTTAATTCTGGTGAAAATGTGACGGAGAAATTAACAGCAACAATTGAGAAGCGTCTATTGAAATTAGAACATTTGCACTTAGATGAAGAAGGAAAGAACCTATTAGCGGATATGCTTACGGAAGTTATTGACTTTTTGAATGTTGCCCGTGATGAGGAAAAAATAAAGCAAGAAGCAGTGGAAATGGTGATGAGAAGCGAATTTCAAAAATCCATTTCACGTCTTAACAATGAAAACGCTGAATCGCTTGTTTCGATTACGGAAAATCATCAAGAAATTCTTCGCCTGGCTTTAAAAAACAATCGTTTGACGGAATTTAAGTCGGGAGATCCTCTCTACTATAAGGATGTTATTTATATTGAATCGCCATTTGTATTTTACTTTATCGATTTGCTGCAACGATTTATGGCTAGACGCCTAATGCAAAGAACAAATCGGGACCAAAGCATTCCATATCATTTAAAAGATTTATTTGAAAAGTTGAAATCGAAAAATCCGCAAATGTTTTCGATGTCAGAACATATTGCGAAAGATGTAAGTGAAAATTCACTATATCATTCTCAACTTGAGAGCTTAATGGGCGGGAAAATGTATTATAAAGAGATGGAAGATGAATTTGTTTTTCAACGGTCAGGCGGGCAGGAAGAAAAGTTTGCATTAATCAATACAGCCACAGGAATTAAAGCGCTGGGAATTTTCCAATTGTTGTTGCAGTCGGGATGGTTGACGAAGAGAACGCTTCTTATCATTGATGAACCTGAAGTTCACTTGCATCCTAGCTGGCAAATAGAGTATGCGCGAATTTTGGTCGAGCTAGCCAAAAGTGAAGGGGTCCATATATTAGTAAATTCCCATAGTCCATATTTTATCGAAGCTCTTAAAGTTTATAGTGACCAAAAGGGGCTTGAAGAGGATATGAAATTTTATCATGCCCAAAAAATTAGCACGTCTTCATCTGTCATTCGAGATGTTACGAATCAGCTCGAGGAAGTTTTTCATCTATTAACAGAACCTTTTCACCAATTAGAAGAGGAGACATTGCGGGATGATGAAGATAGATGAGTTAAAAGCGCTATTGCAAAACAAATACAGTGAATTTTTTCAATCCATCGAGGATATCAGCAGGGATGATCAAAATAATGAAAGTCTTTGTTCTTCCCCCTTTGTTTGCTTATCTTTTGATAAAGTTATTCAAGATTTAGCAAGTAAAAAGGGGGAAGATGCATTAAAATCCCCCGACCTTCTTCATATTCAAGACAATCAATTGTTTTTTGTGGAATTTAAGAATGGCAAAATTGATCAAAAAGAGCGGCAAAGCCTTAGATTGAAGGCAATCGAGGGGCCTTTCATAGGTCTATATGAAATGATAAAAGAACATGATCCTTCTATATCATTTCATGACATCGTCAAAATAGATAAAGTATATTACGTAGTGTACAATGAGGAAAAAAATCCGCAAAAAAGAACAGCCGGGTTACTTAGACATTTGGGAGGGCAACAAATCCGTTTTTCTTTAAAAAAATATAAAGGCACTTTCATGAAGGACGTAAAAACGATATGTGCAACCGTATTTTTAGAATCGGTTGTTTCGAAGTGGAAATAGATGAAGAGTGTCTATGATTGATTAAAAGTTTAGTAGTTTTCATATCGATGGTGCTGGCTACATTGGCAGGGCAGTCACGGGATGAAAGAGCTGTTGCATAGAAAAAGGTCGCTGTGCTGCAACTTATCGACCGGTCATCGGTATTTAGTGGATGATCGCGCGGTGTTTGTGCAAGGGGATTTAGGGAACAAAGCGGATCTTGAACCGATGTTTGAAAAATACCCGATTCAAGCTGTCATGCATTTTGCGGCGAACAGCTTAGTCGGCGAATCAGTGGTGAATCCGCTGAAATATTATCAAAACAACGTTGCTGCTACATTAACGTTGCTAGAAACAATGTTGAAATATAATGTGAAAAACTTTATTTTTTCGTCTACTGCGGCAACGTATGGGATTCCGAATGTCGAATTAATTACGGAAGATTGCCCAACAAATCCAATTAACCCATACGGCCGTTCGAAGTTAATGATCGAACAAATTTTAGCGGATTTTGCTTCTGCGTATGGTTTGAACTATGTCGTCCTTCGATATTTCAATGCGGCTGGGGCGCATGAGTCGGGAGAAATTGGTGAGGACCATAACCCAGAAACGCATTTAATTCCGATTGTCTTGCAGCATTTGTTAGGTCAGCGCGACAAAATTTCTGTCTTTGGTACGGACTATAATACACCAGATGGGACATGCATTCGTGACTATATCCATGTCACCGATTTAGCGAAGGCGCATATTTTAGCGCTGGAAGTATTGTTGACTGGTAAAAAGAAAACTGCTATTTACAATCTCGGCAACGGCTTAGGTTATTCCGTTAAAGAAGTGATAGAAACATGTGAAAAAGTCACGGGACGTAAAGCCGTCATTGAATACACTGACCGCCGTCCGGGCGACCCGGCGCGTCTTGTCGCATCCTCGCAAAAAATTTATGAAGAACTTGGCTGGAAAGCGGAATATTCATTGGAACAAATCATCGAAAGCGCGTGGAAATGGCATCAGTGGAAAGGGACCAAATGGTCGAGCTGCCCTTGATGGGGCGGTTTGTTTTTATGGGCGCTGTTAACTGAATATTCGGTCTATTAATTGGTTAATAGGGCGTGCTGGCGGTCAGTTATGGAGCAGTCCATGCGTCACAGGTATATTTTCGTAAAAAATTTATGGAGGAAAAAGGATGAAGAAGAAACGTGTAGGAATAAAGGGATTGATGTCCATATCACGAATATGGGAAGATGAACTAGGAGTGATTGGCGAAACAAATGTGGGCAGTTCTGTTTAGGCGATGCGCATGAGTGTTTATTGCAAAATAAAAATACAGAGTTCTGCAACAAAAAAATGCAGAACTTGATTGCATAAAAAAAGGCTTGCCAGCTTAGTGGCCCGTGGAAGCAACCTGCCCACCCCTAAAATAGGGCTAATTTAAATGTTTTCACAAAAAAACGCACCCAGCAACAAACAGCGTTACTGGATGCGATCAGTAGGAGTATTTTTAAAACGGATTATAAAACCGGCTTCCATCATGGAATGTGATGATTAAGGTGACAATGAACAGAATAGTAAATAGAGCGATTGCAAAGTAGTCACTTTTTTGAAAAGGTCTTGCACTATACCATGTGCGTTTTTTGTTTTTGCCAAAGCCGCGCAGTTCCATTGCGTTGCTGATGGTGTCAATTTTGTTTAGGCTTGATAAGATAAGCGGTGTAAGGATGGAGGCGGCATTTTTGATCCGTTTAGGAAGTTTTTCTTTGCGGGACATGTCAAGGCCTCTGGCTTGTTGGGCGCGTGCTATATTCCGAAAATCCCGCTGTACGTCCGGTATATATCTTAATGCCAAAGAAACAGCATACGAAATTCGATAACTCACACCGATGCGATTGAGGGAAGCGGCGAATTCGCTCGGATGAGTCGTCACAATAAAAAGCAAAGCCGCTGGGATCACTGTGAAATATTTTAACGTAATATTCAATTGGTAAAAAAGTTGTTCCAATGTGACGTTATACCTTCCTGATATTTCAAATAACACATGGCTGGAGCCGTAAATTTTTACTCCTTCTTGCGGTGAAAAGACATAAATGGCAACATTGTTTATGAAAAGAAATACTAAAATAAATACAACAACAAACAATATCTCTTCAAGTTTAATTTTTGAAATAATAAAAATGAGAATACTAATTAAAAATAAAAATAGTAGAATACGAGTGTCGTATGTCAGCATAGCTGCAGTCGACCATAAGATAAAGCATATTAGCTTTGTTACACCTGTCAACTGATGAACAGGAGATTTTCGGTCAATATAAGATAGCATCTCGGCTGCCAACCTGCCTTACCTCCCGATCATATTCTATGAAACGTTCCACAAACTTCCTCGGTTCTGGTATTCCTGTTTTTAATGCCAGGTTATAAAGAGACGTTTCCTTTAAATTTGCCTGTTCAATGATGTCAATATCAGAAAGGACATTGACAGCTGAGTCATCGGCAATTTTCCTGCCTTCTGCAAATACAATCGCTCTTTCTGTATACTCCAGCATTAAATGCATATCATGAGTAATCATCATAATCGTGACGCCTTGCCGATTTAATTGAGCAAGAAACTCCATAATATCAGTATAATGGCGAAAATCTTGTCCGGCAGTTGGCTCGTCCAAAATAATGATTTCTGGTTCTAACACTAAAATGGAAGCAATCGTAACCCGCTTTTTTTGACCGAAGCTTAATGCTGAAATCGGCCAATTCCGAAATGGGTACAGCCCGCAAATTTTTAATGTATTGTCGACGCGTTCTTTTATTTCAGCTTCCGCTACGCCGCGAACCTTTAAGCCTAAGGCTACTTCGTCAAAAATCATATGCTTTGAAATCATATGATTTGGATTTTGCATGACCATGCCGATTTTTAACGAGCGTTCTTTAATCGTTTCGTTTGTTATATCCTTGCCGTTAAACAATATGCTCCCTGAGGAAGGCTTTTCAAATCCACAAATTAATTTTGTAATTGTAGATTTCCCTGCTCCATTTTTTCCAACAATGCTCACCATTTCCCCTTTGTTAATTGAAAAAGAAACATCCTTTATCGTTTCGTGACCTGGTGAATAGCTAAACGAAATATTTTTCAGCTCTAAAATTGGTTTTCCTTCTTTACTTGGCGTTTTTGGATTTGAATCTTCAAACCATTCCAACAAGTTTTTTCGGCATAAATCCGCTTTAAACTGATTGAAATCAGCAGGATGCATATCTTCAGTTAGTTCGCAACCGGCATATTTGACCGCTTTAATATATAACGGCTCCCGTATATTCGTTTCTTCTAAAATGTTAGTTGTTAAAAGCTGGTCAGGGCTCATATCAGCTACTATTGAGCCGTCATTGACCACAATAATGCGATCGACATGGCGATATAAAACATCTTCTAAACGGTGTTCAATAATGACAACGGTTGTATTCGTTTCTTTTTGGATTTTGTCGATTAAAGCCATTGCATACTTTCCAGTAGCGGGGTCAAGGTTTGCGAGCGGTTCATCAAACAACAGGATATCCACTTTGTCAACCATTACACCAGCGAGGGAAACCCTCTGCTTTTGCCCGCCTGACAAATGATGGACAGAGGCAGGCAAATAATCATCCATTTCGACCATTTTGGAAGCATCTTTTACGATCTCGAACATTTCCTTTTGCGGAGTGCAATCATTCTCCAGTGCAAAAGCTATGTCTTCACCAACAGTTAATCCTATAAACTGGCCATCAGGATCCTGTAAAACAGTACCAACCATTTTTGATAAAGCAAAAATATTTAACTCCTTTGTTTCCTGACCCATTACTTTTAAACTTCCGGTCATTTCTCCTTTATAAGAGAAGGGGATTAGACCATTGATGCAGTGGCCAATGGTGCTCTTCCCAGATCCTGAAGGCCCAACGATTAAAACTTTTTCCCCTTCGTAAATGTTTAAATGAATATTTTTTAATGTTGGATTTTTTTGGCTATAATACTTAAAGCTAAAATTATGAAATTCAATCACTCGTTTTCTCATTCGTAAAAGCTCCTGTAAGTAAATATGTTGTCAAAACTCACAATGTGCTTTTATTCTTTATCAAGACTTCCTTTTTGACTGCGTGTTTTTGCATAGAGTAAAAGAAGAAGTGTTCCAATGACGGCAACTGTTACCATATTGGAAATTCCAACAACTAATCCTTGCAGGAAGACTTTATTTGCTGGCTCAGCATAAATCAGTATATCAAGAGAAGGTGCGACAAGGAACCAGCCGATTGCTTGAACAATCACCTGAACAATATTAAATGTAATAATTTTTTTAGTGCCGAATTCACCAGATTCGATATCGATGCTTTTAGAAGCCAGACCAATTAAAAATCCGACAAGCAAGCTGACAACAACCCAACTCCACCAAATAGATCCATAAAATATTAAGTCTTTTAACGCATGACCGATAAGTCCGATTAAACCGCCTGCGACAGGCCCAAAAATAATTGACATAAGTGCTAAAAATGCATAAGTTGTTTCAATATTGGAATTTGGTATCCCTGTTGGAATGGACGCAAATCTTCCCAGAATAACAAAGACAGCTGCTCCAATTCCGATTGCTACGATTGTTTTGATCGATAGATTGTTTTCTTTCATGAACTTCCTCTCCTTTTTTTTATTTTTATGATTATATTGAATTTCCATTATATACGAAATTCGGTACTTTGCAGATAGTGATTTTCCATTTGGCACCTGCTTCAATATGGTAGGCCTTCGCAAATGATCCTTGATTGATTGCCACACCGATTTTGTCGAGCGAATTGACGTAAAGCAAAGGCTCGCCCAAATGACTATCCGCAAATGATCTGCCAAACGTCATAATATTTTTATATACTTGTCTTGTTTCATTTTCAATCGTTACTTCAAAAGAATCTCCGTAATCTACGTCTAACTTCTGAAACAAGCTGCGATCAATATTGGTCCATAAGTTTCCAAAGCGGACATCAAGTATATCAATATTCCCTTTAATCGCACCATTTTGAATATAGGCTTCTAAAACTGGCAGTTCAATTAGCGAATCGATTGGAATTTCCGGCCCCACCTGTTCAAACGTAATCACTTCGGATGCAAGCCGTGCGCCGGTATAAGCGTAAATATCACGTCCATGGAAGGTATAAGAATGCCCGGAATTTGGCAGCCGGTTTACCTTTTCATCGATCAGCCTTGCTTCTTCGATCCCAATATACTTCTTTATATGTGTGATCGTTCCATTGTCGGGTGTCACAATATATTGGTTTGATTTTGTCTTCACAACAATGCTTCTCCGTTCTGAACCGACACCCGGATCAACAACAGAAATAAATACCGTCTCCTTTGGCCAATACGATATCGTTTGGTACAGCCTATAAGACGCTTCCCAAATATTATATTGGGGAATATCGTGGGTCAAATCAAAAATCCTCAGGCTGGGATTAACATTCAAAGCGACTCCATACATTGCACTGACAGCTCCATCGCTTAATCCAAAATCAGTTTGAATAACTAAAAAACGATTCATAAATTTTCCCCCATACATTGTTGTTTTATAAAAAAAACCACGTCTTTATCTATATAGATAAGGACGTGGTTTTGCTCACGTGGTACCACCTTACTTCACTGTTTGCTCGCACAAAACAGCCTCTGCCAGTACTACGGGCTTAATCCCTTCATACTGTGGTATTTGTAACGAGTACCAAACTCGGCGGAACCTACTTGTACCTTCGTGCTTTGTTGGGATAAAACACGAAAATAATACTTTCAGCACGCAACTCAGAGGCCATTGTTCGGGTTCGTATTTTTGCTTCTTCTCAGCTACCGAAGCTCTCTGTGAAAAATAACTGAACCTTACTTTTCCTCTTCATAGTTATTGTAAGAAAATTATTAACAATTTTTTAATTAATTATAATCACCGCCGCGAACATGTCAAGCGTTGGAATACGAAAAGTATGGAATGTGGCGGGGATTTGGTGCGGTGTGCTGGATATTAGGCTTGATGTGGAACTTTTTTAGGTCTGATGTGGAAAAGATTTAGGTCGAATGAAATATGTTTGTGCGTGTGTGGAACAAACTTGGTTCGGATAGTGAACAACCTTTTGCACGGCTGTACTTCACCCGTAGTGGGCTTAAAAACGCAGATATGCTTCGGTATACTGACGGTTATCCCCTTTCCCGACGGTCACCATGGCAGGATTAAACACACCGGCACTTTGCTAATTAAAATGGTAACCTAAGAAAAATGAGGAAGGATTACTCATGTTCTTGTTTTTTGGAAGACAACTAGAATCTATTTCTAAGGAAGGAGGCACTTGCTGTGTAAAAGGGCTTACCTTTTGGTATAGTTTTTGGCTCTGTGCAAAATTTGTCGAATCATTGGTGATTGAAAGATAAGATAAGGTGTATTACAATAACATTATCAGAACATACGTTCTGAATGTATATGGTGACAAAGTTTTCATTAGAACGTCTGCTGGTTGAGATTTGTCAAGAAGTGCGTTTTGTAAGGCGATGCACTTTCTTTTATCTGAAAAATCTGCAAATAACTTCGGCTTTTCTTTAGATAAACCTCAGCTCCCCTCCAAATTCTCCTCGAAAGGATGATTCCCATTATGAAGGAATACCTCGATTTAAAATTGGATTTTATGTTTAAACAATTGTTCGGCCATCCGAGCCGAAAGCAGCTTACAATCGCTTTTTTGAATGCGGTTTTGCATCGGACAGGCCATGATCGTATCATCGATGTGCAGTTTGATAACACAGAGCTGGCAAAAGAGTTCGAAGAAGGGAAAATGAATCGGCTTGACGTGCTCGTGTGGACCGACCGAGGCGAGCGGATTAACGTGGAAATTCAAATCATTGACCAGCACGATATGCCGGAGCGGATTTTGTATTACTGGGCGAGGCTCTTTTCCCAGTCGCTCTTCAAAGGCCAAGGGTACAGCGAACTTCCTCCCACCATTATGATTGCAATTCTCAACTACCCGCTCTTTCCGCATGAAACCGATCGGTTTCACACCATCTTTCATATCCGCGAAGATAAAGAACAATTTCTTTGGAGCGCGCATCTTGAATTTCACGCCATTGATTTATCACAATTTATGGTAAAATGGAAGAAATATAGACGTGATGTGAAGCGATCTTCGGAGTGGCCCTGGTTGATGATGCTGTCAGCGGTGGATGCCCGGAAACAAGAGATTGATGAGACGATTCTCAAGGAACTGGAGGTGTTGGCGATGAACGAGCAAGAAATTCGCGAAGCATTGGAAGAGTGGGAGAAGATAAGCGTCAGTTCGGAAAATCGCTACGCGTATGAAATGCGGCTGAAATGGCTGCGGGATCAATTGTCCAATCTTCTTGGCGAGCGGCGTGCGGGGATGGAGGAAGGGTTGAAACAAGGGCTAAAGCAAGGTCGGGAGGAAGAACGGAAGAACATGATCCGACATATGTCGGCGAAAGGAATGGCAGCGAAAGATATTGCCGATCTCACTGGACTTGCGGAAGAGGAAGTGCGAAAGTGGTTGAAATAGATTGCCTGTCATTTGTCGAAGCCGTTTGACAGTGGTTTAGGCTTATTCATCCGAAGAAGTAGTGGAAACGTTAGAAAACCTGCCGCCTAATAAGGCTTTGCTGCGCCATCGAAAAATAAATGTAGCACTCGGTAGGCGAAAAAAATGAAAGTGCTCTTGCATGAAACTGAAGATCGCACTTTCCTTTTAAAGGACTTTTCCATGCAAGAGCTATTTTATATCCCCTAATTTTTGAGCTACGGGTATTATTCAATAGAAACCATGCTGGTCATTCAGCATGGTGGTATCATGGACTCTAGCGATTGGGCAAATCGCCGAATTCCCTCGGGAATGGATTTTGTTTCTACTCGGCCGTAGGTAAAACGTATATATTTAATTAATCATATTGAAAATAAAAAAGAGTCACAATCTGTATCTCAAATATTAAGAAGTATGCCAGTTTGGGGAAAATGGTACGGACCTGGACATGGTGGCGGTGTACCAAAAAATAAATTAGATTCTTTATGTATGACACATGATCTTTGTTATAAAGTAAAAGGATATTTCGATTGTGGCTGTGATAAAGCTTTAGTAGCTGGGATAACTGCCGCTCTTCTATTTATGAAATCTGACGAAAAAAGAGCTGCCTTAGCAGTAGCAGCTTACTTTAGTATAGCACCTTGTAAAAAATAATAGAGTGGGGAATTAAATGATTTATAAACTTATCATGTTTATAATATTTTGTATTTTAATGTTTATAGGATATTTAATTGAATGGATTACAGGAGGAAGACCTTGAATTTAGGATCATTATCTTAGTCAGTTCTTGAAAATACAAAACATCAGCTAGTACTTTCGCTTGTTGACAAAGTCTCTGCTTAGACAGTCTACAAGCTTTATTACTATATCTAAAAGTTTGACAGAGTACACTAAAGAAAAGCCCGAAAATACTGGTGTTTTGTACTATACCCACAACACGGGGGTGTCTAATAAGTTGTTTTTACGGCATGATTTTACGTAATAGCCGACCAAGCCCTAACTTTTCCCATACCTTTCGGAACAGATAAACCGGCCCAAACTCTTTTGTCCAAAGCACGGAGACAGAAGAGGAAGAGCCTTGCCCGTGAATTCGGTCAAAGTAACGCTCTGAAAATTTGGCTAATCCCTCGATTATGTTATCGACAGAGCCATTCTCTAATAAATGTTCTAACCTCCCTAGATTACAAAGCGTTTGTTGCCGAACTTTATTGTCTACACGAAATGTACGACAAATTTGTAGTAGATATTGACGAACAGAACCATTTTTATTTTTTTGCTTGGGTCAGGTGCCTGTCACCACTCGATGCCCTGTCTGAACTCAAGGGATGGTAAAAAAAGTATACATATCCGTCTGTCATGACAAGGGATGAGAGTCCAAAAGCACTTACGCAGGAAATTCAAAAAATGGTTCGCTAACCTATGACTTACACCTGTTTTCAGCGAACCAAAAAAGCTCCAACAAAGTCTTGACTGACTCCGGAAAACGATAATCATACACTAATGCATATTCATCTGTTAAAATATTAATTATATTCTGACAAAAATAAAACCTATCGTTTTCGGAAGCAAGAGGTATTCTTTCGAAAAATTTACATCCATGAAACAAAATCATTAAATATACAAAGTAATCTATATATGGAATAAACGGTTTGCGGCCGTTTTATCACCGACAGAATGGGGGAGGGTGCAGTGGAGAAGATTGCCTCGCATGCGTATGAAAAGCCGGGCTGGAAACTGTATGTTTCGTTGCCGATTTTATCGTGGGCGTTGTATGATTTTGCGAATACGATTTTTTCCTCGAATGTGAATACGATTTTTTTCCCGCTTTATGTTTCGGAAACGGTGGGAAAAAGCGAGAGCTTGAACCAAATCGCCAGTACATTTATTTCGTATGCAAATGCGTTAGCCTCTTTCTTTTTAGTGATATTTTCACCTTTATACGGCACATGGATTGACCGGACCGGGAGAAGAAAGAAATGGCTTGGGATTTTTACGACTCTTTCGGTTACGGCAACTTTGCTTATGGGTGTTGCCGGATATTCGAATCTTGGGAATGCCATGTTTGGATTGCCGGCGTCTTTTGTCATAATCGTGCTTTTATTTGTCGCAGCAAAGTTTTTTTACCATTCGAGCCTTGTTTTTTACGATTCCATGATTTCCAGTTTGGGGAATAAACAGGAAATACCGCTTATCTCCGGTTTTGGCGTTGCTGTCGGATATGTCGGAACGCTTGTCGGGCTCGCTGTGTATCCGTTTGTTGGAGAAATGGATTACTATCGGGCTTTTATTCCAAGCGCCCTTTTGTTTCTTCTCTTTTCTTTCCCGCTGTTTTTCTTTGTCAAAGAAGAAGCCGAAAAAGCCGATGCCTTAAAGCGAAAGGCCGGATTTTTTGCAGGCTATCGGGATATTTATGCAACATTAAAAGAAATGAAAAAGTATCAAAACATTTTTACTTTCATGATTGCTTATTTCTTTTTGAATGATGCGGTGGCAACGACGATCGCCATCATGTCCGTTTATGCCAAAGTCATTGCCGGGTTTACGGCAGGGGAGTTCATCCTTTTATATTTAGTCTCCACAGTTTCGAGTATTATCGGTTCCTTTCTTTTTGGCTATATTACGAGAAGCAAGGGAGCCAAAAAAGCGGTTTTGTATGTCGGCATCGTGATGTGCATCGCACTGGCGATAGGGGTGCTTGCTTTTTCCAAGCTATCTTTTTGGATTGCTGGGAGTTTGTTCGGCGTCAGTTTAGGAGCGATGTGGGTCACTTCGAGAACATATATAGTCGAACTTTCCCCGCCAGATAAGCAAGGGCAATTTTTCGGACTGTTCGCTTTTTCTGGAAAAGTGTCAGCCATCATTGGTCCAGCGATTTATGGAAGCATTACCCTCCTTTTTCATTCATATGGAAACATTGCCAATCGGTTGGCGATGGGATCGCTTTTGATGATGGTGCTCCTTGGCATTTTCTTTTTGCAGAAGGTAAAGCCACAGAAGCCTGCCGCGCCGAAAAGCTGATGAGAGGTTTTAAGGAGGACATTGCCGAAAGCTATTCCGTCATTGAAATCATGGAAGCACAAATAACTACCAGCCGCCATCTGGGCGCTCTTGTTCGTCTTTCTTGTTGCCTCATCGCTAAAAATTTATGAAGAACTTATTTTAAAAATTGGTTCTAAAATGAATTGACTTAACCGGACAAAAAATTAAGGTCAAGTAGATGAACAACCATATCTGAGCATACTGCTTATTTAGCATAAATGATTCGAATAGAAATTTTACATGGAGTGGCGGACATGTTAGGCTTGATGCCTTGCGAAGCAAGGATTGGCGCTCGCTCCTTTCGCTAGGAAACATGTCCGCAGAAGCTCCTTGTCAAGCGATATAGACCTAAAATTTTATACAGGGAATGGAATATTCGTATTTTGTCATTCATACATTTTTTAATTGCCAAAACAGATAAATTAAGCAAAAAGGTTGGTGTTTAAACTTTCGGAGCCAGTTCGACAGCGGCGCGAATGGCTTCGAGCATGCTGCGTTCGTCCGCCAGATTTTTTCCTGCGATATCAAAGGCTGTTCCATGGTCGACAGATGTGCGTATGATACCGCCTTTGAGGCTGACGGTGATGTTTACTCCGGCTTCCAGCCCCAGCACTTTAATAGGGGCGTGCCCTTGGTCATGGTAGCAAGCGACAACAATATCAAAATCTCCGCGCACCGCACGGTAAAATAATGTATCTGCCGGATATGGTCCGGTTGCATTGATTCCTTCCACTTGTGCTTTTCGGATGCCGGGAATGAGTTTTTCCTCTTCCTCTCCATTGCCAAACAGTCCGTTTTCTCCAGCGTGAGGGTTGATGCCGCACACGGCGATGCTTGGGTTTTCTTTTCCAGCTCTTGTCAACGTTTCATGAGCCAGTTTAATGACTTTGTAGGTCCGATCGGAGAAGGGAAAAAGGCTTTTAAGAACCTTCCCCATGAGTCATGTCAGATCGAAAAATTTTAAATAAAATTTCTTTTGCTCTTAAATGGGTTGTGCGTATAAAAGCTGATAGTTCTCTTTTAACTACGGACAGATATTATAAGTGAAAGGGAAAAGGTCACAGCGGAAAATAGAAATTGAGCATTCTTAACCAAGATGAATCATTTTAAAACATTATGGCATTGTTCCTAAAGCGGCTATTCGTCCGATGTAAAGTTGTTGTTGTAGAAATCTTTTTAATAAATAACACGGTACAATCTATCTACGGCAACTGGTATGTCTTCATTTTTTATATTGGCAAATCCGATAACCAAAATAATTTTTTTCCCTTCTTCGATATTGCCTAGTAAATTGAATCTCTTCATGGAGTATATTTCAAGTTTTTCTTTTTTTGCTCTTTCTTCAATTTCTTTATACCCTTTATCTGTTTTGAATTCCGCAATGAAATGAAGTCCTGCCGGCACATTTTTAATCTTAATGCCATTTCGAAATTTCCATTTCAATTCCTTAATCAGGTTTTCTCTTTTTATCTCATAGTGATTGTTCATGCGCTTGACGTGTTTTGCGTACTCGCCGCTTTCAATAAAATAGTGAAGCGTAAATAAATTCAGTGTATTGCTTCCCTGTATCCAATATGAAAAATGTCTTTTGTACTCTCTTAATAAATCGGGAGGCAAAACGAGATAACTGATTCGGAAACTTGGCATGATCGTTTTGGAGAATGTTCCTGCATAAATCACGCGTTGATTCCGATCTAGGCTTTGCAGCGACGGAATATTGTCCGTTCCGTATTTAAATTCGCTATCGTAATCGTCTTCTACAATATACCTTCCTTCAGAAGCCGAGGCCCAATTCAAAAGTTCAATTCTTCTTGAAATAGGCATAATGATTCCGGTCGGGAATTGGTGTGACGGGGTGATAAAAAGGAAATGTGGATTCAAAGCTTCCACTTTCTTGATGTCTATTCCTTTTTTATCAAGATCGATTGGAAAAACTTCAAAATTCATATCTTTTAATAATTGGTAGATGCGAGAATACCCAGGGTTCTCAATTGCAGCTTTTATATTTTCCCTCTGCATGCCCAACACTTGACGTAACAAGGGCTGTGTCCCGGGGCCGATAATCACTTGTTCTGGTTCGCATTTAACACCGCGTGTAAGCGCAATCATACGCGAGATGGTTTTTCTCACAAGGTAAGGACCTTGAGGATGAGAAATGTCCGAAAGTTCGTTTTTGTGATTTTTTATTGCTATTTTTTCACACTTCATCCATTCTTTAAACGGGAACATGGAGATGTCAGCCGTCATATGTGATAAGGAAAGCCATCCCTCATCTTTCTTGGAGAATTCTTCTTTTAAATCATCTGGAAAGTTCATTTTAGCCTCTTTTTGATTGTTGAACTGTGTAATATTTTCCACATAGTAGCCTTTTCTTTCAATTGCGTAAATATATCCTTCAGCCAGGAGCTGCTCGTACGCATTTGAAACCGAATTAATGCTCACTCCTAATTTTTCTGCTAATTTTCTTTTGGAAGGCAATTTCTCATTGGTAGGGATCTTTCTCTCTAAAATCGCTTCTTTTAACGATTTATAAATTTGTTGATAGATATGATTTGACTTATCCTTTTTATCTATTTGAAAAAATATCATGATCTATCTCTCCCTCTGGTACCTGAAAAATCAGAAAACTGGTACTTTTCTTTTAATGTATTTATCATAATATTATTTATTATCAGTGTAAATTATCAGGATAAATGATGTTAGAAATAGTAACATAAAAAGAAAATAAAAATGTAAGGGGATTCAGGCTTTTATTTTTCCTTAGAATTGTTTTTAGTCTATGCGATTTCCGTTATTAATGCAAAAGCTGTGGAGATGGTTATAGAAATGTGCATTTTCTAATTATGTATTCGTATGTGACGGAACAAAGCTTTTGTTTTCTACAATGTTTTATAATAATACTTTCTTAATAAATTTAAAAGTCCTGCGGTAATATGTCAAGGTGAAAAATCATAGAAATTGGAAATTCCCTTGTCCGATGATCCGAAAAAAGGCAATACTGAAGAAACCCAGTATTGGTACATGTAATAAACTGGGTCTAAAGGTTGATATTGGTATACCAGATCGATCCTCTTATCGATCTTCCCCCTTTCTTGGCGTGTAGATTTGACCGTTGCGTAGCAGCGCATCGATCACACGCACGAGTTTTCTAGCGGTGAGGACGAGGGCTCGTTTATGTTGGTGTTTGGGCACTTCCTCATACTTCTTCCGGTAGTACGCACGAAACGTCGCATCATGCCGTTGCACCGAGTTGGCAGCCTCCACTAGGTAGTAACGGAGATAGCGATTGCCGGAACGAATGAGGGAGGTGTCCTCGGCTTGAAAACGGCCCGATTGGTGCTTGGACCATGTCAAGCCGGCATATTTTGCCAAGGCGGCCTGGTTGTGAAACCGCTCGATTTGCCCGATTTCGGCCAGGATGCCTGCGGTATAAACCGGTCCGATGCCTGGGATGGTTTGCAGTGTGTTCGGAATGCCTTCAAGATGGCGGGTAATGGCTTTATCGAGCTCTTTGAGCTGCGATTGCAGGCTGCGGATTGATTGAATCGACAGCCCTAACAGCAAGTCGATGGAATCCTCGACACACTTGGACAACCGATACGACGAACGGGCCGCCTTTTGAATCGACTTGGCGATGCATTCCGGATCGGCAAAGCGATTGCGCCCTTTTTGGCGCAGGAAGTCGGCCAACTGCTTGACATCCATTTGGCAGATGTCATCGAGGCTCCACGACTCAAGCAGCAGTTCGAGAATGGCATGTCCGAAGATCGAACTGTCCACCTCTTGGGTAAAGGAACTGCATTTGTAAAACAAGTGCTGGAGAAAATACTGTTTCTCACGGGTTAACTGGTGGACGAGATGATATCGCATGCGTGTCAGTCGCTGAAGCGCGAGAAACTGCTCCTTGAGGACAGCCGTCATCTTCAGACGGCCGAAGCGAAGCCGATCCGCAATGATCCAAGCATCGATGTCATCCGTTTTCTCCAAGTCGACATAGGCTTCTTTAAACTTGCGAATGAGCTTTGGATTGATCGTAAACACCTTGACGTTCCAAGCCTGCAAGGCCTCCTGCTGGTGGAAAAACATAGCTGGATGCCAACTGTAGACCGAGGTGGCTTCCATCCCGATCAGAATTTCGGTTGGCTTTCGCTTGTTAGCCCACAGGAGGATTTGATCCCGAAGGAAGGTGGCGCCCAGAAGATGATTATCCACTTTGAAGCGTGCGCACGTATTTCCTTCATGATCCATAATGCAGGTGGCTAAGTCGCGTGAGCTCACGTCGATCCCGACGTAGAGTTTCATGAGATCACCTCCTATTGTTGTAGGATCGAGGGGTAGGACTCTTCGGGATGCCCCCGGATCGCGCCTGTTGACCAGTCACCCTCGCATATGAGAACTCACGTTGGACCATGGGCTGCCCTGGAAGCTGCTCCTTCCAGCATGGGGAAAACCAACGGGAACAGCCTGCGGGTTAGACGTCCAAACAGGGGCCGAGGAGACAGACTTTACAAGTAGTCAAAGCTACAGGAGTGAGAAGAGTATCCCCGATGATCCTAAGACCATTATCCAGGAACATTGCGAAAAGTCCAACCCCGGTACGCTCAACCCTTTGTGGGAGGGGCGCGCCCCTCCCACAAAGGCAACCACCCAAGATATGCGATTGTCAAGGAGCGTATCGGACTGGAAATTCGATAAAAAAACTTTCTGAAACTTAGTATACGAGGGAGTGAGAGTAATGAGTAATAAATTTTCAAAATCAATGTCAAGAGTCGATGTTCTATTTCTTTCTGTTGGAGCAATGCTTGGATGGGGATGGGTTGTTCTTTCTGGTGATTGGATAAGTAAAGCAGGTTTTCTAGGAACGGCAATTGCCTTTTTGTTAGGTGGGCTGCTTGTTACTTTTATTGGTCTGACCTATGCAGAGTTAGCAGCTGCAATACCTGAAACTGGCGGTGGATTAGTGTTCGTCCAGCGAGCCTTTAATGATAGGTTGGGATATATTGCTGCATGGAGTGTCTTGTTTGGATATGTATCAGTTATTACCTTTGAGGCAGTTGCATTACCTACCGTCATTGATTATATAATTCCTGTTGATCACCAACTCTTTTTATGGAATCTCGGAGGATGGGATATTTATTTAACTTGGGTTTTGATTGGATCCTTTGGTTCGCTGTTGTTGACATCGATGAATTATTTTGGAATTAAACCGGCTGCTATTTTTCAAAATATTTTAACTATTGCTGTTATTTTAATAGGCTTAGTTTTAGTTTTTGGAGCATTTGCAAATGGAGGTTCAGTGCATACGAATTCAATTCTTGGAGAAGGAGTGGGGGGAGTGATGACTGTTCTTATCATGATTCCATTCCTATTTGTAGGGTTCGATGTTATCCCGCAAATCGCTTCAGAAGTAAAAGCACCACCAAAAGTAATAGGTAGGATACTTATTTTTTCTATTATACTGGCCATTGTTTTCTACATTTTAATTGCATATGGGGTATCAGTTGGATTAACACCGTCTCAACTCGAGGTTACCCGACTTGCTACTGCTGATGCAATGACGAATCTATTTAGAAGTCCAGTGTTTGGAACAATTCTTGTGATTGGTGGGGTTGCCGGAATCGTGACAAGTTGGAATGCATTCATTATTGGTGGAAGTCGAATTTTATTTGCCATGGCGGAGAGAGGGATGATTCCAAAATGGTTTGCTTACATTCATCCAAAATATAAGACACCGACACATGGCATTATCTTTTTAGGATTACTTGGTTTTTTTGCACCATTTTTAGGGCATTCAGCTTTAAACTGGTTTGTAAATGCTGGTGGCATTGGAATTGTCATCGGTTATATGCTTGTTTCCATCTCATTTATGAAACTTAGAAAAACAGAACCTGAATTAGAACGTCCATATAAGATACGAAATTGGAAATTAACTGGAGTCATTGCCATAATTTTAAGTATTATATTTATTACTTTTTATTTACCTGGAATGCCATCTGCGCTTGTTTGGCCTATGGAATGGTTAATTGTGTTTGGGTGGTATGGAATCGGAACAATCTTGTATCTGTTTGGTTCTAGAAAAGACTCTGTGAAAAAATTTAAAGATGTCTCGTCGACTTAGCCTTTGACGAGAATCCCCTTTAAAGGATTTCTAATTTATATAGAAAGTGAATTGGAAGGTAAATGAGAACAGTGTGCATTTTAAGTTTTTACCATGTCCCTAGCTTTATAAAGAGTGTTTAACGTTTTAACTGGTACCTGAAAAATCAGAAAACTGGTGCTTTTCACTATAACAGAAAATTGACATAATTCGTATATATATTGATTTTGAGGAGGCAATGAAAAAATGGCATCATCGACAACGATGGAAGACTTGCAGGCTAAACGGAAAAAGTATGTTCCTAAAGGGGTGAGCAATGGAAATTTAAGTATTGCGCATCATGCAAAAGGGGCTACCATCGTAGACATTGACCAGAATGAATGGATAGATTTTGCAGGGGCAATCGGAACTTTAAATGTAGGGCATAGTCATCCCAAAGTAACGGCTGCGGTAAAAGAACAGGTTGATAAATTTTTGCATCCTGGTTTTAATGTGATCATGTACGAAGGATACATTAAGCTGGCGGAAAAATTATGCAAGATTACTCCAGGCAACTTTGATAAACAAGCAATTCTTTTTAATTCGGGGGCTGAAGCAGTCGAAAATGCAGTTAAAGTGTCCCGTAAATTTACAGGCAGACAAGCGGTCGTTTCATTTGTCAGAGGGTTTCATGGAAGAACGAATCTGACGTTGAGCATGACGAGCAAAGTCAAACCATATAAATTCGGATTTGGTCCTTTTGCTTCAGAAGTGTATCAAGCTCCTTATCCATACTTGTACCGAAAACCGGATCATATGACAGATGAACAATATATTGATTGGACGATTGAAGAATTCAAGAGGTTTTTCGCTGCTACTGTGGCACCTGAAACGGTTGCTTGTATCGTAATGGAACCTGTTCAAGGGGAAGGCGGTTTTATTATCCCACCGAAGAAATTTGTCAAATTTGTCAGGGACTTCTGTGATGATCACGGTATTGTTTTTGTGGCAGATGAAATTCAAACTGGTTTTGGCCGTACAGGCAAATTGTTTGCAATTGAACATTTTGATGTTGTCCCGGATTTGATTACTGTTTCCAAGTCATTGGCTGCCGGGTTGCCTTTAAGTGGTGTAGTAGGCAAGGCGGAAATTTTAAATGCTGCCGATCCGGGTGAACTGGGTGGAACGTATGCTGGGAATCCTGTAGCTTGTGCCGCCGCACTGGCAGTCATTGATATCATCGAAGAAGAGGATTTGCTCACAAAATCAGAAATACTGGGACAAAAGATTGAGAAAAAACTGCTGGAATTACAAGCGAAACATGAGTTTGTGGGGGAAATTCGCCGCTTAGGTGCTATGGTAGCGGTGGAGATCGTAGATAACCGTCAGAACAAACGACCGAATAAAGAGAAAACGAATCAAATTCTGAAATATACGAATGAACATGGTCTTTTATTGCTTTCAGCTGGTATTGATGGAAATATTATACGCTTTTTAGCTCCGTTGGTTATTACTGACGAGGAATTAAATAAAGGGTTATCCATATTGGAAAAAGCTTTTGCTCAATGAACTGGGTGAAGAAACTGAGGATAAAATTGCCGGGAATCCATTAACCAGTGGCGTTATATATTATTATATCCCGGCAAAGAAAAACCCAGAGGGAGGTAAACCTTGATGGCAGCGACGATTAAAGTCACGAATCCTGCAACAGGTGAGTTGATCCAGGAAGTAAAGGCAGATACAGAAGAAGAGATTAATCTTGCATTGCGGAGAGGGCATGAAAGTTTCCGAAAGTGGTCAAAAATAAATGCACATGAACGATCGAGACTATTAAAGCTTTGGTCTAAAAAAATCCAAGAACATAAAGATGATCTTGCAAAGATCATGACAATGGAAAGCGGTAAACCTTTGCACGAATCATTGGGTGAAGTTGACTATGCAACTAGTTACATTGATTGGTATGCAGAAGAGGCGAAACGGCTTTATGGACGAACAATTCCTGCAAATACGGAATCCAAACGTATCATTGTCAGCCGCCAACCGGTAGGATTGGTTGCAGCCATTACTCCTTGGAATTTTCCAGCCGCAATGATGACAAGAAAAGCTGCACCGGCATTGGCAGCTGGATGTACATTCGTTGTGAAACCAGCAGAAGATACCCCGTTAACAACGATGAAATTGATTGAGCTCGCTCATAAAGCCGGAATACCAGCGGATGTAATTCAATGTGTGAATGGCTATGGCAGTGAGGTAGGAAAAATATTTACGGAAAGCAAATATGTCAGAAAAATTACGTTTACCGGCTCGACCCCTGTAGGAAAATTATTGATCAGAGACAGTGCCAGTACGGTTAAACATGTTTCAATGGAATTAGGCGGCCACGCACCGGTCATTGTTGCACATGATGCTGATATTGACTTGGCGGTAGAACAAACGATAGCTTCCAAGTTCAGAAATGCCGGTCAAACATGTATTTGTGCAAACAGAGTTCTAGTGCATGAAAGCATTGTAGAGGAATTTGCTGAAAAATTAACAAATGAAGTTAAAAAATTAAAAGTTGGAAATGGTTTGGAAAAAGGAACTCAAATTGGGCCAGTTATTAATGAAAAAGGCTTTAATAAGATTGTCTCGCAGGTCAACGATGCAATCAGTAAAGGTGCTGAAGTTCTTTGCGGCAATAAATACAATGCAAATAAGGAAAAAGGCTATTTCTTTGTTTATCCGACGGTTCTCAAAAATGTCAATGAGAACATGAAGATTATGCAAGAGGAAACATTTGGACCCATTTTGCCAATCACAACGTTTCAGGAATTAGAAGAAGCTGTTAATATTGCAAACAGCACGCCTTATGGTCTGGCCGCTTACTTTTTTACAAATGACTATAGAACAGGCATCTATCTGCATGAGCATTTAGATTTCGGAATTATCGGCTGGAATGACGGTTCTCCATCTGCTGCCCACGCTCCTTTTGGAGGAATGAAAGAAAGCGGAATCGGCCGTGAAGGTGGAGTGGAAGGCATTGAACCGTATTTGGAAACGAAATATTTGTCAATCGGGGATATTTATAAATAAAGGACTTTTTGCAGGGAGCTTTTAACAGCTGTTAATTTTCAATTTGATAGAAACTAATCGGTTTTTCATAAAGTTGGTTATATCCACCATCCATGATCAGAAATTCGATTTGGAAATTTGTACAATCTGTCACATTTCCGATCAATGTTGGGTCGACTTCTCCATCGTTTACATGAGTTGGAGTTACTTCGATCACAATCGGTAATTCACGTATCTACAGAAAGATGCACTTTATGGCCAAACCAAGTGATTTTATTGCTAAAAGAATCAAACTTTGCTCCCCAATTTGCATTGCCTGTTTGTTTTTAGGCTTGTTCTTTTCATAGGCGTTAATGGCGGCACTATCGATAGCCTGATGCCCTCCATTGATCACGCCTTCAGCTTGGCCTATCTGGACAAGATCATAAAAGATTTTTTCTGCTAGATTTTTTTGAGTGTGTTCATGGAAAATACTGTACTAAAAGTAGAGATAGATGGTGCAGGTCGACCGATTTAAACCGCATTGATAACGGAATGAATGTCTTAATCCAATCGGTTACGAAGGGCTGTAAACGTATCAAAACCTTTTAATGGAGCAGCAATAAGAGCTCTTAAAATTCCTTTCCTTAGAATGACCTTCAGCCCCCCTTGGGGTGAAGAATTGCTTAGCAAAGGGACGTAAATCAAGAGCACTAAAAAAGATTTGGCAAATTTTCTTTAGAATCTAAAATTTACAGTTCTTCAAAAAGGAAAATAGACTTTCTTGTAGAATGTACAAAGTGACTTCCCCCTAGCGAATTATTGTGTTTAGGCCACATCAAAAATTCTGCAAATGAGGGGTGAAGTCCTTTTTTCTTTTGAGAGTCTTATGGCTCTTAGAACAAAAAAATGTAAAATGTTCAAATAAAAAACTTGATTAGAAGTTAAAATTTTTTTATTTTTGTTCTTAATTTCTCTAAATTTCAAATGGTTCAGGTATCAATATTTGGATTTCCACAACCTAAGTTTAGTATCGTTGATAACTGGGCACTTCATAGTCAGCTTCCAGTTCATTAGGGTTTCTGTTTTTTTCCAAAATAAAAGGGCAGAGAATCGAAAAATCCTTATGCAGTGATATGCAAAGGGGCTATACATGGAGAGAGCTTTAGGTTTTGCTAAAATTATTGAAGCTGACGCTTGACTAAAGAATCATGGCTACAGAGGATTCACGCCAAGCCCTTGATGGATAGATCACATATATGTATATTTATACATAATTTTGATATAGGTATACTGCAACACTCTGTTCCGATTTTTATATAACTACAAATTATGATAATGCTTTAACAGATTATAGAGATGATTTCGTTATGCCATTATGTATGGATGATATAGAAGATATCCAAGAAGTTTTAAATGAGAAAAAACATAGAGTTATACATTTACATGGACATATCGACAAACCAGCATCAATGATTGTAGATGAGGATGACTATAATAATTTTTACTCTGATGATAAAATTACTAGCAAACTTTACTCGATTTTGGGAAACAGAAAATTATTGTTCATTGGGTTCTCTTTTAATGACTATTATTTTAAAGATTTGTACTCAAAAATAATTAAAAATATTGGCGGAGAACACTTCATCATCGTTCCCAACCTGCACGTCTTTGATGCAAAAGAATACTTAAAAATAAACTTAATCCCTATAGGAATTAACGTCAATAAAGATAATAACGGTAAATATTTGAATTATGTTAAAGCACTCAAAGTTATATTTGAACAACTAACATAGTAAAAAACTGATAATAAGCAAACTGATTTCTAATCTTTGTACTTTCGATTAGGAAACAAGTCTACTACTCACCTCACTCCATGTTAATACGGTGTTTCAGCTGAAATAGAGAGGCCTACGTTTTCACGAGCGAAATAAAATAATTCAAATTAGAACTTCGGCAACGCCTCGACCGCATCCGCCAAATCGCTGTAACTGTCCTTTAAGTACCGGGAAGTCGTCGCGATGTGGCTATGCCCAGCGAGTCGGCGCACTTTCTCAATATCGTTGTTTGTCGCCTTTAACATCCACTTGCAGAACGTGTGGCGAAACATATGAGGCGTCAGCTTTTTGCCTGGTGGACTGTAGCTTTCGACCATGCGCTGAATACCGCGTACGGAAAACTTCGGTGAGCGCTGGCTGTAAAAGACGTAGGGAGATGCGTCCACGTGCGGCTTCTTTTTTGCCATCTCTGCTCGAAACGCCAGCCAATCCTGAAGCTCCGCAAACAGGATGTTGGAGATCGGGACCGTGCGCACCTTCATCCCCTTGTTGACGATCCGGAGGCGCTTCATGTCGAGGTCAATATCCGTAAGCTTTAAGTTCGACAACTCCTCCAACCGCAAACCGGCGTAGACAAACAGGTACACGATCGCCCGGTCGCGACGGTATTTCTCCTCTGGATCCACACCGCGGCTATGGATCGGCATTTTCCGCATTCGATGCAACAAATCTTCAAACTCCTCCTCCGTCAGCCACATGATCGTCTCCTGATCTTCGTCGGCCGTTTTCAAATCCGAAATGCCTTTCATCGGATCCTGGTCGAAATACCCTTTCTCCACTGCCCAGCCGTAAAAACTGCGCAGCGCGTTCAGCCGCCGGTTGATCGTTGAGGTCGCGAGCGGTTTCCCTTCTACCGGACTTAACATTTGCTGGATCCATTTGCGGATGTCCGCCGAGGTCACATAGTCGCCGAAGCGCAGATCCAAGTCCTTCAAAAACTGATTCACGTCATTCAAGTAGGAGATCACCGTGTTCGGGGAACACCCCTTCTCCTTGAGGTACGTCTCGTATTCGTGCAGCATTGGATTCACCTCGATCTTATATGACGAGTTTATTTTGTTGCTTTTGGCAAAACACCAGAAAAAATAACCTTATGTGACGAGTATATCATAGAAAAACTGAGATCGATAGACATATAATACAGATTATATGATAAGTTTAGATAAAAAATATTAGAGACGCAATAAATTTAACATCGGCGACCCGTAGTCTTTTGGGAGCTGTCCTGGTTTGCAGTGAATGAGCCTTTCCATATCATAGATCGGATTGATAATTACAGGATTACAATGCTTCTAAACAATAAAGAAATAAGAACTTCCTACTAATTTTTATTGGATCATCATCAAAAACTGTATTCGGTCTTTAAATTTTGTGGTGAATAGCCTTCACTTGTTACTAAACATTAAACATCTTGTGTGCAGTTTAATGGATTATTTATCAAAATATATTGACAAATCTAAATATTATAAATTAAAATTACATCGAAGACATCTTGTATGGTACATGGTACATGGCACATAGTTTGTTAGGGGGGGATAAGTTGAATTTTTCAGTATCAACTGAGAGCATTCATGCGCAAGTAACAAATATCATTCGTCAGGCAATCGTTTCAGGACAATTAGCTATGGGTGAAAAACTTTCTGAAGCTGCATTAGCACAGAAATTAGGTGTAAGTCGTACTCCGGTTCGCGAAGCTTTGAAACAACTACAAAGAGAAGGTTTGGTGGAAATCATCCCACGAGTAGGTACTTGTGTCACCAAACCAACCGAGAAAGAAATTACGGAGTTGTTTGCATTAAAAGAAGTTCTTGAGGGACTTGCAGCCGGACATATGGCTCAAAGAGAAAAAGTACCTGAGTTACAGGAGCTAATAAAAGCTATGGAAGACATGGATGAGGCAGCAAAAAACAGAAATATTGATGATTACGTTGAAGCTAATGATCGCTTTCATGACGCTATTATTAGAGGATCTGGAAACAGCAAACTTCTGTATCATTTTAATCTCTTAATTAACCAGCTTCCTTACAGACGCTTTGTTTATATGACACTTGATCAACCCCAACGTTTAGAGAAATCTGTGGAAGAACATCGACGTATCGTAGAAGCGATTACATCCGGAGACCATCAATTAGCTGAGAAAATGATGAGAGAGCATGTGAAGGCAAGTGGATCAAAATTAATGGAATTCATGAAAGCTGAGTTGTTTCGTGATAATAAATCAAAAACAGGGAGGTAATCTAAAGATGAAATTCGGTATATTCGCGAATCTGGCGGGTCCTGGTAGACATAATGAATTTCCCAAAGTTCTTGATGAAGCAAGAGAGCAAGCGGTTTATTGTGATCAGGCAGGATTTGATTCTATTTGGTATACGGAGCATCATTTTGGTCATGAAGGTAACGAGTTGATACCCAACCCAATTTTAATGGGAGCAGATATAGCAGCACGGACTAAACGAATTCGGATTGGTCAAGCGGCTAACATTATTACTTTTTGGCATCCACTGCGTTTAGCAGAAGATATAGCTTTGTTGGATCAATTGAGCGGCGGACGTATTGAAGTCGGAATTGGACGCGGATTGTATGGACGAGAAGCAATGAATTTAAATCAATTAGCTGATCCACGTGATCAGGAAAAGAATAGAGCGTTATTTGAGGAAACCTACGAAATTCTGATCAAAGCTTGGTCCCAGCGTTTCTTCTCCCACGAAGGTGAATTTTATCAATTTCCTGCACCAGGATTGAAGTGGAATCACCCGTTAAGCCCACCGTCCGAAGAATATATGGATATGGAAAAAGGTGAGATCAAAAAGATTTCCATTATGCCGCCAACCTATCAGCGGCCACATCCTCGGATCTGGCAAGTGATTGATTCACCGAGATCTATTAAATGGGCCGCCGAGCATCAAGTGAACGGAATCTTCTGGATGCCTACGGTGAAAGAGTTAAAAAGACGCTTTGAATTATATCGGGAAGCTCTTTCAGAGGCAAAAGGAACTCAGGTAGAACTTGGAGAAGGCCTTGCTCTCGTTCGAGACTGTTATGTAGCTAAAACGATGGAAGAGGCTAGAAGAGATGCAGAGGAAGCCGTATTGCGTACTTATCGTTGGATTTGCCATTGGCGTGGATTTGGCAATCTGATGAACCCTGGTGAGGAATTAAAACCAGACACTCAACTTAGTTATGAATTTTTGCATCCACGCAATTTGCTTTTCGGAACACCAGATTACGTAGCGGAAAAAATTCAAGAGCTTAAAGAAGAGCTTAATTTGCAGTATTTGTTACTCTGGACGAACCATGGTAACCTGCCTCATGAAAAAATTATGCGAAGCATTAAATTATTCGCAGAAGAAGTCATGCCGAGATTTAAAAAATAGGATTTTTTACTTAAGAATACTGGAGGAGAAATGCTAATGTTGGAAGTTCGCAAGGTATACACAGTTGTCGAAGAAACTTGGGTCGAGGGTGGCAAAGAAGTGAATCCACCGATCCGTACCATTTCAGCTATTGCAGTTATTCGTAATCCATGGCACGGACGCGGGTACGTAGAAGATTTAAAACCAGAGATACTAGCTTGTGCTCCTAAATTGGGAGAACTGCTTGTAAAAAAGTTGTTCGAAGTTATAGATTCTCCCGATGAAGTCGAGGCCTTCGGTAAAGCAGCTCTAGTAGGTGTAGACGGAGAAGTAGAACATGCGTCTGCATTGATCCATACCTTCCGGTTTGGTAATAAGTTTCGTGATGCTGTACAAGGTACTAGTATTTTACCTTTCACCAATAAACGGGGAGGCCCAGGTTCTTATATTACGGTTCCTATGGTTCATAAAACGGATGACTCAAAGCGTTCTCATTTCATTACCTTTGAAATTAACATACCTGATGCGCCTCGATCAGACGAAATTATGGTTGCAATTGGTGCTTCTACCGGAGGACGGCCGCATCCGCGTATTGGAGATCGCCATCAAGACATGTTGGAAATGGGATTTAAATAATATGAGGGGGTTTTTGATGAACAGGCAATTTACCTACTATACTGACGTCGGGAAGGGTGAACCTGTTATTTTAATTCATGGTGTTGGATTAGATTTAACGATGTGGGAGCAACAAGTTTATGCATTATCTTCACAATATAGAGTGATTAGCTATGATATGATGGGACATGGCAAGTCAGCCTGTCCCCCCGTTCCCTATACCCTATCTCAATTTGTGGAACAATTAGATGTTCTATTTTCTAATCTAGACATTCCACAGGCACATCTGATCGGATTTTCAATGGGAGGACTAGTTGCTCAAAGCTACGCGATCCAACATCCAGAAAAATTATCTTCTCTGACTCTCATCAGTTCTGTCGCTAGACGAAATGATGAGCAGCGTAAAGGTGTGCTTTCCCGAATAAAGGAAGTAGAGGAACATGGGCATAAGACAACTATTAATGCTGCGATAAAACGATGGTTTACGCGTACTTTTATATCCGAGCATCCAGAGGTAATTAGGCGTATTCGCTATCGTTTAGAAACAAATAACCCTGATGCTTACCTTGCTGCTTATCGAGTATTCGCAACAGCAGATGCTGAGGTATATGATCGATTACCTGAAATTAAGTGCCCGACATTGATTGTAACAGGGGAACTCGATCAAGGCTCAACACCTGAGATGGCTGAACTTATGGGAAATTTAATCCCACATTCCGAAGTCGTGATAATACCGGGTATCAAACATATGTTACCTATCGAAGCAGGGGGTCAACTAAATCAACTTTTGCTTTCAACATTAGAAAAGTATAGTGGAAGGGAATGGAAAGAATAGAATGAGTGAACTTAAAAGATACAAAATGTATATCAATGGGGAATGGGTTGAATCAAGTAGTGGGGAGTATTTTGAAAGCTATAATCCAGCTACTGAAGAACCTTGGTGCTTAGTGGCCAAAGGAACAGCAGAGGATGTGGATCGTGCTGTAAAAGTAGCTCACCAGGCTTTTGAAAGTTCTAAATGGTCATCTATGACATATACCCAACGCGGAAAACTTTTACGGCGTTTAGGAGACTTGATTGCTGAACAGGTTGATAATTTAGCGAAATTCGAAACATTAGATAACGGGAAGCTTATCCGTGAAATGCGGGGACAACTGCAATACCTACCAGAGTTTTATTATTACTATGCAGGTTTAGCCGATAAAATTCACGGAGAAACACTCCCTATCGATAAACAAAATATGCTCGTTTTTTCATCACGTGAACCTTTGGGAGTTGTGGCTGCAATTACTCCTTGGAATTCCCCGCTCTATCTTACGACATTAAAGCTTGCTCCAGCCTTGGCAGCGGGTAATACCATAGTTATAAAACCATCAGAGGTTACATCTGCGTCTCTGCTAGAATTAATGCCTCTAATTGAAGAGGCGGGGTTTCCACCGGGCGTTGTAAATGTTGTAACCGGATTTGGCGACCCTGTAGGAAACAGTTTAACAAGTCATCCGCTTGTCAGACGTGTTGCCTTCACCGGGGGACCGGAAACAGCGCGGCACGTTATCCGTAATTCTTCGAACAACTTTGCTCGGCTTACTTTAGAATTGGGAGGAAAATCCCCTAATATCGTTTTCGATGATGCTGATCCTGATAGTGCAGCCCTTGGTATAATCGCGGGGATTTTCGGAGCTGCTGGTCAGAGCTGTATAGCCGGATCACGAGCATTTCTTCAGAAAAACATTTATGATCGAGTGCTAGAGAAATTAGTAGATCGTACTTCTAAAATCATCATTGGTGATCCAATGGATTCAAAGACTGAATTAGGCCCATTAGCTACTGAATCACAATTAAAAAAGGTGGAATATTATGTAAGTTTAGGAAAAGAACAAGGGGCACATCTTATTTATGGTGGAAAGAAACCAGCGTCTTTAAAGAAAGGATGGTATTTTAAACCAACTATTTTTGAACATACGGATACCAAAATCCGTATTGCTCAAGAAGAAATTTTCGGTCCCATATTGAGTGTCATTCCGTTTGAAAAAGAGGAAGAAGTGATTGCACTAGCCAACGGAACGAATTATGGATTGGCTGCAGGAATCTGGACGAATAATTTGTCAAGGGCTCACCGAGTTTCCAAATCTTTAAAAGCTGGGATTGTTTGGATAAATACCTATAGAAGCATTTCTCCTATTGCTCCTATTGGTGGATCGCATTGGAGTGGATACGGGCGAGAAAGTGGGTATGAAGCGATTTACGAATATACCCAAAGCAAGGTCGTTTGGGTAAATACTTCATCTGAACCGATGCTAGATCCGTTCATAATGAGGTAAGCAATACATTTATCAATACAACATAGGGTGGGATACTTTTGAAATTATTGGGTATATCTGGGACAATTACAGGATCAAAAACACGGATCGTTGTCGCAAAGGTTTTAGAAGAAGTAAAGCGATATCATCCAGAAGTCGACATCGAGTTACTGGATATGAAAAATTATGATGTCCAGTTTTGTGATGGTCGCGATCCTTCTACTTACACTGGGGATACAAAAAAAGTCATCGATATTGTTAGCCTTGCTGATTTCTATATTATAGGTACACCGATCTTTCAAGGATCCATTACCGGGGTTCTCAAGAATTTATTTGATTTGGTGCCCCCACAGGCTCTCCGGAACAAGGTCATGGGATTTGTAGCGACAGGTGGCACTTATCAACATTATTTGGTGATTGAAAATCAATTAAAACCAATCGCTGGTTATTTTCGAGCCTTTGTCTCTCCCAACTATGTATACGTTCACAACGACCATTTTAGCCCGCAGAACGAGTTAATTGATCAGGAAGTATTGGATAGAATCAGGAAGCTAGCCAAAGAAGTGGTTTATATGCAAATGTCTCTAAAAGAAAATAAAATATAACAACGAACATATATGAAATAATTCCCTCAATCAGTATGTTTTGGTTACAATCTAACGATTTCTCCCTCATAGAATATCTTATTTTTTCTAAATTATGACGAGAGGAGGATATAGAATGAATCCAACAATGGAAGAGAAGATCAACTTGACCGATTTGTCTTTTACGCGCTTTTGCTGTGAAAGATACGGGATCAATAGAGGAATATATAATACCATTGATTCTTGGTTTTTTAATCAAGGATTCAGAAATATTTTAGAGAGAAGAAAAAAGATATTATCTTTTCTTGAATTCGTTCAAAACAAGCATACCCTAAACAGAAGTTCTAGATGTAAGTTTGGAAACGGTGGTTTAACTATCAAACTACAAGAATATTTTTATTCTCAAACTTAAATCCCGATAAAGCAATGTGGTTGATTGAAATTATTTGATAATAAGGATGATGAAGAGCATGAGAAGAAAATTGTTCATCAATGGAGAATGGGTGGAAACTAAAAAATATTTTTCCTTACATTCTCCTTATTCTGAAGAAATAATTGCTCAAATTCCTGTTGCAACAGAGATAGAAGTGGAACAAGCGATCGAATCGGCCTACTGTGCTCAGAAAGAGATGGAAAAAATGCCTAGCCATAAGCGCGCAAAAATTTTAGAAACCTTATCTTTACTGCTTGAACAAAGATCCGATGAAGCAGCGCGAATCATTGCTCTGGAAGCTGGTAAACCAATTAAAACAGCAAAAATAGAAGTAGATAGGACTATTCAAACATACAAATTTGCTGCTGAAGAAGCCAAGCGGATTTATGGCGAAATATTACCGTTAGATGCGGCTCCGGGTGGAGAAAATCGCATTGCCTATACAGTACGAGAACCGTTTGGGGTCATAGGAGCAATAACACCTTTCAATTTTCCAATGAACCTAGTAGCCCATAAAATTGGGCCTGCAATCGCTTCCGGAAACACAATCGTACTTAAACCAGCCTCCCAAACTCCGCTATCTGCTTTCTTTATCGCCGAACTTTTACAACAGGCTGGCTTACCTAAGGGGGCACTCAATGTTATTACGGGAAGCGGTAGCATGGTTGGTAACATGATTGTAAAAGATGAAAGGGTCAAAATGATTACATTTACCGGTAGTCCAGCTGTAGGGATTTCTATTAGAAATAAAGCGGGGTTGAAACGAGTAACTTTAGAACTCGGTTCAAATTCTGCGGTAATCATTGACAAGGGAGTAAGAAATCTAGATAAGATTGTTTCCCGCTGCGTAGCTGGTGCATTTTCCTTTCAAGGACAGATTTGCATTTCTCTACAGCGAATTTATGTCCACGAAGAACACTATGATGAGTTTGTTGAAAAATTTATAAAGCAAACAGAGATGCTAAAACTGGGCGATCCTCTTGATCCAGAAACAGACCTGTCCGCATTAATTTCGCCTAACGATGTACAACGCTGTCTAGATTGGATTGAAGAAGCTCGAGAATACGGAGCGAAAGTTGTCTTAGGTGGAAAAGCAAAAGGCAACATCTTGCATCCTACTGTAATATTAGAGGCGGATCCTGCGTTAAAAGTATCCTGCCAAGAAGTGTTTGCGCCTATTGTTCTAATTAATAAAGTAAGATCAGTGGAAGAAGCCATAAACTTGGTAAATGATTCACGTTATGGCTTACAATCTGGAATTTATACTGAAAATATTCACACAGCAATGATAGCAGCGGAAAAATTGCATGTTGGTGGGGTCATGATCAATGATATTCCAACCTTTCGCGTTGACCATATGCCTTATGGCGGTGTGAAGGAGAGTGGTTACGGGCGGGAAGGGGTGAAATATGCAATTGAAGAAATGACAGAACTAAAGCTTGTCGTATGGAACCGGAATTAGATCTCTTCGCTAGCCTTGAAAATTAAAATACTGACGGGGCGATCCTTTGATAAAAAAGCCAATGACCTAATTTCAAACAAATAAGAATCAAAAAGGCAAAAAAAAAAGCATATCCTAAAAAATTAAATTCTATTACTCATTTTAACCCATTGACCAGTTCGTTTGTCAAGAAGTGCGCTACATGCGCTAATAATGAAGCGCGTTTAGTAAATAGATTTTTATTTCGTAAGCGTTGTCAACAATAATCGTATCGGGAGGTACAACAAATGAAAATTGAAACACGTAGTATTGAATATATACCATCAGAAGAGCGGCATGGGAGAGCCAGGGATTTATTCCCTGTATGGTTTGGAGCAAATATGCATATAACAACTCTTGTGGCAGGAGCACTAACAGTCACCTTGGGGCTTAATCTGTTCTGGAGCTTGGTCGCGATTATTGTGGGTAACCTGCTTGGAGCGCTTTTCATGGCATCCCACTCTGCTCAGGGGCCGCAACTTGGGATTCCACAGATGATCCAGAGTCGGGCTCAATTTGGGGTTATTGGAGCAATTCTACCATTATTCCTTGTCATGTTTATTTATTTCGGCTATTTCGCAAGCAGTGGATTACTTGGAGCTCAAACCTTAAGTAGTGCACTTTCAATCGATTTGAATTGGAGTATCTTGATCATGAACGCGGTATGTTTCATTATTGCCCTTTATGGCTATGATTTAATTCACAAGATGCAAAAATATTTCTCTTGGTTATCTTTCATTATCTTCCTAATTGCTACCTATATTATTATTTTCCAATTACCAATACCGGAAAATAGTTGGGCACTAGATCAATTTAATATGTCAGCATTTTTACTAGCTGTAAGTATTACCTCGACTTGGCAATTATCATATGCACCATATGTTGCGGATTATTCACGTTACCTCCCAATCAACACTAAAACATCTCACACATTTTGGTACAGTTATTGTGGTACAGTTATTGGTAGTTCTTGGATGATGATTTTAGGTGCTATTTTAACTGCGTCAATTCCGTATTATCTTGAGGATTCTGGAAGTAACTTGGCTAAATTATTCGGTAATTTCTCCATTATTATGTATATCGTTATTGTTCTTGGGCAATTATCAATCAATGTATTTAACTTGTACGGCGCATTTATGTCTACAGTTACAACGTTAGAACCATTCTATAAATTTCGCGTCACACCGAAAGTTCGAATGTGGTTCCTACTTTGTATAACGATTATAGGCACTGCATTATGTATTTGGGGGCAAGGGAATTTTCTTTCGTTTTTCATGAATTTTATCTTTTTCATCAGTTATTTTCTAATTCCTTGGACATCTATCAATCTTGTTGATTATTATTTGTTGCGTCGAGGTCTTTACAGCGTTAAAGATATCTTTGATGTAAATGGTTGCTATGGAAAAGTAAACTGGATTGCCATTATAGCATTTGTTGTAGCAATTCTCGCTGAAATTCCTTTCATAAATACTACTATATATGTCGGATCTTTCGCAAAAGCATTTGATGGAGCAGATATTGCATGGGCTGTAGGGTTAGTTGTACCCGCCGTACTATATTACTTTCCTATGAAACGTAAATTACATGATCCCATTGATATGACTGGAATGAATAACTATATGAATACACCTTAAAAATATTTTCGCTGACGCAAAATGAATAACTCTATTTGTATCATGGACATCATCGCAATATAGAGCAGAATCTATAGGTGGACTTGCTGCTTATCAAATCATTCCAATATGCCACCCTTCAAGTTTGGAAGTCCGCAAAGCCTTGATAAATCAATATTTCTAGAGGGAGGAATAGATATATATGTTCTCAAAAGAAGAGAAGCAACGTTTATTCAAAGAAGTAATGGGAAACTATCCAACAGGAGTAACTATCATTACTACCACATCCAGCGATGGGAACCCTGTCGGATTAACTGTGAACTCATTTACTTCAGTTTCACTAGACCCTCTCATGGTGCTTTGGTGCATTGATCATAAGGCTTCGTCCATTAATGACTTTATTAGTGCTGGGAAGTTTGCCGTACACATACTGGCTGGAGACCAAAGAGAATTATGCAAAACATTTGCAAGCAAAGGTGTCGATCGTTTTAACACCTGCCAATGGACTTTTTCCAGCAATCACCTTCCTATTATTGAAGATACTTTCGCCGTACTTCAATGCCAAACATTTAAAACAGTGGAAGCTGGTGACCACACAATTCTCATTGGAGAAGTCATCGACATCCAAATGAACAATAAAAAGCTTCCAATGCTGTATCATCGTAGACATTTTGCCACTATCCCAGCTGAATTTTATACAACACAATAAAGGCAATTCATTGCAAAGATCCTATAGGATGTACGGTGAACAACAATGAGAAACGAAATATATGTAATTATATTCAGATAAAACAAAAAAATTACAATGATAAGACGATTAAGTAAGTACTTTTCTCCATATAGACACAACAGTTATTGGATACAATTTACAAACTATAAAGAATAAAAGGGGTTGTTAGCGTCACTACGATTAGAGTGTATTTCATTGTTACCAACGCGATAACCCCTTTTTTTGTAAGAAATAGGTCAATGATAAGATGGGAAGGAGTGTGAATAAATGGAACGTACGTACTTTTGTATTAATCGGCGTTTCGACGATTTGTCATACTTATTAATGATGCTCAGTTTTCCAATTCTCCTGTTCCCCAACTTTTTACTGGTCGATTTTAGTGATGTATCAGCCTTAATAGTTTCTTTATTATACGGACCACTTGCAGGCATACTCATTGAAATGTAAAAAAATGTGCTAAACTATTCCTTTACATGTAGCAATACTGGTATTCTAATTGGTCATATTGCAAATTTTATAGCCGGAGTTACTTTTATTTTACCAGTATGTTACGTCAATCAAAAAATTCAATCAAAGAAAGGAATAATATTTGGCTTATCGACAGAAATAACTGAGATGGCGTTAGTAATGTGTGTGTGTTAAACTAATATGTCTTTTTACCTGCTTACACATTGTTTCTTAAAGCTCCCGTGTTGAATACTCCCGACCTGAAACAACTCGTTATATTCACTATTTTACCATTTAACATTATCAAGGGGGGCAATTATTAGTATTGTTTTTGGGATATTGTTTTGGCGTCTCTCTCCATGGTTACAAAAGCAATTTACATATCATGAAAAAAAGATGATATATTACTTGACAGTGATTTTGTGAGCACACGCCTCATCAACCATTTTTATAAGGTGTATAAAAATGTGGTGAACAAACGAGAATACATATACACAATAATAAAGAAATGATATTAGGTCAATAAAGTAGACACAAAAATTTATAGATTTTTTTTCGCAGCTACCGCGCTATCGCTTGGTGGCCTTTTAAAAATAATTACGACGTTGTCCTAATTATTTTTAAAAGGTAAATTTTCGGGTCTAACTATTCTATTAATATGTTCATTAAGCTCCCTTTTTATAGTACATACGTTCGTATTCAGATGGCGAAAAATACTCTGTTGCGGAGTGAATACGTTTATTATTGTAAAATATTTCTATATACTCAAATATGCTCTTTTTTGCTTCCTCCCTTGTTTTATAACGAGTCTGATAGATTAGTTCTTTTTTTATAACCCCATGAAATGATTCAATACAAGCGTTGTCATAACAATTTCCTTTGCGGCTCATGCTACATTTCATTCCGTATTCCATTAGCTTAGCTTGATAGTCATTTGAAGCATATTGACTCCCTCGATCAGAATGATGGAGGATAGAACCCTGTGGTTGTTGACGCTGATAGGCTTGCTTTAAAGCACTTAACACTAGCTCCTTTTTCATGGAACAGTCTATATGCCAGCCGACTATTTTCCTTGAATACAAATCCATCATACTAGCTAGATAAAGCCAACCTTCATCCGTTGGAATGTATGTGATATCAGCTACCCATACTTCATTTGGTTTCGTAACAGTAAAATGTTGGTTTAAGACATTTTCGTGGACCGGATGGTTATGTTTTGAGTTAGTGGTAGCCTTATGCTTTTTCACGGTACGAGACTTCATTCCCTCTTTGTTCATTATGCGGGAAACCGTCTTCTGTGAAACCTTAATGCCTTCATGATTAAGCTTTTTGGCAACCTTTGGACTCCCATACAGTTGGCGAGATTCGATATACACACGACGCACTTCCTGCGTCCATTCTTCTCGACGCTCTTGTCTAGCACTTTTGGGACGATCACGCCATTTATAATAACCGCTTCGAGAAACTTTCAATACTTCGCACATCTTCTCCAATCGGTAATCGAAGCGATGCTCATGGATAAATGAATATTTTACCGATGGTCTTTCGCGAAGAAGTGCATCGCCTTTTTTAAGATGGAGTTTTCCTCCTCCAGATCCCGAATACGTTTCTTCAGTTCACGAACTTCGTGGTCTTCGGATCGAAACGTTTGGGTTTCTGTTATTTCAGGTTCTTGCTTATATTTTTTCATCCAGCCGTGAAGAGTATTTTCGTTAATTTTGAGCTCACGAGCCACTTGTGCAACGGATTTCGCTTCCTCCAAAATATAACGAACAGTTTGACGCTTAAAGTCTTCCTCGTACCGCCTTTGTTTTTTTGTCATGTAGACACCTCATTTTTCAGTCTATTATTACTATAATAATCTGTGTCTACTTTTTAGTCTAACATCATAATATGTGACTTCATTGAAAAACACCAACACGAGTTTCGTGTAGTGAAGATGTGCCAAGTATTAGGTGTTTGCAAAAAGTGGATATTATGCTTGGAAAAAGCGTGAAAAGAGTCAACAAAAGAAACGAAAAGAAAAGCTAACAGCAAAGATTAAACGTGCACATTTAGAATCAAGAGGCCTATATGGTAGTCCTAAAATTACAAAGGTACTTAACGAACAAGGAACGAAGGTCTCACAAAAGACGGTCAGCCGTATTATGTGTGAGAACAATATTCGCTCAAAAACTGTGAAAAAGTATAAAGCAACAACCAATTCGAAGCATAACTTGCCAGTTTATCCGAACTTATTAAATCAACAGTTTGAAGTAGATAAACCAGGTAAAGTTTGGGTTGGGGATATTACGTATATTTGGACTCGTGAAGGATGACTGTATTTAGCTACGATAATGGACTTGTTTTCAAGGCGGATTATTGGTTGGTATATGAGTAAAAGAATGAACAAAGAGTTAGTAATAACAGCATTAGAACAAGCAATAAGAACTCAACCACCTAAGGAAGGGTTGGTCCATCATTCAGATCGCGGTAGCCAGTATGCATCTAAAGATTATCAAAAGTTATTACGTGAACATCATATCAAGACAAGTATGAGCAGAAAAGGAAATTGTTACGATAACGCTTGCATGGAATCGTTTCATAGCGTAATCAAGAAAGAACTTGTTTTTCTTCAAGACTATCAAACTCGTAAGCAAGCGGAACAAAGCATATTTGAATATATTGTGAGTTTTTATAATGATCAACGGATTCATTCTTCTAATAACTATATGTCTCCTATTGCGTATGAAAAACTTTATTACAGTAGTAATCAAGATATTACAACCTCTAGATAAGATTGCGGGTGAAACTCTCAATCTTATCTAGAGGCCACCAAGCGAAAGCGCGGTAGAGTTCAAAGTGAAAATCTTAATTTTTTGTTTCCATATTATTGACATAATACCAAAATGGTATTATCCCCTACAGGTAGACAGTAAAAAAAGAGGCTATTTGATATGACACCTAGGAGGGGATTTTTTATGGAAAAAAAATCGAAAACACTATGATGGAAATGCTAATTTAACTATGTACAAACATGATTGTTTAAAGCTATATAGTTTCTCTCATTGCCTTAGGGCAACTTTACATGGAGAGACGGGCATGATAGCCTTGTTAGGCGGAGCCAGCTATTGATATTGCTGGCTTCTTGGCTCGTAAGTCATGTCCGTAGAGGCTCCATGTCAAGTTATTACTATCCACTTAATAACATAATTATCCATAAAATCATTTTTGTACATCACTATACAATCAAAATTGTGCATTCTTATTTTGACATTTACACTATGATAGCCATATAAAAGAATTGTATCCAGTAAAATATAATCAGTTTGGAGAACTCTAACCGAAAATCAAGGGAAAACAAGATAATCCTATGAAAAATAGATCAAAGCGTCATTACGGAATAATCCAGACTGACTGATTATTGCTGAAACAAGGGGTTCAGAGCTTATATATGTTTAGATCAAGATGCTTTAAATCAAACTATTGAAACGATGGAAAAGGAAGCTGTTTTAAAAACGGATCATTTTAGCAAAATTCAGTTCTTGTTTACCTAATCATTTGTGCTGCTTTCATGCTCATATCACCGTAATCTTTCGCTGGCAGCAATATCTTCGTCACATTTCTTGTTGTGAATAGGTAAGTTTTCCGCGGCAAAATGTCATTACTACTTCAAGGCGGTCATTTAAAACAACTAAGTCAGCATCTTTTCCTTTTGCAATGCTTCCTTTGCGATCATAAACGTTTATTTGTTTAGCAGGGTTAACGGCTGCCATTTGAATAATGTCTTGAAGCGTACATCCGGTGTAAGCCATCATGTTTTTGGCTGCATCATTCAGCTTCAAAATACTTCCTGCCAGCGTCCCATCCCGCAAAACTGCCCGATCTTCATTCACTCGGACTTCTTGGCCTCCAAGTTCATAGATTCCTTTACCGAGACATTTCGCTCTCATTGCATCCGTGATTAAAATAAGCCCGTCATTTCCTTTATTTTGATAAGCAAATTTCACCATTTCCGGACACACATGAATGCCATCTGCGATAATTTCGCACAACACCTCATCATGCATGAGCACTGCTAGAGCAGCTCCCGGCTTGCGATGGTGCAATCCGCTCATTCCATTAAATAAATGGGTTGCATGGGTAATGCCAGCTTGTATGCTTTTAGCAGCTTCAGCATAAGAAGCATCTGAATGCCCGATGGAGGCGACAACTCCTGTTTGTTTTAAATAATCGGTTAATTCTATTCCACCTTTTCTTTCAGGCGCCAATGTCACAAGCTTTATCGCTCCGCCGGACATATGCTGCCATTTTTTAAATAACTGCAAGTTCGGTTCGAGAATATTTTCTGAGTGCTGTGCCCCTGCTCTTTTAGGGGAAATAAACGGACCTTCCAAGTGGACTCCTAACACTTCTGCATATCCGGGTTCATTCGCTGTTTCCATGTACTTTCTTACATTGATCAGAGCTTTTTCAATCCGCTGTTCAGAGCTTGTCATCGTTGTTGCTAAAAAACTCGTCGTTCCTTCCCGGGAGAGTGCCGCTGCCATTTTGCGAATTGTCTCATCGGTTCCATCCATCGTATCAGCGCCTGCTGCTCCATGAATATGCAAATCGATAAAACCAGGAATAACTGCATATTTGTTTTTGCTTTCAATTTTTTCAACCCGTTCGTCTGTAACAGTCAGCTTTTCTTGAGGACCAACTTCGAGAATTTTCCCATTTTCTATTAATACATATCCATTTTTGAAAACTCGTTCTTCAGCATATACCGTCATATTCGATAATAAAATCTTGTTCATAAAGATCTCCTTTTTCTAGTAACAATCTCTATTTAAATTGTATGTATGTGGAACAAAATGTTAAATGACTTTTATGGGATTTTTAAGCACATATATTGGGTCTATCCGGAAAATTGAAAAAATATGAAACTACTGCTTCCAGATAAAGAAGACTTTAATAATTCTTTTTAGCAGCTTTTCCTTTAAACCGCAGTCGTTTCAGTATTTTGAAGCAAACATATCGTTCATCTGCATGCCGGAATACACATTATATCACAATCGCTTATT
Organism: Aeribacillus sp. FSL K6-2833; assembly: GCF_037965815.1. GTDB lineage: Bacteria > Bacillota > Bacilli > Bacillales > Aeribacillaceae > Aeribacillus > Aeribacillus composti. The sequence goes on along the minus strand of NZ_CP150189.1, from coordinate 3,689,252 downwards.
CGTAATGTAAGCTTCCGTTCTGAAAGAAACGTTTTTTCGCTAGTGTGCATAAAGCAGACCGGTCCAATCAGTAAGGATATGTCGTTAAGCGAATGACACGCGAACAATCAAGAGACTGACAGCTGGATAAAGAGGCTGAATAATTTTTTTGATTTTCGCAAAACTTTTTATTTATTATTTGCGAATATATAGGTAGTGATAGAAGTTTTGAGCTTTGGGATTGGAAGTGAAGCTTCACGATGGATCAAGAGAAGAAATGGATAAAAGCAATACAGAAGCGGGCAAGTGAAAAAGCGGCAAATAAGCTGATCTCTTATTATTACAAAGAGATTTATGCGTTCGTATTTAAACAAACGTTTGATCAAGAATTAGCGAAAGATTTGACGCAGGAGATTTTCATCAGCATGCTGCGCGGCATTCACCATTATGAGGGGAAAGCGGCGTTCCGGACATGGCTGTATAAAATCGCAAAGGCGAGAATCATCGATTACTATCGCTCGAAAGAATATAAACAGCAGAAGAAAACGGTCAATTTGTTAACAGATCAGCGGGAAAGTGATGATGTGCTTTTTACAATCGAACAAAAGGACGAGGTAAAACAGGTTTTAAACCTGCTTGAACGATTTGATCATGAGAATCGACGAATTGTGCAAATGAAAATTTTTGCAGGCCAAACATTTGCCGAGATTGCCGCAAAGCTCCAGATAAAAGAATCAACCGTAAAAACGAAATATTATTCTACATTGCGAAAAATCAATGAGCAGTTAAAGGAGGATGTCCATGGCCATTGATAACGAAAAAATTCCTTTTCCTAGCGATAAGGAGATCAAACAAGAAATTCAGAAGATTATTGCAAAAGGCATGAACAAAAAGCCTTCCTTTTGGCAATATATGTTCACTATGTATCGCGAAGTCGGTTTCCGCAACGTCTTTCGTGATCTGACGGAAATCGCTTTTACGATTGTTTTAACTATCGCTGTTTTTGCTATGTTTGTTCTTTCAACGGCAGAATATTTTTCATGGACAGCCTTGGATGTATATACATTCATCTTTTGTTTTTCACCTGTTGTTTATTTTGTCATCGTTTTTTTCTTTTTTATTTGCCAAAAGCAAAAGCCGGCGTTTGAGGTGGAAATGACTTGTAAATACAATGTGTATCAATTAGCAGCATTCCGTATGTTCATGTTCAGCATTTTCGCTATGCTCGCCAATGGAGTCATCATTTTCTGGCTGGCAACAGAGTTTTCCATTCATTTTCCTTTTGCCTTTTTATTATCTGTTGCATCTTTATTTCTTTTTGCTGCTGCTTTTTTGTATGTATTGCTTTATGTACCGACAAAAAGTGGGAAAATTGCTTTATTTATCAGCTGGATTGCCGCAAACTTGTTTCTTTCTTACATGAACAGCTATGTTTATCAAGCCTTTTTGTTAAACGTTCCGTATTTTATTTACATCATCATCGGGATGGCTGCGATGTATATATATGTTCATCAGCTTAAGCTGTTTTTCGTCAAAACCAATATAAAAGGAGTTTTGTAAAGATGCTAATTGTCGACCATGTTTCCAAATATTACGGCAATTTTATTGCTCTTGAAAATGTTCATTTACAGTTTGACAACGGAATTTACGGACTATTAGCTCCAAATGGTGCTGGGAAGACAACATTGATGAAAATGCTTGTCACACTCATCTTTCCAACAAAAGGAGAAATTCGTTACAACGGAGAAAATATCATCCATCTCGGCAGCAAATACCGCGAGCTTCTCGGTTATTTGCCGCAGCAGTTCGGATATTACAAGCATTACACCCCTGCAAAATATTTGCTTTACCTTTCAGCTTTAAAAGGGATTTCAAAGCATGAAGCAAAAGAAAAAATACCGAAGCTTTTAAAGCTCGTTGGACTTGAAGATGTCATGCATAAAAAAATGAGGAAGTTTTCCGGCGGGATGATTCAGCGGGTCGGCATCGCCCAGGCATTGCTGAACGATCCAAAAATTTTGATTCTTGATGAGCCCACTGCAGGACTTGATCCGACCGAACGCGCCCGTTTCCGCAAGCTTTTAACCCAATTAGCAAACGATCGGATCATTATTTTATCAACGCATATTGTGTCTGATGTCGAATCGATTGCCAATGAAATCATTATGATTAAAGATAAAACGATTTTATATAAAAAGCCGATACGTGAATTATGCCAATTATTGTCCGGCCGCATTTATGAGACCGCAGCTGATTTTCAGGATGCAGAAATCTTTCGGAAGCGATTTGCAACAATTTCGGAAAAGCAAGAAAATGGCCAGATGATCTTTCGGTTTGTTAGCGACGAACAGCCAAATGAAAATTGGAAAAGTGTTGAGCCGACATTAGAGGACGTATTTCTTCATGTATATGGAGAAGGAGCGCTGGCATAATGATCAAATACGAATTAATAAAAGTTGTCAAGTCGCCGATCTTTATCATTTTACTATTATTTTTTGTGGCGTTGAATGGTTTGATTATTTTCGACCATAAAAATGAACGGGAAAATTTACCTGTTTTACAAAACATAGTTGAGCAATACGGGACGAAAATCGATGATGAAGCATTGGCAGGTATGAAAAAAGAAATCGATCATGAAATGGTATGGGTGAATGAGCTGAATCCAAAAAGCGGGAAGCAGTATCAGTTTCCATATGAGTTTATAAAAGGCCATGAAGCGTTTCTGTACCAACATCTTACGGATCGTGAATTAAACAGGCTATTCAATCTCAACTTGTTCACTCAATATTATGAAACCGCTAAAAGCGTCGATGATATTTACAGCGAGCTGGATGCGACAGAGTTTGCCCGGCAACAAATCAAGAAATACGGATTAAGCGGGGAGGCAGAAGAAACGGTGCTGAACCAAGCCAATCTTTTAGAAAAGCGGCTGCAGCAGCTGGTGAAAAACGGTGAACATCGCCATTTCTTTTATTTAGGATCAGTCTATGAAATGCATTCCTTGCTATTTAAAAAGCTTGGCCGGGCGATCGCTTTTGAAGGAATGATCCTCGTTGTTTTAATCACAGCATTGCTAACTAATTATGAATTTGAACACCGTACATTCTTTGTTGCATTTACGAGCAAACGCGGGAGAAATTTGCTATGGGACAAGCTTGCTGCAAGTGTAATCGCTAATGTGTGTGCTGTTATGTTGTTAATCGCGGCGACATTGATCATTTACTTTTCTGTCTATGATTATTCTAATCTTCTGTTTGTGCCGATTAGCAGCTATTTTAATAGCGAAACGTCTTTTCCTTACATATCGTGGTGGAATCTATCATTCTTGCAGTATGTTTGTTTATTTGTCGGCTGTTTACTATTAAGCCAGCTGCTGTACATGCTGCTCACCTTCAGCTTATCTATATGGCTGAAAAACAGCTATCTTGTTTTCTTTACATTTGCTCTGTTCGCTGGTGTTAGTTTATGGCTTCCAAGCGTTGTTTCACTGAATAGTAAATTTATCTTGATCATGCATGTGAATCCTTTTTATTTAATTATGAATCCGCATGTATGGTTTATGGGAAACAACATTTTTACGATGTTTCCATATTTTGAAGCTGTAACGATAGCAGCGTGGGCGGTCATATTTATTCTATTAGGATTCTTCAGCATGTACAAATTTAAACGGCAACCATTAAATTAGGGGGAAGAATATTGAGAGTTTTTTTATACGAACTAAGAAAATTGTTCAATTGGAAGGTGCTGCTGCTTATTTTGTTCATCAGTTTTCTGTTTTACAAGCTGTTTTTAAGCTTTTATTTTGAAAATTTCCCTAATGGACGGCCTGCAAAAGATGAGTTTATGATTACGAAAGAAATGATCAATAAATATGGGCATGAAATGGACGAAAAAGAGTTTCAACATTTTAAAAACTGGTATAAGCAAAAAAAAGACGAGGCCAATGCCTATTTAAAATCACAACAAGATGCGGAAAAACTAGGCATTACAACATATGAACAGTTTCGACAATTGGATTTAACAAATAAACAGTATGCAGATTTTCATGAAAAAGTCGTGTTTGTTGATCAAGCAGATGTTTTTTGGGAACTGCAAGCATTCGAAAATATCATTGAACAATATGAATCGAAAGGGAGGGATATTGAATCTTATACCGATGAAGATCAGCAAGAACGTGTAAAACAAATCATGGCTAACAAGGATGTCAATTCTGTTCTTCCATATCTTGTCTATGAAAATTACAATGAGCTCACCCGCTTTTGGACGGTTTTGATTATTATAAGCGTTGTCATGGTAACATGCCGCGTTCATATTACAGACAGACTAAACAATGCGATCAGTCTGCAATACACGACGAAAACCGGTCGGAATTTGTTTTCTGCAAAACTTCTTGCTGCTTTAGCAGCCACAGCATTGATCACAACTGTGCAGATCGTCATTTTTTGGTTTTTCTATCTTGGGAATGGTACGGAAGCTTTTTTTCCGCTTTCCATCAATTCGTTCTATAATTCTTACTATTTTTGGTTTGACTTTACATTTGAAGGCTATATCATCACAACGGTGATTGCTACTTATATTGTTGCCATTGTTGCGGCGCTCTTTTCAGTATTTTTCTCACGGATCGCACAAAACTACATCACATTGATCGGCTCGCTTGTCCCGATCGTTGTGCTGCTAAGCTATTGTACTTTAAAATACCTTGTTGGCGAACTGTTTGCGATTCTTCATCCGCTTATGCTTACAATCGGCACCTTTCTTGTATTGATCGCGATCAGTACGATATTTATCATTTACAGAATGAAGCAGGAAAAGCTTGTTGATCTTATATAAGCCAAGCAATAGCGGACAAAGCACGATCTTGATGATAGCGGGCTGGAGATCGATGAAGCAGGAATTCACGGGGTTGCTTCCTTCTTCTGATTTTCCTTCCTCCAGCCTCGATAAAATAACAGACAGTCTGATACGATTTACATTCATTTTTTAGAGCTTCGGCAAGCAATCAGAAACATCATGCCGCTATACCTTCTGATTTTTATCTGCCTATTTTTTGACTGATTTCTATAAATCCCTACCATTTTGAAATTTGATTGATCGAGAGGGGCTCGAAACTTTAAGACAATCAATCTCATTAGAACAATTTTAGTGTCGGCTATTCAGTTTATGGGATTCGAAAACTTTAAGACGATGAATCTTAGACTTTGCCAGCAATTTTTTCTACCTACGCTATATGGTTTAAGGTGGACATTTCAGGAGGCTGGCAAGGTCTTTTTTATTGAAGTGCATTACTTTTGGACACCTGTATCAAGCGGAACGATGAAGGTTTCCGTCATTTCTGTTTTTTTCTAAATCTAAATGTTTTTCCTCTTTTATATTCATTATTGTTATATGATGAAGTGAGGCTTTAACAGCATTACTTGAGCGTTTACAGTAAAACTGAAAAAAATGCCTTTCTCTGCTGTTTTGAATTGTAGCGGCTGGAAGCGTTCAAAAATCTAGTAAAAAACTTCATTATTTAAATTCCTATTAATAAGTTTGAAATTTTAGGTTGACATTTCTTATAGGTAGTTTTATATTATTTACAGAACATGTGTTCTGTTTGGTGTGAATATTAATACTTGTCCCTAGTTATTACGATTTTTAATCTTTCCCCCTCTTATGTTTTCCTCTTATTTTTATTCTCCCTCGAAAGGACGATCTTCACTATGAAAGAATACCTCGATTTGAAGATAGATTTCATGTTTAAGCAGCTGTTCGGCAACCCGAACCGCAAGTCGCTTACCATTGCCTTTTTGAATGCGATTTTACATCGGAGCGAGGCAGATCGCATTGTCGATGTTCAGTTTGAAAGCACAGAGCTGACGAAAGAGACAGAAGATGGAAAAATGAACCGGCTTGATGTACTGGTGCTGACGGATCGAAGCGAGCGCATCAATGTGGAAATTCAAATCGTAAATCAGCACGATTTACCGGAACGAATTTTGTATTACTGGGCGAGGGTTTTCTCCCGGTCATTAGCAAAAGGACAGCCGTACAGCATGCTTCCCCCTACCTTTATGATTACCATCCTTAATTATCGGCTTTTTCCTCATGAAACGGAGCGATTTCATACGGTTTTCCATATACGAGAAGATGAAGAACATTTTCTTTGGAGTCCGCACCTTGAATTTCACGTCATTGATTTACAGCAGTTTATGGTAAAATGGAAGAAATATAACAGAGAAATAAAACGATTGCCAGAGTATCCGTGGCTGATGATGCTGTCAGCAGTAGACGCCAAAAAGGGGAAAATCGATGAGTTTATGCTCAGTGAACTGGAGGTGTTTGCGATGAATGAGCAGGAAATTCGTGAAGCGCTGGAAGAATGGGAAAGCTTAAGTGTCAACCCGGTAAACCGTTATGAATACGAAATGCGTTTGAAATGGCTTCGGGACCAATTGTCAAACCTTCAAGGCGAACGGCGAGCAGGATGGGAGGAAGGGCTGAATCAGGGCCGGGAAGAAGGAGTTCGACAGGTAGCCATAGAAATGCTTCGTTCAGGGCTAGAAGAGGAAGTTATTATGTCGGTTACAAAAATAACTGAAGAAGAGCTAGATGAACTGAAGAAGAAACTATTGGATGAATGACTTTTTTGACCATGAGTAGAATAGTTCATTTTATGTGAAAAGAGGTATGAACTAAAATTTTTTTCATGTCTCCAGTGGATGGCGAAAAGTGAAAAATCGAAACTGGAGGTGTTTGCGATGAATGAGCAGGAAATTCGTGAAGCGCTGGAAGAATGGGAAAGCTTAAGCGTCAACCCGGTAAACCGTTATGAATATGAAATGCGTTTGAAATGGCTGCGGGACCAATTGTCAAACCTTCAAGGCGAACGGCGAGCAGGATGGGAGGAAGGGCTGAAAAAGGGAATGGAAGCAGGATTGAAAAAAGGGTTGAAGCAGGGCCGGGAAGAAGGAGTTCGACAGGTAGCCATAGAAATGCTTCGTTCAGGGCTAGAAGAGGAAGTTATTATGTCAGTTACGAAATTAACTGAAGAAGAGCTAGATGAACTGAAAAAGAAACTATCGCCTCACTCCTTTTAAGCGGGAAGGAACGAGACTCTCATTACATGATCAATTATTGCCTGCTGTTCAAGTCAATTCTGTTAAAAAGGAAGTTACCTGAATTTTGTGGACGAGATAGAGGAGTTATACTTGTTATTCCAGTAAAATGGGAGTGCTGCAAAAGCATGTGCCAACATTGAAGACGCCTGCCAGCGCGCACGAACTTGAAAACTTTTCTCCTTTGACGGGGATTCACGGAATCAGACGTATGCAATCGATGAGCTGACAGGCGGAATGATTTATTGGCTCAGGTTCCAGTAAATGGTTGATAACAAATTATTCATTATTCGTGTGATGCTCCCATTTAGCTTTCTATCCAATCCACTGTTTTGCAGTAGGAATTCTTTTAATGACGAAATAATCCAAAACCCACACTATCAATAGTGATGCGCCTACTAATGGGAAGAAAAGACCTAGAACAATGACAATGACGGCTACTCCCTTTAACATTTTAAAGTTTTCTGGCAAAGCCGGAGCACCCAATTTGCCTTTCGGTTTTCGCTTCCACCACATTATAACGCCACTTACAACAATCATTATAATGCCAATAGTTAATGCAAGCATGAACAGCTGGCTAATGAATCCAAATTCTCCTTGATGAAATGCAATGCCTAGTGAAATTAATTTTCCCAATGCACCATAGTCACTCCATGCAAATTTAGCTAAAACTTTTCCACTGTATTGATCAATATGCAGTGTTTGTTGCGCCCAAGGCAGTGGGCGGTTAGGATAGACGTCAGCAGGATCTAGAAAGATCGTATATACACCGGTTTCTCCATCAGGAAATGCAATTCTATATCCCGGTTGGACGTTGTTTTTTTCTGCAATTTGCATAACTTTATCAACAGAAATTGTTTTCATTCCTTTGGGACTTGATTCGGGCACAGGTAAGTTTTCAGCTGCCCAAGGAACATCTGCTATTTCTTTTGTTGGAATTGTTGATTTAGGAAATGCATATTTTTCCCATGGTTGATCTCCTTCCGGGTTTCCGGAAATGGGATCAACGATATGATGTGCCATGCTTCCCCAAACACCGGACCACATGAGTCCAGAAAACAATTGTACAACGATAAAAACAGAAAGCCAGATTGCTGTAACGGCATGCATATCGCGCCAAAACGTGCGGTTTCTTTTACTCAGGTTTATTCGCGGAATCAATGTCCCAAAAAGAGATTTTCTATTTCGCGGCCACCATAAGTAAACACCAGTAATAATTAGGATAATGAACCAGCAAGCGGAGAGCTCTACTAACCAGTTTCCAATGGTGCCGCCCCATAATTCACCGTTATGCAAATCTTTCACCCATGCCATGAAGCGTGCATTCTCATTTAACTTTCCAATAATGTCGCCGTTGTATGGATTAACAAACACAGATATACTTTCCCCGTTCACCATTATTTCAACCTCAGATGACCTGTCCGGCGCAAAGGAAGGTGTAAAACCTGTAATTTTTGCATGTGGATAATTCTTTTTCACTTCATGAATCTGTTCTGTAGATGAAATTTTATGCTGTCCTTGTTGGACGTAATAAAGATCATGGTACATGTAATTTTCAATTTGTGGTTTAAACAGGTAAATTCCTCCGGTAATAGACAAAAAAATAATCAGCGGTGCGAAAAAAATCCCTGCGTAAAAATGCCATCTCCATACTGTTTTATATAAAGAAGCTTTCGTTTGTTTATCAGTGAATGCTTTTGAATCCTTTGCTACTGCATCTATTCTTTCAAATTCCATTTTTTTCACCCTTTTTTAAGCAATGACAAAACTTTTATAGATCATGTCGATATAACCTCAACAATTGCAATGCGGTTTTTTCCTTATGAATTGTATTTTTCATATGGTCAATAATAGAGCCTTCCTTTATAAACAGAATTTGATCGCCTGCTTCTGCGGCAACATCCATCATATGAGTGGAAAAAATGATGATTGTGCCTTTCATCTTTTGTTCTTTTATCAAATTGACAAACTGATCAATCCAAAATGGGTCTAAACCATTTGTTGGTTCATCTAACAAGAGCAGTTTTGGATTTCCTAACAATGCTTGTCCTAATAATAGTCTTTGCCTCATTCCTTTTGATACATTTTTCACTAGTTCTCTTTTAAATTCTTCCAAACCTATTTTTTTTAAAATGTCTTGTACAGATGATTGATCTTTTTTCCGCAGTTTGGCATAAAATGATAAAAATTCTTGAAGCGTCATGAATTGCTGAGCATGAAAATCATCGGGCATGTAGCCGATCTGCTCGATATAGTTTTTTCTGTTTTTAATTAGACTGACATTGTTTAAAACAATGTCCCCGGAGGACGGTTTTGAAATACCCGCCAAAATGCGAAGAAGCGTGCTTTTTCCGGCTCCGTTTCCGCCGCATAATACGATGCATTCCCCTTTTTTTGCTTCCAGTGACATGGAAGAAAGCACAACTTTTGTTTTATATTTTTTTGAAACGTCGGAGACTTGTAATGTTGTCATTGTCTTTTCTTCCTTTCAAGCTTCCAGACGGAAAATGCAAGCATGATGCTTGAAAAGATGAACATATAACCGACGAACAGCACCCATAACGCTTTTGTTTGCATAAAAGAGATGAGCTCGTCGTATGATTGTCCAAAAACAGCTCCGCCGTCAAGCTGAACAACAAATACTATGCGGAGCAATTCCGCCGGATTACAGAATAAAGATGCCTTTAAAAGCGGAGCTATCATCGGATAAGGGACAAAGCTCAAAACGGAAATGACTGCAGTCGGCCATATCATGATAAGAAAGAACCACACGCCGACCGAAAGTATGAGAGCTTGCCATCTCGTTTCTGAAAACGAGCCAATGGTCAAGCCGATGACGAGAAAAAAACATATTAGCGAGATAGAAAAAATATATAAAATGAGCACCCATTTCAAAGATAATGAACTTCCCAATAAAGTGCCGACCAAAAGGCTCAAACTGAAGCTTAAGCTGAAGATGGCAGATTGTGCGGTCAATTGCCCGCAAAGCTTCCCAACCCAATAGGCAATAGTCGGCAACGGATACGTGCATAAAAGACTCCACTGGCCATTTTCCATTTCATTCGCGATGGAAAACGATCCAGCCACCAGCATAAACAGTGGTACGATGTACAGCACAATGTTGGCGATTGTGCCTGTCATGTTTGTATAGCCTGTGAGAGCAGGGTTATTCCGCTCTAACAAAAATAGTAATGATAAAACGAAAATCCATAGAAACACAAACGTGTAAGAAGAACGCTGCCTGATTGTCAAACGCCATTCGGCTTTCCATATGTTCCGCATAACTCCTCCCGCTGTAAAAAAAGGGCACTTATAAATTTGCCCTTCATTCATGTGAATGATCATTGCCCTCATCCATGTGGCTGTGGTCGCCATTCATATCCGTATGACCATCCTGCATATTCTTTTCCATCATTTCTTTATTCATTTTCCATTTATGATCTTGCAATTGATCGAAGTTTAATATTTTTCCGCTATTTTTTGAAATGAAGGCTTCAGCATCTTTTTTATCTTGGAAAGAAATGACGTTGTAGGCCATTGGCGTCCGTATCGATTGATCATACACGTAGGTTGCTTTATCAGATTCAACCCATTCTTTCGAATGATAATCTCTGACGAATTCCGCTTCGATGTTTTCATTTTTATTTTCGCTTTTCCATTTATACATACATCCGATATCATCAAAAACTAATGTTTTGCCATTTTTTAAAATAAGCTGTGTTGCAAACTGATTATCCATTACAGCCATGTTACATTGAGCGCATTTATCGTTTTTTTCATCAATGGCTCTTGGCGACACTTCCTTTTTTCCGCACGCAGCAGTGATAATCAGTAGAGCGCATAACATGAAAATGAAATACATTTTACGCATCCTCTTTTTTCCTCCCTATCCTCCATAAAGTAATGCTTCCTAAAAACAAGAGAAGACTGAAAACAATGATCACTCCAGAAGATGACTTTGATTCATCTTGTATTTTAGCTGTCATAAGCGGCGAGTCATCCGTCATCGCTTCATTGTCTGGACTTTTCCATAATTTTTGCAATACAACCATGCCTGGTGAATGGAAAAACAGCTGGTATTCTGGAATATCCTTCGTCAAACTTAAAAAGAACGGATTCGTTTTATAAGGTATGTCGCTATAACCGGATCCATCGGCATCAAGCTTTAGAGAGGCGTCCCAATAATTCCTTTTCACTTCATTGTCCGAGCTGCTCAAAGCTTGAGCTTCATTTACATTGCTAATAAACGTATTGTTTGAAACGATGTTTCCGTTCGCCTCTTTGAATTGAATGCCAATAAAATTCCCACGCACTTCATTGGATAAAATAAGGTTATTGGAGGCGCTTTCGGCCAAAATACCAACTCGATTATAAGAAATATTATTGCGAACCACCTTTGTCTCTGTCGCATCAAATAAAAGAATCCCCTGAGCATGAACATTGCGGTTGTTAAAAATGAATTCATTATTTTCGATTTTTCCACCCTTTGTTTCCATGACCATCGCTCCTGCCACGTTATTTTTGGAAATGTTTTTTTGAATTGTTATGTGGTCAGAATACATAATGTGTATGCCGTAATTTGATTGCTGGATGAGGTTTTGGACGGCCGTTGTATAATCGCTTTGCTCCATATAAATCCCATCTCTCACTTTTTCGATTCTGACTTTTTCAATGACATTTTGTTCTGACTTCCATAAATCAATCCCGTTATGTTGTTTTTCACCTTTTATCGAGCTTTGTGTGATGACGGTGTGATAGGCGTGTTCAAGCTTTAACCCGATCCCCTTTGTACGAATATGAACGTGTTCAATTCGGTGATGATTTCCTGATACTTGTATAGCGGCAGCGTTTTTCTCTTGGCTGCATTGAATGACCGTTACGTTTTTTACTGAAACGCGTTGACCTTTGATGGAGATGACGGGTTCTTTACGGCAGGATTGAATGGTTACTTGTCCATTTCCTTGTAACGTAACAGGTTTTGAGAGCACAATTGATTCATGATAAACGCCTCTCGGTATTCTCACGATTGAGTGCTCTGGAGCTTGATCAATCAGATATTGCAATGTGCTTTCGGCATGGATGCTGGATGGATGTGTCCAAAAAAGCATCAAAAAAACGATTAAATACCATAATTTTTTCATGACGGAATCCTTTTTTCAGTGTCATTGTTCTAATTGAAGGTTAGCGTATAATTGTGTGAAAACTATGAAGCCTATTTGGATATTTTTTTACATTTGTTTCCTTTCTTACATTCATTTACTGGCCTTTGCTTTTAAAATTGGCAATTTGTCAAATCCAATCGCAGGAGGTCTAAACATGATGGACAGTCATGTGAAGCATTTGCTTGCCTTTCTATCGCTCGGAGCTTACTAGGACAAATTTATGAAAAACTTCAAACAAATTTCATAATTTCTGGTTATAATTAATAAATTAGAAAATTCATTTAATAAGTTGAGAGAAGGTGTCAAGTGGCTGATGTCTTTAAAGGTGTTAATCGTTGATGATGAAGAAAAGATGCGAAAGCTGATTAGAACGTATTTGACAAGAGAAGGATATATATGTTTGGAAGCAAAAGACGGGTTTGAAGCACTTGAAAGATTAAAAAAGGAAAACCCGGATATGCTGATCGTTGATGTCATGATGCCTTACATTGATGGTTTTACTTTAGTCGAGGAAATGCGGCAATATCTTCAAATTGATTCTCCAGTCATTTTTTTAACGGCAAAAGGGAATGAGGAAGATAAGGTGAAAGGTTTAAAGATTGGGGGAGATGACTATATAGTAAAACCTTTTCATCCTTCAGAGCTTTTGGCGCGTATGGAAGTGATTTTTCGCAGAACACATCGAATTGCAAGCGATGTAAAAATAGCAGCTATTGGACCGTTGCAATTTGATCTTCAAGGCCGGATTGCCACTGTTGAAGGCCGCAGGCTTGCGCTCACACAAAAAGAATTTGATCTATTATTCCTTTTAGCCAAAAATAAAGGAAAAGTATTTACACGTGGTCAATTGCTTGACCAAATATGGGATTCCGATTATGCAGGAAGTGAACGAACCGTTGATACTCATATTAAAACGATTCGTCTAAAATTAAAGGAGCACAGCCATCTAATTCAAACCGTTTGGGGAATCGGTTACAAGTTTGAGGTGCCGTCTTGAAAAAAATAAAACATTTTTCAGTTAGTCAAAAAGTATTGCTGCTCTTTTTCATCAGCATTATTTTTTCCATCTTGTTTTCTTTTCTGTTCATTCACTTCCTATATAAAGAGCTTTACATTCGCAGTGTGAAAGAGCGGCTTATTTTTGAAGGAAAGCAGACAGCTGCTCACTTTCATTACGGCTCGCTTAGTGAAGATATTAAAGAAAAAATTGAATGGTATAATCTCATTTCACCTTATGAAGTAATAGCTGTTGATCAATTAGATGAGCTTCATCAACATTTTCCGTATCAAATTGATTACAAACATCTGATCAGTCAAGAAGATGAGAAAAAGCTCTCATCCGGGCAATACGTAGTTAAAGAGGGCTATGTTCATGAATTGGATCGAAAGATTGTCGGAGCAATATTCCCGCTAACCCACGAACAGAACTTAATAGGTTTTATATATATTTATATTCCTTTAGCCGAAATACCAGAGGTTTTTAGTAAAGGGATTCCGATTTTAATCTTGTTCGGTTTAATCTTTTTCGTATTGATCTATTTTGTTATCACGTACTCAATTCATTCGATCTTTCGTTCGCTGCGAACTATTCAAACGATTGCAAAAGAGATCAGCCGCGGAAATTTTTCTAAAAGAGTTCCTATCCAAACGTCAGATGATATAGGAGAATTGGCGAGCGCCTTCAACAAAATGACGGAATCTCTTGAAAAACAAGACGAGCGCAAGAAAGAATTTTTATCCAACGTGGCTCATGAATTAAGAACCCCTCTCACATATATTGGAGGATACACGCAAATCTTGCTGGATGAAGCTTATTCATCAAAAGAAGAGGCGAAAAATCATCTTCTGCTCATCAATAAAGAAACAACGCGAATGCAGAAGCTCATAAACGACTTATTACAATTAAATGAGCTGGAAAACAAAGATATGACTCTTGAAGCAGAGCCGATCGCCTTTTCCCAATTGATTCTTGATTCATTAGAACTGTTTGCGCCTGCGCTGAAGAAAAGGAATATATCCATCAAAACAGATTTAGATGATGAAATCATCATTATGGGAGATATGAACCGGCTGCATCAAGTTTTTTGTAATGTGATTGACAATGCCATTAAGTATTCCTTCGAAAACGGGATGATCAACATTGCATTGTATCAGAAAGAGAAGCGGGCTGTTGTTATCGTTCGGGATAATGGAATAGGCATACCGAAAAAAGAATTGGATCGTATAGGGGAACGTTTTTACCGGACAGATAAATCGCGTTCAAGAGAAACAGGGGGAACAGGCCTCGGGCTTTCCATCGTCAAACAAATTGTTGCTTTACATAACGGGACGATGAAAATTGAAAGTGAAGAAGGGCAAGGAACATCGGTTATTTTGTCATTTCCGATAGTAGAGTAGATGTTTAAAAAGGCTATACGAAATGTGGCCTTCAGGCAGTACGATAAAAGTTTCCTCTGGTCTGCAAATGCTTTTGATCAATCTTTTTTGAGGTTTCGCATTTTTTAACCTACTGACGAATATTTCAAGAAATTTTTTAGCTAAACGTCGTTCCTGTTTAAGATTCCTAAACAACCATCATTGAAACTCATCAGTATATTTATCCTTTTATTTCCGTGAAAAATCCCTCTGTGAGACAGGTTAGGTGTTTTTTGCAAAATAAAAGTGCAGAGAATTGCAAAATCCTTATGCAGTGATATGCAATGGGGCTTTACATGGAGGAGGAGCCATGATAACCTTTTTTGGTTTTGCCAAAACTGTTGAAGCTGGCGCTTGACTAAAGAATCATGGCTACAGAGGATTTACGCCAAGCCCTTGATGGATAGATCACATATACATTTATTCAAAATTTTGATAAAGATATACTGCAACACTCTGTATTTTTTTCTTGCAGAAAACGAAGGTTAAACTTTTTCCTAACTGTCTGCATAAGAGGGATCATAATAAAAGCCGGGTTTAATTTGTAAGATTGCTTATATGTTGTTGTTCAACATTTATTTTTATGTTCTTCATGGAAAATCTTTTGCCTTCAACATCCTCGCTCTCAGATAATTTGGAAGTGTTGACTGCTACATAATATGTTCCCGTTTTATCTATAGCTATATGAAATTTCTCCTCAAATTTTTGATTAGGCTTGATTTCGTCTTTATATAAAACTCTGTTTGAGGTTTAATCTTTTGAATAAATTACTTCACCTCGCTTATCCTTTATAATGAATGATTCTATTATTGGTTTACTATGAAATAAAGTTGTTTCAGCTCCGTTATTTTTAAAAGCTGCAATGATATCAAATTCTTGTTTGTTTTTAACCACTTTGGGGACTTTTAATTTCAGCTCAAAATTTCCGTAACTTGCAGTTTTCTCATCTTTCTTTAATTCATTTACATTATTGCAGCCAACCAAAAAAACATAATGAATAATAAAATAATGTTACGCAATCTTTTCACTCCTGAATCTATATTCATTTAAAACTAGTCTAATTCCTAATTGGGCATTAGTAGGTATATAAATGATGACCTCACTTAATATTCCTATAAGTCTATTTTGCCGCTCACAAGTAATTAAGCTTGTCTTATTCCCTTACGTATGATGCCAGAATAAACTTTTTTGTAATATTATGTAAATAAAAATCAGCAATTTAGAGTAATTCAAAAGCATTAAATCTTGCAAATTCAGTCCACACATTTGATAGTGTAAAAATGAAAACATGAAGACTGCTTCCCGTTAGTGAATACAAGGAGGAATACAATCGTGGTTCAACACCCATTGCCTTTGAAATGATAAGTTTTGCATCGTTTTTTGACTAAAAATTAGGGATTTATAGTCTAATCCTTCATTTGATAAGAAAGATTATTTTTTCGTTAATAAATGATAGATTTCCTGTAGTCTAAAATTCATGCAATAAAAATAAAACAATCCGATTCATTCATATATTTATCAGCTGCTGAAAGCGTGCGGTTTACACCATTTTGCTTTCATGAACGAATATCGCTTCGTTACGTCGTGCGCTTGCGTTCATTACGGTATTTCTTCTGGAACGTTGAACGTCTTTTTCTCGTTACTCCGTACTTTTATATGTCTTTTGGCTTATAGCCACCCTTGAAAGCAGGTAAGACTTTCTTTCATTTCTACAGCTCCAATCTGTTTCCACCGTTTTGTCCGCTCATGCACCACTTTTCAATTTTAAGTGAAAAACTGTGTATTAAATAAAAGGTTAAAACATTTTACACTAAAAGCATCTAATGAGCAGAGACTAGATCAAAAGGAGGAGATCGTAATGAGTGACTCATGGCTTGAATTAGAAGGAAAGGTGGCGATTGTAACAGGCGGCGCTTCCGGGATCGGATTACATATCACAAACGAACTGATCCGAAATGGGGCAAAAGTTGTTGTAGCCGATTTAAATGGAGAAGAAGGACCGCAAGATAATGGTTCTTATTTTCTAAAATGTGACGTTACAAAAAAAGAAAGCGTTGACAAAATGGTGGCCGAAACCGTGAAATTATTCGGCTCAGTCGATATTTTAGTAAATAATGCCGGAGTCAACCTGCCAAGACTGTTAGTCGATGTCAAAGGTGAAAAACCTGAATACGAGTTGAATGAGAAAGATTTTGACTTTATGGTAGCTGTCAATCAAAAAGGTCCTTACCTTTGTGCACAGGCGTCTGCCAGGGAAATGATTAAACAAAATAAAGGAGTTATTATCAATATTGCTTCCGAAGCCGGACAGGAAGGATCATCTGGACAAAGCTGCTATGCCGCGACAAAGGGAGCATTAATAGCTTTCACTCGTTCGTGGGCAAAAGAACTCGGCAAATACAATATCCGAGTTGTTGCGGTGGCGCCTGGCATCAACGAACCGACAGGCTTGACGTCAGATGCTTATAATGAAGCGCTTGCCTATACTCGAGGCGTCACAGTTGATCAATTGTCAACGGATTACAGCAATTCCATTCCTCTTGGGCGTCCGGGTAAACTAAAAGAAATAGCCGATTTAGTTTCTTACTTGGCTTCAGACCGTGCAAGTTATATTACTGGTACGACAGTTAATATTTCTGGAGGCAAATCCCGCGGTTAAGATCACAGCAGCCTAAAAAAATGGTCCTATAACGAAATATCACAAAATTCCAATCACTACCTTTGACTGATAGACGAAACTATGTCACTTTATTTTTACGTAAAAGGTGGTGAATATTGTTGGATTTTACAATTGATGGCCGTGTTGTTCAAATGCTAGAAACGTTTCAAAAAAAATCCTATTGTTCTTTGGATTATCTTGCCAACTCATTGGGGGTCAGCACGAGAACAATCCGCAATTATATTAAGCTACTTAACAGTGAACTGAATGGGATTGCAGCCATCAAAAACGAAAAGGGAAAAGGCTACCATTTGTTTATTGAAGATGGGCATAGGTTTGATGATTTCATTGAAACCGTTTCTAAGAAGAAAAACATGCTGGATTCATCACAAAGGCGTATCGCTTTTATCATTGATCGATTAATCAACAGCAAAGGAAGGAATACGCTGGATGAGCTCGCTTTTGACATGAATCTGGGGAGAACAACTCTTGTAAATGAAATAAAAAAAGCTGCCGTAGCGTTGGAATCTTACAATTTAGCCATTCATGGAAAACCGAACAGCGGGATGAGCCTAAAAGGAAATGAACTGGATATCCGTTTTTTTATATTAGATAACGTCTATGACTATTTATACGGGGATTACCCGCTGGATGAAGATATTAAAGAAGAAATAATGAAGATTGCCAATCACTACAATTTAGAGTCTACCACCCAAAAAAAGTTAATGCAATTTATTATTGTCATGTTGGATCGTTTTATAAAAAATCATCCTCTTACGGAATTGGATGAAAAATATAACAAACTATTAAATACACAGGACTATTCGATTGCTTCAGAAATCGTTTCCGTAATCGAACGGCATTTGCCGGTTGAAATTTCACAACCTGAAATACTGTTTATAACATTGCCGATCGCGGGAAGAAGAACGCCGACAAACATTCGAACAATTGCAGATATTACAATTTCCGACGATATTAAACGTCTCTTGGACTTAATAATCGAACAAGTAGGGTTTGATAAAAGCATTATTTTCGAAAATGAAACATTTTTCAAAGATATTCTGTATCATTTAACCTTTATGCTGAACCGCTTGATGTTTGATGTGCGTTTGAAAAATCCGCAGCTGGCTGATGTGAAGGAGAAGTATCCTGTCGCCTTTAAATTGGCCGAAATTGCCGGGCAAGTAATTGAGAAAGAGTATGGACTGAAGGTTCCTGAAGATGAGCTTGGCTACCTATCCTTGTATTTCGGAGTATTCATTGCCCAACATGATGAAATAACGAGAGCATTAAAAAAAGTTGCAGTCATTTGCGGAACCGGGCGGGGATCTGCCAAATTAGTCTCTATTCAACTGCAGCGCATATTAAATCCAAATACTCAAATTGATATTTACTCTGAAATTGAAGTTTCAAAAGAGCTTTTGAATCAATACGATATGGTCTTTTCAACAGTAAAGCTTCATTTTGCAATTGATCCACCTGTCATCATAATTAACGAAATCTTTGACGAAGCGAATGTTTCCAGGCAAATAGAAAAGATGACCTATCGGAAAAAATTTAAAATGAAAGATTTTGGCAATCACCGTTCAATTTTAAAACTTTTACTCAACAAAGATAAATTCTTCGTCTTAGATACAAATAAAGGCTACCACGAAAATGTGAATGATATGATCGACGTTTTAGTCAAGAAAGGCTATTTGGACGAAGGGTTTAAAGAGAGGCTGAGAGAAAGGGAAGAGAAAGGATCAATGGTTTTTGACCGGTATATATCCTTGCCGCATACAGTTAACTACAAGTCCAATCAGATTGAAATGGCGATCGGTGTTTTTCCTGAAAAAGCAGTGGTTGACGGGAAGGAAATCAAGCTTGTCTTTCTGTTGGGAATACCGGAAAAAGCCGATAATGATGCAAGCCTCCTGATTAAAATTTACGATGAAATCATCAAAATCGCCTCTGATCAGAAACAGGTAGAGGAATTGGCCGGTGCAGCCAGCTACGAAGATTTTACAAAATACCTCGAACAAGCAAGCAGTTCATCATCAATCTTAGGGATGTGATAGGATGCAATTGATCATCATTATGCTTTTTATAGCAGGAGCATTTATCGTGCAATTGGCATTAGGTTATTTTCAAATTAAACATTTTGCCAAAGCGTATATAGAGCTGCGAAAGATTGGAAAAGTGGCAATCGGAAAGCGCCCCGGCAGAATTCGGGCGGGCACCATTGTATTATTTGCCGTTTCCGACAGCGGGAAGATTCTGAAAGCAATGAAAATACAAGGGGTTACAGTTTTAGCGAAAGTTCGGGAATTGAAAGGCTTTACGGGCAAAAATATAAAAACGCTTGGAGAAGCCGATATGGCTCATTGCAACAAGCTATTGAAATCAGCTATTTTGGATGCGGTCAGCAATTATAAGATTATTATGAGCGGCGGGGAAATTCCCGAAAAGCCGAGTATCTTTAAACGAATCATGATGCAGGCAGAAAACATTGTTTCGGTAAAAAAATCATGAAGAGGTGAGGAACGTGGATATTATTGTTACGATTGCTGAAGGTTTTATGAATTTGTTTAAAACTGGCGCAGAAACATTTATTTCGTGGATGCAAAGCATTGTTCCGCTTGTGTTGCTATTGATGGTTTGTATGAATACATTCATTCAGCTTATTGGAGAAAAGCGGGTCAATAAACTTGCGATGGCATCTTCTAAAAACCCGTTGTTAAGATATTTAGTCTTGCCGCTTGTCGGTTCATTTATGCTAGGGAATCCAATGGCGTTGTCATTAGGACGTTTTTTGCCGGAAAGATATAAACCGAGCTATTTCGCTTCAGGTGCATATTTTTGCCATACCAGCAACGGTTTATTTCCACATATAAACCCAGGGGAATTATTTATTTGGCTCGGTATTGCGGCTGGAATTGAGAAACTAGGTTTGAGCACTGCAGAATTGGCTGTCCGTTATTTCCTTGTCGGTCTCGTGATGAACTTCTTCGCAGGCTGGATTACAGATTTTACAACAAGAATAGTAGAAAAACAGCAAAATATTAAATTGAAAACAGAAGTAACGTTACATCATCGTTAGAAAAGGAGGAGGAATGGGAAATGGCTAAATATCGGTCGATAAAAATTGTGAAGGGCAGCGGCGGTTTTGGCGGACCGCTCATCATTACACCGACGGAAAAAAGAAATAAAATTGTTTATATTACCGGAGGAGCAAAGCCTGAAATTGTAGACAAAATTGCTGAACTGACAGGTGCCGAGCCGGTCAACGGTTTTAAAACATCAGTACCGGATGAAGAGATTGCGCTTGCAATTATTGATTGCGGCGGTACATTACGCTGCGGCATCTATCCGCAAAAACGCATTCCAACTGTCAATATTATGCCAACAGGAAAAAGCGGACCGTTGGCCCAATATATTACGGAAGATATTTACGTTTCAGATGTGGGGTTGGATCAAATTCAGCCCGTTGAAGAGAGTGCTAGAGAGGCGGCTCCGGCTGAAGAAAAAATCCCGGAAGAAAAACCTGAAAGAGAGTTTAAATATAGCAGTGATAAAAAGATTTCTGAAACAATGGCAGCAAGCTCCAATAAAAACTTACTAACGAAAATTGGACTTGGCGCAGGAAAAGTCATTAGCACGTTCTATCAAGCAGGACGTGAAGCAGTGCAAACAATGATTAACACGATTATTCCGTTCATGGCTTTTGTATCATTGCTGATTGGAATTATTCAAGGTTCAGGAATCGGAAACGTATTTGCCAAGATCATGTCGCCGCTGGCTGGCGATATATGGGGATTGCTCTTAATCGGGTTTATCTGCTCGCTGCCATTTTTATCACCTTTGCTTGGACCTGGAGCAGTAATCGCTCAGATTATCGGGACGCTGATTGGAGTGGAAATTGGCAAAGGGAATATCCCGCCAAACTTGGCGCTGCCAGCATTGTTTGCCATCAATACGCAAAACGCCTGTGACTTTATACCTGTAGGTTTAGGACTTGCAGAAGCGGAACCTGAAACAGTAGAGGTCGGTGTACCGTCCGTCCTTTATTCAAGATTCTTAATCGGGGTTCCAAGGGTGTTTGTCGCTTGGCTGGCAAGCTTCGGACTTTATGATTCGTAAATTTTCTGATCATAACATCATGAGTTTTGCAAAAATCTGACATATGGGAGGGAAGGCACAACCGCAACAGGTTTGTGCCGACTTTATGACAATCATTTATAAGAATAAAATAAAAGGAATCGGAACAATGGCTGATCATTTTTTGAAAGAGAAAATGATTATTTTATTTGGCAATGAAGCTCCACAGGATCTGAAAGATTTTTGTTATGTCATTGATGTCGTAAAGGCGGAAGGAGTCATTCAAGCTGGACAGAAGCTTTATATTAATAATGAAAAATTTGAAATCACGTCTGTCGGCGATGCTGTGCAAAGAAACTTAACAACATTGGGGCATATTACTTTGCGCTTTGACGGATCGACAACACCGGAACTGCCGGGCACTTTGTACTTGGAAAATAAAGATATCCCTGAAATTGGATTGAATACCGAAATAAAGATTGCAAGTGAATAAAAATTTTGATGCTTTCCATTCGTAACGGCTATTCATCCGACTTTTTTCAAATAGGAGAGAAAAATGAGGCTGAATAGATTCAGTGAATGAATCATATACATAAAAGATTTTTTGCAGCTTCAATGGATAAACTGTGAAAGATTTAAGTGAAACAAGTAAATAAGACAGCAAACCGGGCACCCATTTTTTCGCCCGGTTTTTTTTGCTTTTTAATCCTTTCTCTTAACAGCAGTTTGCTTGCCGGCAATAATTTATGATCACTACGCCTTGACAACATTGAAAATAAGAAAAAGTCACGCAGGTTGTTCGGAATCATTTTCTATATGGAAGATTTGAGGTACAATTAAATTGGCATAATTAGTAAGAAAAATTCCAAATCTTCTTTGGTTAGATGGGATTTGTTCACTGTCCATTCAAGCCAACTCAAAGATTATGTTGATCTGCAGGCGGGAGCTTAAGATGAAAGGAAAGATTGGACAAAAAGTCCAGCTGGCACTAGTGGTTGAATACTTATAAGTATGGAACGGTTGAAGGAGAACTTTTGCCTGCTTACTTTATCACTTTAACACAAGAAATGAATGAAGGAATTAGTGAGTGTATCTAATTACAACTTAAATGCGAGCGCCGGAAAATAATCAATACTTGTGAAGGCTCGAGTTATTTACAAAGAGGAAACATATATTTTCAAAAATTAATGGATTCCGCCGAGAGCTCCCAAATTTTTATAGTAAAGGAGGACAAAGGCAGCCATTCTAAAAACATCAATGCTTCAAATTGAAAAAATAGGCGGGCATTCACCTTCTTTTTGATTCAGGAAAAAGTTTCCAAATTTGTAACTGAGAGCAATTTTTTTGCGTGATAATATTTTTATATTATAATAATTATAACTTAATAATAGATAAAGAGGTGTTTCCTATGTCTATTTATCAATTTGAAGTAGAAAAAGCAAACGGCGAAAAAGTTTCTTTAGCAGAATTTAAAGGTCAAGTGCTCTTAGTGGTGAACACCGCTAGTAAATGTCGATTTACATACCAGTTTGAAGAACTGCAAAAGCTGTATAAAAAATTTCATGATCAAGGTTTTGAAATACTAGGATTTCCATGCAACCAGTTTGATCAACAGGAGCCGGGAACAAGCGATGAAGCAGCTTCTTTTTGCCAATTAAATTATGGCGTTACATTCCCGATGTTTGCAAAAATCGACGTGAACGGAAAAAACGCTCATCCATTATTCGAATATTTGAAAAATGAGGCGCCGTTCCGCGGATTTGATGAATCGAATACGGCAGAAAAACTATTAAAAATCAAACTAGCGAATGAATACCCTGAATGGCTGGTTGGCAACGATATTAAATGGAATTTTACAAAATATTTAATTGATGAAAACGGCCAAGTCGTGAATAGATATGAACCATGGGACGAACCGATTGATTTTGAGCAAGATATTCAGAAATTATTGAAAAACTAATTCCGGTTGAATCGTTTTTTCATTCGACCGGATTTATTTTATGTATAAGAATGCTAGCAAGAAGCTGCTAGTTCTTTTGCCTGTTTCGGACCTAGATCAACATGTAAAAAAGAATTTATGAATTTTAATGTTCAAGCAGATTTCCCTTTTCCATTGAAAATAAGGAAGAGGGTTATTTATTTCTCAGTAAAGAGCTTTGGTATTTAATATGAAGCGCGTCAATTTACAGTACCTTATCGGCCGGTTGGCGATGGGGATTTTTGATGTAAAATTAGCGTGAAATCAGCGGCCGTACTACCGGATCTATATTTGTTATTGCCTTACATGTTACAAATGGAAAATAAATTGGCAGCCTCTCTTTTACAAACCTTTTTAAAAAAACATATAATATGTTTATACAGTTCTAAATTTTCCAAAGGGTATGGCAAAAATGGGGATTTGGTTAAAGTAAGCGTCTGCACTGCAAGGACTGAAACAAATCACATAACTCTTTTTTTCGCTTTGTATCAAATTTTAAAGTCGGGGGTTTTAAGCGGTTTATTTGGTTCGTCAAAACAAAGGGGGAGTAAAAATATGGAGCTTCGCAAGCAAAATTATGAAATCATCCCGATTATCGTCGATGTTCCGTCTAATTTAAGAACGATCAACTTTTTTTTAGTGAAAGCAAAAGAATCCCTTGCTTTAATAGATGCTGGTTTGGATCATGAGGCTTGTTGGAATGCATTGTTGGAAACGCTGCAAAAAAACGGGTTGGCTTTGCATGACTTAACCGAAATCATTTTAACTCACAACCATATAGATCATGTCGGATTAGTGAATCGAATCATTGCGGATCACCCCATTCAAGTTTATGCCCACAAAAATGCGATCCCGCGCTTAAAGAGAGACCGCCAATTTCTTGAGATGAGGGTGGAGTTTTTTTCTAAATTATATGAGGAAATGGGATGTCATGAAGCAGGGAGAAAGCAGGTCGATTATTTAAAAGAATCGATTGTGAAAAACAGAAAACTTGCTATCCAAGCGGAGATCATTCCAGTCGAGAGCAGCCATTTGGATTTTCAAATTATCGAGGTGCCCGGACATGCTCCGGATCAAATTGCGCTGTATGATCCAAAGCATCGTTGGATGATTTCAGGTGATTTGCTGATTCAGCATATATCCAGCAACGCACTTGTCGAACCCGATTCTTTTGGACGGCGGATGCCGACTTTACTCCAGCATAAACATTCTTTAGAGAAAGTTTCGGATTTGCCTCTCGATCTCGTATTTCCGGGACACGGCGTATTCATTCAAGACCCGAAAGATTTAATAAATAAAAGATTAAAAGGGATTGAGAAAAAAGCAGAAAAAATTATGAATCTCATTTTAAACGGGGTAACAACCGCGAGCAGTCTAGCCCAAGCCTATTATGGAAATAAGTATTCGGAGCAGTTTTCGCTTGTGATGTCTGAAATTATAGGACATCTAGATTATTTGGAATTAAACGGAAAAATTAGAAAGGAGATGGAAAAAGGAGTTTGGCATTATTCCATTAATAAAGAATAATAGAAGGTTTTTGATTGGCTGTTGACGATGAAAATTTTTTCTTGTATTTCGCAAGCTGCAAAAGTAACAAAGTTTCATTGTTTGCAAGCATGATACTAATTATTGAGGTATG